>JAJZZC010000056.1 GCA_021797775.1 Bacillota bacterium
CCTCGGCCAGGGCCTGTTGGTCCCGGCGCAGCTCTGGCTCACCAAGCTCCTCGTCGACGCCCTGGCCCTGCAGCTGCAGACCGGCGCGCCGCATGGGGCCTTGCTCTGGCTGGGCCTGCTCGCGGGCTCCCTTCTCGCCGATCGGGGCCTCGGCGGGCTGCAGACATGGGCGCGCACGCTGGCCCGCGAGCGGCAGGGCCCCGCGGCGCAGGAGCGCGTCATGCGCGACGCCGCCACCCTCGAACTCGCCGACTTCGAGCACACCGCCTACTACGACCGTATCCACCGCGTCCTTACCGAGACAGAGGGCCGCGTGCCGGACACGGTCGGCGAGGTGCTGGGCCTGGCGCACGGCCTGCCCCCCTTCCTCGGCTACGCCGCGGCCCTGGCGCTGGTCTCTCCGGTGCTCCTCGCCGTCGCGCTCTGCGCCACCGTGCCCACCGTCCTCGCCTGGGCCCTGATGGGCGACGCCGCCTGGGGCATCCACACCCGCTTTACGCGCGAGCGGCGCCTCGCCGACGCCTACGCCGGCCTGTTAATGGGGCGCGCCTTCGCCCAGGAGGTGCGGCTCTACGGCCTCGCCGACTACGCCATCGCCCGTTGGTCCGCATCCTTTTGGCGCGCCCGCAACGGCCAGCGGCTGCAAGGGCTGCGCAACGGCACCGGCCTGCGCGCGGCCGGCACCGCCAGTATCGCCGCCATCATGGTCGCCCTCTGGATCGTCGTGCTGCACGGGCTGCACCACGCGACGGCGGGCACCTACACGCTGCTGTTCCAGTCGATCGAGGGCATCTTCGGCAGCTGCTTTGCCCTGAGCTCTTCCTTCAAGTCCCTGGGCGAGCAGGCGGGGTATGCGCGCGAATACCGGTCCTTCTTCGGGGCCCCAGGCACCCACCCCGCACCCGGGGGCACGGGTGGACCCCGTGTCGTCGCCGGACGCGCGACCTGGGGTCCACGCTGCACCGAGACGTTGGACCCACCCGTCGCTGCCACTGCCCCTGCCGCCTCCGGCGGTCCCGCGCCAGGCGACGCCGGTGTCGTCGCGGCGCCCACCGCACTCTCGGCAACCGCCGGCCCAGGCGGCCCGGCCGCACCGGGCACGTCCACGACAGCCGGCAGCGACGCAGCCGGTAGCCCCGCCAGCGCGCCGCGTGCCCTCGCCGCGCCGACGGTCCCCTTGACAACCGCCGCCGCAGCCGCGCCCACCGCTGCCGACGGCGACGCAGCCGCTCAACACGCCGCGCCTGGCGGCCGGCCGACCGGCCGCACAAGCGGCCGCGCAGCCATGGCCCCCTCGCCCCCGCTCCCGTCCGTGGCCGTGGCCCGGGCCCCTGGCCCCGCCAGCGCCCTCGCCTGCGCCGACGTCTGGTTCACCTATCCCGGGTCCGCCGCGCCGGCCCTGGCGGGCGTCACCCTGGCTGTCGCCCCGGGCGAGAAGGTGGCCCTGGTCGGGGAGAACGGCGCGGGCAAGACGACGCTGACCAAGCTGCTGCTGGGCCTCTACCTCCCCGACCGGGGCCGCGTGACGTTGGACGGCGGCGATCCCCGTGCGGCACCCCCCGGACGGCTATCGGCGGTGTTTCAAGACTTCGTCCGCTACCCGCTCAGCCTCGCCGAGAACGTCGCCATCGCCGCGCCACCGGCCCTGCACGAGCGCACCCGCCTGCGCGCCGTCCTGGCGCAGGCCCAGGCGCTCGACCTGGCGGCGGACCTGCCCGGCGGGCTGGATTCCCTGCTCGGCCCCGACATCGGCGGCACGGACCTCTCCGGCGGGCAGTGGCAGAGGCTGGCCCTGGCCCGTGGGCTGTTTCCCGACCCGGGGGTGCTCGTGCTGGACGAGCCCACCGCCGCCCTCGACCCCCTGGCGGAGTTGGAGGTCTTCCGCCGGTTCGCGGAGATGGCCGCCGGCCGGACCGCGGTGCTGGTCTCCCACCGCCTGGGGATCTGCCGGCTCGCGGACCGCGTGCTGGTGCTCTCCGGGGGGCGACTTGTGGAGGAGGGCGCCCACGCCGAGCTGTTGGCTGCGGGCGGGCTCTACGCGCGCATGTTCGAGGCACAGGCGAGGTGGTACGCGTGAGCGTGCGGGTGCAGGCTTCCCGCCGCGGCCGGCTCTGGGCCGACATGGCGACGGTGACCGGAGAACTCTTCGCGGGGAGCCCCTTCGCCGCGGCGGCCCTGGTCGTCGTACTCGTCGTCGGCAACTCGGCGGGGGCGCTGATGGCGGCGGCGATGGGGGGCTTCGTGGACGCGGCCGTGCGGGCCGGCGGCGGGGACACCGCGCGCGGGGCCGGGGCAGCGGCCCGGGCGACCGCACACACGGCCCACGGCGTGGCCTTCTGGCTGGGCGTCTACGTGGCCGCGACCCTGATCGAACAGTTCTACTGGAACTTCAAGAACCTCGCGGTCGGTACCGTGCGCGACCACGGCCTCCACCGGCTGCAGGCCCGCATCCTGCGCCGCGCGGCGGCGGTGCCCCTGCGGCGCTTCCAGGAGGGCGACTTCTTCGACGCCCTGCAGCGCGCCTCGTCCGGCCTGGGCCGCCTGAACGATCTGATCTACACGGTCGCCGACCTGGGGCAGCTGCTGGTGGCGACGATCTCCGTGGCGGCCGTCCTCGGCCTCATCGATCCCTGGCTCATCCCGCTGCTCGTCGCGGGCACCCTGCCCGCGGTGTGGCTGCAGTCCCGGGTCGGCGCCGCGGTGTATGCGGCCGAGCGTGCGCACACCAGGGATGACCGCGTGCGCGGCCACCTGCAGGGCCTGCTCACCGGCCGGGAGGCGGCCGCCGAGATCCGCCTGTTCGGCTCCGCCAACCTCCTCGTCGGGCGGTGGCGCGACCTGCGCGCGGCCCGCACCCGGGACGTGCTCGCGGCCGAGGGCCGGACGGCCGCAGCCGCGACCCTGGGCAGCCTGGTCTCGGGGTTGGCCTACGTCGGAGGCCTGCTCCTCACCGCCTGGGCCATCCTGCACGGGCACCTGACCGTCGGCAACTACGTCACCGTCGCCGCGGCGGCGCTCGGCTTCGAGGGCCGGCTGAGCGCCTTCATCGGCGTGCTGCGCGGCTCAGACGAACACGCGCAGTTCCTCAGCGACCTGCTCGCCTTCCTGCAATGGGTACGGGCGGAGGAGGCAGCCGCGCCCGCGGACGCGGCGGAAGCGACGCGCGACGGTGCGGCGGCACGCGGCAGGCGGCGCCGTCGGAACATCCCGCGCGCGCCCGTGGAGGCAGACTTCCGCGCACGCGCCACCATCACGCCCCAAGCCCCCGCGGCTACCGTGCAGCCAGGCGGCCTGGCTGGGGAACCCGCGGCCGGAGCGGGCGGCGCCGCACTGCCGGAGGGCGACGTCGCCGTCGCGACCGCCACGCGGCCCGGAGGCGCGGTTGCGGTCGCGGGCACCGCGCAGCCCGCAGCCGCCGTCGGAAGCGAGAGGGCCACACCGCCGGAAAACGCGGCCGGAACGGAGGGCGTCACAGCACCCGCGGCCGTCCCCGAAGCTCCCGTTCCGCCCGAACGCCCGGCCAAAGCCGCGTGGGCAGGCGGCGGCCCAGCGTGGCCCGCGGTGACGGCCCTGTCCCGCGGCGGCGCCCCGGCTCACGGCCTCGCGGTCTCTGCGTCGGGCCTGGTGTTCGCCTACCCCGGCGCCGAACGGACGGCCCTCCGCGGGGTGGACGTGCGCATCGCCCCTGGGGAGCGGGTCGCCATCGTGGGCGAGAACGGCGTAGGCAAGAGCACCCTGGCCAAGGTGCTCATGGGCCTCTATGCGCCCGACGCCGGTACGGTCCTGCTCGACGGCCGCCCGCCAGCGGCGGCGCGGGCCCGCGTGGCCGCCGTCTTCCAGGACTACGCGGCCTACGAGTTCACCCTGCGGGAGAACGTGGCGTTCGGGGAACTCGCCCGGCTCGGCGACGACGTGGCCATCCGCGCGGCCCTGGAGCGGGCAGACCTCGGCGGTATCGCCGACCGCGTCCCGGGCGGCCTCGACGGCTACCTCGGCCGAGCCTTCGGCGAGACGGACCTGTCCGGGGGCCAGTGGCAGCGGGTGGCCCTGGCCCGCGCCTTCTTCCGCGACGCGGACCTGCTGGTCCTGGACGAGCCAACGGCGGCGCTGGACCCCCTGGCGGAACTCGCCCTGTTCGAGCGCTTCGCCGACCTCACGACCGGACGCACGGCCATCATGATCTCCCACCGTCTGGGCGCGGCGCGCCTGGCCGACCGCATCCTCGTGCTGCAGGACGGCCGGATCGTCGAGGAGGGGCCCCACGAGGCACTGGTCGACCGGGGCGGGGTGTATGCGCGGTTGTTCGCGGCGCAGGCGCAGTGGTACCGGACGGAGGCGGGGGATGGCGCGTAGGCGCGGGGCACGCATGGCGGCCGCCAGACCGGGGCAGCCGCCGCCAGGAGACGGGGGGCGGGGGGCGGGGTTGGCCGGGGCGGCCGGTGTTGGGGCGGGCGCGGCGGGCGCAGCCGAACCGCGTGGGCGCACCCGGCCTGACCCGCTGCTTCCCTCAAGCGGGGAACTCGCCGACGGCGGAGGATGGGCTTTCCAGAAGGCGGTCCAGTCGCCATGTGGCGAGGGGCGGGTGGCGCCGAGGGTGACGAATCCTGCACGCCACCCTGCGTCCACCGCATCCCGGGCCGCTTCACGCGGAGGCCGGATACGAGCCGGCAGGCCGGCTCTGTCCGCGGCACGCCGGCATTCCCCAGGGAGCCCACGGTGAAACTCCGCAGCAGGGCACGATCGGTTGCCGGCGGAGGGGGGTGTGGCGGCTCACGGCGATTGTCGTCTGTTTGCGCACGATGGCAGTCGCCGCGCGGTACAGCCGAGAACGACGCTATGCCTGGCCGCCTTGGGGTCAAGGCCCCGGGCTCACGCCGGATGCACGGCCTTGACC
Organism: Bacillota bacterium; assembly: GCA_021797775.1. Classification (GTDB taxonomy): domain Bacteria; phylum Bacillota; class Sulfobacillia; order RBS10-35; family JAJYVN01; genus JAJZZC01. Next base: position 4,895 of record JAJZZC010000056.1, read on the forward strand.
CCGGCGGCGACCACCTGGCGCCAGGGGCTGGAGGGCGGTGCCGAAGAAGTGTCCCTCTTTCCGACCAGGAATTTTGCGTCCGCCACGCAGCCTGATCCCGCACAGAGGGCGGCTACGGCCTCACGCACCCCGGCCCACCCGCAGCCGGACTCCGCGTACTCCCGGGCCAGGTCCGCCGGATCGGCGGCCTGCCCCACCCGCACCCCGTACCGCCCGGTCAGGAACCGGGCACGGACGAGGCTCGGCCGCAGGCTCCCGAGATACGCCGGCTTGCCGTATCCGAGCTTCCAATGCAAGCTGCCGTCGAGGCCCAACGCGAAGAGCAGCATTCCGGCCTCGGCTCGGGTCACGCCCTCGAAGTGGACACGCCCGGAGAAGACGGAGCCCGGCAGAGCCACCTCGACGGGAACTGGCCCACTCTGCACCGTCTCACCGTGGTAGAAAAACTTGCGGCCACGCGGCCGCCCGCCAGGCGCGTGGACCTCTTGGCGTGGCGTGTAGAGTTGCGGCAGTCCGATGCGCTCGGTCTCGCCCGCTTCGATGAGGAAGTCGTTTACCCGGATGCGGCTGCGCTAGGCTCCCGCCGCACCTGCGACGTAGCCGAACGCGCGACATGCCGGACACGCGTCGCGCCCGGGTCCCGGTGTGCAAGCCGGAGTTGGACGCAGGAGCCCGCGCCGACAGGACGGAGAGCACGCTTCTGCCACGCTTCGCGCGACGCCCCTCATGGACGAGCCCGGCAGGCACGCCTGGTCGAGATGGCGGGCCATCTCCTGGAACGGATTTCCGGCCTCATCCAGCGCGAACTGCCCACTGAGCACCGTGACGGGGGTCAGTGCCTCCAGGCGCAGCTCGATCCATCCGCTTAGCCTGCCAGGGTCGAAGCGGTCATGCGTGGGGGCCCGTTCACGTTGGAACTCTCCCCCTTGGACAGGGAGGGAGGCGTACGGCTTTCCCTCGGGAGCGTCGATCATCGCCGCCCCCCCTCGCTGCAGCCCTTGAGCCGGAGCATCCGGCCGAGGCGCCCGCCGCGGGTCGCCGGCCGGCAGCAGGGGTTCGTCGGCGGCGACGCGCTGATGACCCATGATCACGGCTTCCCAACAAAGCCCCCGGTGCCGCGGCCCCCCGACTACGCCCCGAAGCGGCTTGCCCTGCCAGTCGCTGAGTGCCGCTGCCCTGAAGTCGCGCAGGGATAGGACACTACCTGGGATACCACCCCATACCGGGTGCCCAGATCCGCTACCTGGTGCACGGGGGGCCACCTCCTTGGCGGCCTCTGGTTTGGCGCAGCCGCCTGGAAGGTGGCGGCGCGCGACACGTTCATCGGTTGGTCTCCGGCGCAGCGCCAAAGCCGCATTCGCCTGGTGGTCAACAACGCCCAGATGTCCGCTATCTGGCATCGAGCGTCCTCGCCGCGGCCGCCCGTCGCCTCCCCGCGGATTGGGCCGCCCGCTTACCGCGCCGCCAACTGGACCTGCGTCGGTCAAACCCAGGGTCGCCGCAAGCTCGACCGCCACCACCTCCGGGACAAGCCCATCAAGGACGTCTACCTCTACCTGCTCCATCGCCGCTTCCGCGACCATCTCTGCTCTCTCTGATCCCTCCCCCCGTGTGCTTCACCGAATACTTACCAACCACCCCACGGGGCGGATCCGCGGCGGGCCGCGGCCATGGCCAAGCCCAGGGCCGCGAGCCATGCCCAGCCGATGTACGGCAGCCACGGCTTGGTCGGGAGGCTCTGTGCCGGCCATAGCAGTTCAGCGGATCGAACAGTGTAGTGCGGCAACGCACGCGCGCCGAGGACGACAGTGACGGCTGGGGGTAGCATGGACCGGCTCGGGAGAAGAATCGTTCCAGTTCCCGACGCTTGCACATGATAGCGCAGATGGGCCGGTTGCCTCCCTACGAATGCCGCTGCCAGCCCGGTGCGCAGGTTGACGCGGTACCAGAGGCGCAGCGCGCCGTTCAGCGGCACATTGGCTGGGTCGGCGTGAATCAGTGCGGCGGCGCCATCTACGGCGCGAGCCGGCACGGCGTAGACCAAGGCGCTCCAACCGGGGACTGGGCGGCTGGTCGGACGGTAGCGGTGGTCGGCCAAGACCAGGGTGGGGTCGATACCGCGCGGGATGATGCCGCTGAGAGTGATGCGGAGCGTTTGCGCGCCGGGAACGGAGGGGATGGATACGCGGCGGGACCAACCGGGCAACGCCCGGTACGTGCCTCGCTGGCTCCCGGCCAGGGGCGGGACCGACACGCCGAGGGCCACAGAAGCACGCAGCCTGGAGCTGTTCGCGTCCAGTCTCCAGAGCGGCGGGATGGAGACCGTGATCGCCGGGCCCTTCTCACTCCACGGTAGCGGGACGGAGCGGTCCCCCGGTGCGTCGGCCAACTGGGCAGGTCCGTGCAGCACCTCCCGCCAGAACGCGGGCTGCAGCCCCCACACCCCGAAACCCAGGCACGCGGCCGCCGATGCCGCGAGGACGGAGCGCCGATCGTGCCATGGCACGGCTCCGCCCCGTCGCGTCAAGGCATAGCCCCACCAGGCCAGGGTTCCCAGGACACAGGCGAAGGCCAGGCGCGCCGCCCACGCGACGGACTCCGGCGAGGACCACAGGTGGACCACTTGCTGGGTGTAGTAGGCATCGTACCAAAATACGCCGAAAGGCTCGTTGATCATGTACGTGACCAGGCCGCAGGCCGCAGCAGCCACGATGCCCGCGACGTTGGTGCGTGGTCTTACCGCGACCAATAGCAGACCGGCAGCCGTAATGATGGCGGCAAACTGCGGCAGGGCGTTCGGATCCAGAACCACCGCCAGGGTGAGGATGCCCGCAACAGTGAGGACGGCCGCCTGTCTGTCGCCGGAGACCAGTCGCGGTGCGGCCATCGTCCAGCCGATCGCGAGCGCGGCCGCGAGCCACGGCCAGAACCGGGCCAGTCGTGGTAGCGCCGCCCAGATAGATAAAAGGGAAGGTTCCGACGCGTTGAGGCCGGCACTGGAGGCCATCTGTCCGACCAGGCCACCTGCGGCTGCGTGCACCACGACGAAGGGCCAGAAGGAGCCGGCCAGGGCCAACGTCACTCCGACGGCGAACATGACCCACCCGCGGGCGCCTGCTTCGCGCCGCAGCGGCCATAGCGCCGCAGCCACCGCCAATGGAAAGTATTCGATCCCGGCACCGATGCCGGCCACCACGCCGGCCCAGAACCACTGCCCGTTGAGCATCAGGAGCAGGGCCGCGAACACGGTGCACAGTGACAGTGGCTCCAACTGGCCATGCCCGACGGCGACCCAGAGGGCTACCGGATTGACCCACCACAGCAGGGCCAGATCGTGCGCCTGGGATCGTTCCCCAAGCCGCGCGGCGATGCCACGTAGGCAGGTGCCGCCGACCACCACGGCCGCAACGAGCGGGAGCTTCCAAGCCACCGTCAGCGCTGACCACCCTGCCAGGCCGACGGCCCGCAGCGCGGCCGCGAGCCCTTGGGCCAAGACGTTGAGGAGGAAGATCTCGTACCCGAACTTCGTCAGGAGCCATGCCGGCTCGCCCCATTGCACCCAATCCGTCCCGGGGGCGGTCAGCACGGCAAGGTCATACGGATGGCCGGCAGTGGGGAGAAGGATCACGACGCACACGACGGCGGCGGCGGCGGCCATCACGCGTAGCGGTACCTTGCGCAACGGCATTTCAGTCCTTCTGACCGGATTCGTATTCCCCGGATGGGGGAAATGGGAGCCGGTCCCACGGGCGGGAGGCGAGCGCGGCACGCTGGCGCAGCGTGACCGGAAGCGTTCGCATGGCGTATGCGCCGCCGGAACAGAGGGCCCGCGGGCCGGTCCCAAAGAGCCGCCTGATCTCTGAGGCGCTTGGCCCTCCGTCGCCGACGGGAATGGGGATCCAAGTGAGGGCGATCCCACGGACGGTCGCGAACTTGAGCGCACAACGCAACCGTCCGATGACGATGCCCCGTACGATCGCGGCGTGGCCCGCTCGGCTCTCGGATGAGGCGCTGACGTGATGCCAGCATACGGCGTGGGGCGTGAACACTGTTCGCCACCCACGGCTCCACGCTCGGAGGCAAATGTCCAGATCTTCGTAGTTGATCGGCAAGAGGTCGTCGAACCCGCCGATCTGCTCAAACATTTCGCGCCGCACCATCATGGCGGCGGCGCTGGCCAGCGCGACGTCGACGACATGGCGCACCCTGTACTGGTTGATCCATGCGCCGTAGAAGGGGCGGTGTGAAGTCTCGCCTGCCGCAGCATCCTCGAGGCGGCAGGCCCAGTGCACCACGCGTCGGCCCTCCCAGTCGTACTGCAGCGCGTCACTGGCGAAGACCCCCGGATCGGAAAGGGGGGCGAGCAGGCATCCCACGAAACGCCGATCGAAGCGCATGTCGTTATTCAGAAACAACAGGGCCTCGCCGGTGGCCGCCCTTGCCCCGGCGTTTAGGGCCGGAGCCAATCCGATGTTGCGCCGCATCGAGATCCAGCGAGCCCCGTGTGCGCGTGCGACGGACCGGGACCCGTCCGAAGAGCCGTTGTCCACGACGATGATTTCTCTCAGGCCGGCCTCTTGCTCTCGTAATGTGGCCAGGCATTCTGGAAGCCATTTGTCGCCGTTCCAGTTGACGATGATTGCCGATGCGCTCAAGCCCATTCTGACTGTTCACTCACTTTGATGGCAGCGTTCCGCCCAGAACGCAGAGACCGGTACCGCTCCAGTGGCCGAAAGACGTCATATCGACCTTGGGAAGATCCAACTCAGACCACAGCCCAAGCATGTTCCATACGTGGATGTCGTCCATGACGAGCAGGCACTTTGTTGTTCTGGGTATCGCCCGGAGAAGTCTTAGGAACCTATACTCAAAAACGCCGTCCTTCGGACCGTCCATGAAGATGAGCCTTGCGTCCGAGAGCGTGGCCGCGTTCTCGGAGAAAAATCGGGAATCCGCTAGGTCGCCCACTCTTTGTTCGATGGTGCCGGAAGAAAAATCCTCCGCACGAAGCGCCGCATCTCTCTGAAGCGATGTCCATGGCATGAGGTCGTAGGTCGTGATCTTACCGTTCCTCAGTTGCGAAGCCATCGCCAGAGCCGAGAGTCCGGTAAAGGTGCCGATTTCGACAATCGGCAGTTGGCCTCCCTCGTCTTGGAGGCATCCGACGATACCGGCCAGGAGTTTGTAGTGTTCGCCCGGAAACACCTCCAGATATCTGGCTGCACCTGCGGACCGCGCGCCAAGCTCGGCGAATGACACGTCCATAGCCCGCGATACCGCCTGGAGACAGAAGCGCAGGAGGGCGGCATCGGGCTGGGTCGGCCTGGGTGGATAGATCACGGAAAGTCTCCAATGTTCGCTAGAGACGGGGATGCGCCAACACTGTCCCATACCTAGGATGCTCTTTCTCAAACCTCGGACGATGCGCCGCATTGCAATTCCCCCCTGTTTGGCGGATCTGCGGACCCCGCTGCGGGGGTGGCGGTGGCAGACCTTGGGAAGCACGGGTTTGGACCTGGGTCGGCGTCCCGGGCCCGCAGTTGAGCGTGTAAGACGACGATACGTTCGGCGGCACCCTCCCAGGAGAACGCCGCAAAGGCCGCCGCCGCCGCCTTAGCCCGTTCCTCTGCCGTACGGCGCATGTGCAGTGCATTCCGCCACGCCCGCTCGAGCGCTCGGGCGTCCCCGGGGGGAACCGCGACTCCGAAACCCGTGACACGCAGCAGGTCACGGGCAGCCCCCACGTCTGAGACGAGCAGCCAGCATCCCTGGCAGGCCGCCTCGATCATGGCGATCCCAGACGACTCCCACCGAGACGGCAGGACGAAGAGGTCGGCCCCCGCGTAGAGCCGGGCGAGCGCGTTCCGGTCTCGCACCTCACCCAAAAGCTGCAGCCTCACGGACACCTCGGCGGCGACCGACTCCCTCCAGCGCTGGATGACGACGTCCCACCCAGGTTCCAGGGGACCGGCCATCTCTAGGGTAGCCTCCGGCAGCGTGGCGGCGATTACGGCGAAGGCCGCGAGCAAGATCTCCGTGGCCTTTGGACGCGATCCGATACGCCCAACGAACAGGGCGCTCCCGGATCGCACCGGCGGAGCGGGACGGCTCGGCGGCATCCCGCCGTTGGGCAAACACACGACGCGCGGGGCCCGCGCAGGGCGAAGAGCCTCGACGACTTCTGCGACCCGGCGGGTCATCTCTTCCGTTTCCGCGGAGAGAACATCCACATGAGACAGCGCCATACGGTAGGCGGCCCGCCACGCCCTGTGGCCCAGGCGCTGAGTAAGACGATCCATGCTCCGGGAGTCGTAGTCCAGCTTGGCCCAGGTGAGACACTGTGGATGGACGGCTTTCACGGCGGCCGTCGCCGCGAGCGAAAGGGGGCTCAGGTGCATGACCTGCAACAGGTCAACCCGCGACGCGCGCGCCGCCGCGTGCCAGACGGCCGCCATTCCTCGGCCGATACCGACCACGGGTATATCGGGGAGCCCGTCCGCTGGAAACGTGGCCCAGATCTCACATCGCCACCCGTGGTCGCGGTGTAGATGGCTGGGAATCTGGCCAATCTCCTTACTAAGATGAACAGGCTGCAGCGCATCCGGAAAGAGCAGCGCATAACGCAACGTAGCCGGTTGCTCCAATGCGGGTGCCCTCCGCTGCATGTTGTCCTCGTATCGGGCCCTCAGCTGTATCCGACGGGCCGCCGGTACGACGGTAGCCATACGCTGCGCCAAGCTCGGCCGCTGCTCGCCCCGCGGCCATCCGCCGTGGAGGGGCCCTCCATTCCCTGAGAAGGCCGCGGATCTGGCAGCGATCACCATGGACTCCCAGTGATGCCCGACGGCTCTGCAGAGGCCTAGGGCGTGGAGGCCCACCTCGCCCCGGCCTCCGTCCGCCAACGGCTGGCGCGGCACGTGTTCCGACAATGGAGCGACATGGGCAGGCCCTTTCCCGGCGTCCACCTGCAGCCGCTCCTCAAAGGGGAGTATCTGCGCCGGCCTCACGGTACCGCCCCCCCCGGGCTAGCAGCAGCGTGACGATCAGCGCCACCGTGCCAGCTCCGGCATAGGCTAGCGGCGCCCCGTCCGGCAAAGGACGCAAAGCACCGGCGAAGAAGACGGGAGCTAAGGCCAGCCCAGCCCAGGCGTGCCGCCCCGTGCGCGCCGCCATGGCGGCCATGCCGTATGCCGCCGTACCGGCCAGGGCGCCGACGCCGACCGCCGCCGCCTGCCAGCCCGGGAGTGTTGCCCCGGCGAACCCCGTCAGGAGGGGGCCTGCCGCCAGCAGAACCGGGCAGCCGATCGCCAATCCCGCTGCGCACGCCGCCCACCCCAGGCGTGTGGACTGACGCCCCGCCGCGGCGTTCCACGCCGGTCCGGTGAGCCAGCCGGGGGCTTTGGCCGTACTGGCTAGTACCGCCCACAGCGTCGCTTGTCCCGGCGCGAGCAACCTGCTGGCGATGGGCACATCGGACGTCATCCAAACGGCAAAGAACAGGCTGGTTAGGGCCGAGGCTGGTAGCGCCGTCCGCATGCCGCCGCGCCCCGGGGGTGTTCGGCCAGCCAGAGCGCAGGCCACCATCGCTGCCACCAACCCGCCGAAGGCCAGGGCGAGGAGGCCCCCGGCGGATCCGGGGAAGACCACCGCGGCGAGGGGGAGTGCTGCCAGTCGGGCGAACGTTGCGGCGTTCCCCAGCACCGTGGCCGCCACCGGCCGGCCGGAGCCGAAGGCCCTGCCCGCCGTCGCCGCCACCGGGTAGGACGACCCTGCCCATAGTGCCGCCCCGGTGGCACCGGGCCAACCGTCGTGCCAGGCTACCAATACCAGGAGACCAGCGGCGGCCGCCGCCGTCAGTCCGGATATCCATGTCAATGTCCAGAGCCGCCGCGCCGCCACTCCCACGACCACCATGCCTGGCAGGACGGCGAGGGCGGCAGGGGCGGCGAGGGTGCCCGCCAAGCCAGACACCGCCGCCACCCTGCCAAGCGCAGCAGCGCCCCAGAAGTGTCCGATAGCCATGTGATATAGATAAGAGGCCATCCCACCGGCTCCGGCGATCAGGAAGATGAATAAGAGCGGATGCCACGCGGCGCGCAGCGGTGCCGTGACCAGCAGCCGCCGGTTACCCGCCTGGCTCGCCCGGGAGTGGCACGAGCGGCGCGGCCACCCAGACACAGCAACACCCCTTTTTGGTGGAAGAAAAGGGGCGTCCGCTGTCCCCCTTCTTCGGCAGCCCGGCTACCCGCAGGGGGCCCGTGGCTTTGCGTCACCACCTTGCGGTGGTTTTGCCCGTTCGGAAAAGGTCGATATAGTGGCCCATCCGTGGGCACTCTGATTTCGCCAGGATTCGACGGGCGGTGGGGGTGTCCTTCCGTCCCGTTGGTTATCGTTCGACGCAATTCGACAGGCGGCCCGTCCGGTATCCCGTCTCCGCCGTCGCTGGACCTGTCGGTACGGGCCCCTCAGGTTCTAGCGTCCTGCGACGGCGGCCATGTCCTTCATGACGCTAAGCCGTGGCATGCCGCTGCTGGTGGCCGAACGGGGGGTGGAGGGGCCCACCCGCTCGTCACACGGCTCCGGGGCCACGCCGGGGCCGATCCCAAGGTGCACGGCGCCCGTGCCCCGCTGGATGGGCGGGGCACGGGCTGTGAATGCCCTCAGCGGCGGCCGTAGCGATCCTCCAGCCGCACCACGTCGTCCCAGTGGGGCGTTGAAACCTCATAGATCACCGCGTCCTCGACCGCCTCGATTCGGTGCACGGTCCCCGGAGCCAGTGTGACCGCGTCACCCGGGCCCCGCAGGGCCGTCTCGTCATCGACGGTGAAGCGCACGGCGCCGCTGGCGACGACGAGCGTCTCGACCTTTCGCCGATGCACCTGCAGACTGAGGGCGTGCCCGGCGCGGACCTCCATCCACTTGCCGATGTAGTGGGGGGTGATCGCCCACCACACCTCGCGGCCCCAGGGCTTGGGGATGCATCGGCTCGCGGCGGGCAGCCGCCACATCCCGGGCTTGTCCAAGGGCAAGGGCGGTGCCGTGGGGCCGTCGGCGACGGTCCCATCGCTGCGCTGCAAGCGGACCACCCTCTCTGCCGAGATCGCGCCGGCTTCTCCCTCGGCCTCGGCTCGCGACAGCGGTACGGCGGGAGGGCCGTTTTTCAGCGGGAGCGCTGCCGACCTCTAAACCGGGTGCGGCCTTGCAGGTCCGCCCCGGCCATCGCCGGGTCCGCTGGGATCTCGGCCGGCGGGCCGCGCGCGACGGGGGGGCCGCGCCCGGGGGCTCCCGTCCCCGTTCGAAGGGGATGATCGTGGGAGACCGCGCCCGGATTCAAGCGTCCACTGATTCGACCCCGGGCGGCGGGCTCCTACCGCACAGTCAAGGGGAGCAGGGTGGCGTCATTCCGGCGGGGGGCCTTCGCCCAGACGGCGCCACGAGCGGGGGTGACTGCGGAGCGGTACGCCGGTCCGCTCGCGCCTGCCACCGCTTGCCGCGCACAGGTTCGGCGCCACGATGCGGCCGCGGCGCCGGTGGGGTCACGGGGGCACTGACGGCCGTACGCGCCGAATTCGGCCTGCACCCGCAATCGCCTGTGGCGCAAGCCCTTCGCCCAGAACGACGCGGCCCTGTCAAGAGGAGTTCACGGCGAAGCCAGGGCTCCCGCAAAGTCGGGGGCGGCCGTAGGGGACAGGATGCGTGCACCCATTCGCGGCGATAACCATTACCCCCGTCCGTGGTCAGTGACGGGGTGTCCTGTGCCACTTTATCCTGATTTTCGCAAAGGGGTTGCCCGGCGCCTTCGCGCCCAGGCGCCGGCCCCTCGCCACGACCTCACCCGCTCGTATGGCAGAGTCCTTCTGCGACAGCGGCGCCCGCCTGACACTGCGAGATTCAGGTTTATATGGCGCGCTTCGTCCCACAGTGATGTCGCCGCGCACTACGCCCAGGGCGGACGCGGGCGAAGCCGCACCCTTGCCACCGAGAGGCGGGCACGCTAGGTTGCACAAGCCTTGGCGGCTCATGGAGCCGCCGTGCCGCCTACCCGCGTGCCCGCGGAGGCTCGGTGGCAAGGGCATGTCCGCCCGCCGCGCAATGTGGGACAAACGGAGCCACATACCGTGGGACGGGACAACAGGGGACGGACGACCCGGGCCGGCGAGCCTCTGCGGGCACCCGCCGCCGGCAGAGGCGGCAGAGTGGCCCGCCGCCTGGTCGAGGCTACGGTATCCACCTCTCACGGGCCAGGGTTTCGCCAGCCGCCTGTCACCCCCTGTCTGCGTGGGTCTGTCGAGGGGAATGGCATCCGTCCCACCCCCAAACCGCCTCGTCACCTGCAGCCGGACACGAACCGCCACCCGTGCCGCGCCATGGGCACATCCGATCTGCGCGACTACCCGCGCCCCAAGCCGCCCATCCGCAGGTGCCCTCCGCCGCGTTGTCTCCTCCGTCCGCCGTCGACACCCGCTGCCCACGGCACGCAACCACCCGTGCGCCCGCACGGCTGTTCCTGTCGGGCTCCAACACGCTACCCAATTCTCCCGTGCTCGACAAACAGCCGTTCTTCGAAATGAGAAGGCTCTTGGTGATGCAACGGTGACCGTCCACACAACCGCCTCCGCCGACGGGCCCCACCGCGCGCCTCATCGCTGCTGCGTTAACGCCGGGCCGGCCCGGTCGGGCCTGACATGCCTCCGAGCAACCCCCCACCGGCCAATGGGAGCGGCCCGCGCCTCCGCGTTCCAGAAGACGTGCAGTCCAGAGCCCATCCCGCGCCAGTAGGCGACTACAGGACCCAGCGCACCGCGGCGCATTCGGTACACGGCCACGCCGCAGTACACCGCGGCGTAAGCCCACTGCCCGAAGCACAAGTAGGCGAAGCGCTGCAGCCACGCGCCGTGCCGCGCGGTGAACACGGCCCGCCCACGGGCGCACTCAAAGGCCCGGCTTGCATCGCGCATGTGCAGCCGCCGGGTGAGACTCAGGGTAATGTCATGCCAAACGCGGGCATGGGGCACCAGGGCGGCGTACCGACCGCGCGCCCGCGCCATAAGCCGCCGCGCCAAGTCCGCCTCTTCATAATGCATGGGGAACCATACCTCGTCAAAGCCGCGAATGGCTTCAAAATCGCGGCGTCGGACCATGAAGCAATTCGGGAAGTCCTCCGACGGCGCCAAATCCGGAACCGGCCTACCAATATCCGTCTCCAGGAACGTGCGCATGAAGAGCGGACTGCGCCGCACACCCGCGCACCACAGCCGCCTGGGCCGCCTCAGGTAATACTGGGCCGGGCCGACCATGACGATGGCCGGCTTATCCCGGAGGATCGCGGCCAGACGGCGCGCCGCGTGCCGGCTGACGACGTTGTCGTCATCAACGAAGAACAGGAGGTCTTCGTCCCCCCGGGCCGTACGGGCCCCGGCGTTTCTGGCCACACTCACCGGAACCGCTTCCCGAAACCGCACCATATCGTCCACAAGCGCGCCAATCCGCGCCGCTTGCTCTTGCGTATGGCCCATAGATACGACGGTGATTCTCACGCCCTCTCCTCGGGACCGATGCAGCGACGCAACGCAGCGTAGCGCCTTCGACGGATCCCCCCAGCACGGGACGACCGCCCGCACCAAGTCCTCCACCCCCCCTGGGCAAGGGCGGGCGGCCGAGACACGCCCCGGCCGCCCCAGTTACTCCGTCCGCTTCACGCCAGACCTTCGAACTGCAGTGCGTCATACAGGATGGTGCAGAGTTGCGCGCGCGTTACAGCTACCTTAGGCTGCACCACAGATGTGGTCAGAATCCCGGCTTGCTCAAGCGCCTGGACAGAACCCCCCTTTTGCACCGGCAGGTCCAGCCAGCGCACAACAATTTCCGCCAGTTGATCCATGGTCAACGTCGCATTCGGGTCGAAGCGGCCACGAATACCCTGCATCCAACCGGCCTTGGCCATGGCCCCCACGTAGGGCGCATACCAAGACTTCCGCGAGACGTCTTGGAAGGTCGCCTTCTCAACTGGCGCCAGTCCGGCCAGCCGGACGAGCACGGCGGCCACCTGCGCCCTACTCACCAGGGCCTGTGGCTTGAACAATCCACCGGGATAGCCCTGTATCGCGCCGGCCGCCAGCAAGCCCTCCTCGGCCCTCGTCGGGGCGGACAGATCCCTGAACGTCCTCCGGTTAACTGCGAGGATGTACGTCCCCGGGCCCTGCACCTGCCCCGACACCCCGACGGGGGTGACGATCTCTCCGGCGAACTTCCACGGATGGGTCGAGGTGTTGAACACCGCCGCTCGACCACTCCATCCGGGCGGCAGCAGATCTCTGGGAAACAGAACGCTGATGGGCTTGGCGAACGAACCACTCGCCGCAGTGATGTCGACACCAAGCACGACAGTAAAGCGGCGCGGGGCCGCTGTCGCTGGCGCCAACACCTGAAGAAACGCCATACCGTTCTCCGCGAAACCGGCTGGGACGGAAAGTGTGAAGTTCGCGCCACCGAATGCGCCCCCGCCGGTCGAGACGAACACTCCAGCTCCGTGAATCGGGACCGAGGGCGTCGGTGGCGTGAAGACGCCGCCGAAGAAGGACGGGATGGGGATCACCGTCGGCGAGGACGACACGATGGGCGATTCCGAAGAAGAAGGCGAACCGGCAGCCGACGCTGCTGCAATGTGCGCTACTCCCGGCGCCAACCACGATACCACCGCGACCCCGAAGGCCACCGCTATACCAGTTACGCCACGGATTCTCATAATTCACCTCCTCTCTGCGCAAGGATCTCCTCCCGGCCGGAGCGAGCGGACCCAGAATGCATGGCAACGGCCGGCTCGGACCGGCCGGAGAGGACCACCCTCGTCCAGACCCGCGCCAACTCGACAGAACTCGCCAGCACAGCGCGGAGGCCAATACGACCGTTCCTGTGGGGCGACGCGAGCCGCACCGGAGCTGCCCAGATCGGCAACCCCTCTCTGTGCGCGCGGGCGACGATCTCCAGATCGAAAAGGAACCCGTCCGCGCCCACCTGCGGTGCGGCCCGGCGCACCCACTCCCCCGGCAGGATCTTCAGGCCGGTTTGGGTGTCGAGTACGGGCAAGCTGAAGGCCATAAGCACCGCCAAGGCGAGGACCAGCGACACAACCCGCCGCCCCACGGGCCGCCCGCCTTGGACCTTGGTGCCGCAAAGAACCGACCCCGCCTGATAGGCGGACAACAGTTGGGCAAACTCGCAGGGATCGATGTCCCCGTCCGCATCCAGCCAGGCGACCGTGCTACCGGTCGTCGCCGCGATGCCGCGGCGCAAGGCGGCACCCTTCCCACAGTGCGGCCCCGTGACCACCTTCACGCCAGGCAGATTCCCCGCCACGTCTGCTGTCTCGTCCTCGCTCCCGTCGTCGGCCACGACGATCTCAGCTACCGGTAGCCACGCGCGAATGGCTTGCGCGGTATCGGCGATATGCTGTGCTTCATTCCAGGCGGGCAGGATGACGGAAACATCCCCTTCGTATAGAGACCTCACGATACTTCCCCCCTGTCTGAGAAGCAGACGAGGCGAAGCGGGTCGCTGGCAGATACGCGCAACACATGTTTCGGCTCAGCAGATGCCGGTGAAGCATGCACAACCACAGAATCGACGGTCGGAGGCAGCGCTTGCGAGGATTGCGACTGAGAGGCGGCAGCCCTTTTCAGTACGTCCTCCCATATATCCACTGTCCGGCTCCAAGCGAACGACGCCGCGCGCCGTCGCGCCGACAGACCCAGAGCCCACAGCTCTTCTGGGGGCTTGGCCAATAGTCCAGCCGTCGCGCTGGCCAGTGAGACCGGATCAGCCGGTACCGCGACCCCGGCGAGTGCCTCGGCCGACTCGCGCAGCCCCGGTACACGGTACACGGCGGCGGCCGTCCCTTGGGCCGCCGCCTCCGCCACCATCCGGCCCCAGCCTTCCCGCACCGATGTCGCCCAGAGCAACCACGCCGAGGCCAGCGCCTGATCACGTGCAGCGTCACTGGCGTTCGCCAGCACGGCAACGCCAGGGGGCAGGACCCCTTGAGGGGGCTCACCCCGCCCTATCACGGTCAAGCGCGCTGCGGGAAAGCGTTCCTTCAATAACGCAAAGGCGGCCAGGGCATCGCCGAGCCGCTTGGCGCGCGCCCCAAACCGCCCCAGCCACACCAGGGACGGTTCTGAGGACTTGTCCCCGGCCACGGCCGCCGGAATGTCCACCCCGTTGGGCGCCACCGCGCACGCCCCACGCCAGCCGATCCTGGCTAGGTCCCCCCGCGTGTCTTCCGACACCGTGATCACGGGTACGCGACGATAGGCCACAAGGCAAACAGATTCCAATACCCGGCCACAACGGCCCACCCACCCTGGGTGTTCGAAGGTCCATACGTCTGCCGCCAGTTGGTGGATGAAACATACAGTAGGGACCGGGCTGAGCAGAGGGGCTAGGAAGCCGAGCGTATTCACCTGATCTACGACAACATCGTAGCTCCTGCCCCATCGACGGAGAAATAGCATTCCCGCTCCATAGAGCCAAGGAACAGACGCAGAGGTAACAACGTGCACGCCGGGGACACGGCAGGCGGATTCCTCGCAGAACCAAGTAACTCTGTGGCCACGCGCCGCCAGACCTTCCAGTACGCGTTGTGTATACGCTTCGGCTCCGCCCGCCCGGGAAGAGCCAGGACCGCGCCACGAAAGCATGAGAATGCGCACGTGAAACACGGCCCCTTCCGCGAGCGGCTGCGGCTGCGCCCACCCGTACCCGTCCCCGTACCCCTGCACCCGACTGCCCGCGACTGACGGCGCGACAACTTGAGCCGAGGCCGTGCATTGCGCCCCCAGCTACGCCCACCGCTTTCTCTATCGTGTGGAGCAGGGCAACTTTTGAGGGGGCAGCCGCGTCATGTCGTCCGGTCACGCGCCAGGCATCACCCTGTCGCCGCTTGGCCGGCCCCGACCGAGCGCGCGTGGACCGCTGCCTCTCGATGGCCACAGCCGGTGGGACGGCCTCTTACCCGCATCACATGGCCATCGGAGACTGTCTTGGCCCCGCCCGGCTCCTTGCGCCTCTCGTAGAGGCCGTCGGCCGGAATCAGGCAGCGGAAGCGGCGCAGACCTGTCCGGAACATCGGCTTCGCCGCCGCCGCCTCGGCCCGGGCGTTTGTTGGGCCCGGTTTGCCGTCGCCGCTCAAGGACGGGGTAAAGCCCCAACGCAGGGTGGCCTGCGGCGTCATCCGCGCATCCGCGTCACCGAAGCCGGTCGTGGTCCTTGCCCCCCACCGCCACCGAGCGGCCGTCGAGCGGCGTCTCTGAGCGGGCCAGTTGATCCTGAATCTCGCAGTGTCAGGCTGGCGCCGCTGCGCAGAAGGACCCCGCGACACGAGCGGGTGAGATCGTGGCGAGGGGCCGGCCCCTGGGCACCCAGGCGACCGGCCGCCCCTTTGCGAAAGTCAGGTTGATAGGCAAGAAAGAGATCGGTCTCCGCGCGGACGCTGTCCTGAACGGCCTGAGCCAGCCGATAACGTTGCGCCCGATGCGCTCCTCCGGCTGGCTGGCCTGCCAACCGCTTGATGATATCGCGCAACTCACTGGACTGTCGCAGGCTGAACGGTCTGGCGGTTAGGGTCAACGACGCTTCGCCCTGCCTTTTGCAGAGAGTTGCGTTTCGATAGGCTTGACGTCTGATGCGAAATGCTGGAACGAATCGAGCACGGAGATGTCTATCGCGCTTTGCGGAGACCGCGGATCACGCTTGGCATGCTCCTTCGCCCACTGTAGCAAGAAGTTACCGACTGCCACGTTCTGAAGGGTGATCGGGGTCTGTGGGTGGGTAATGACCACGCCAACGGACAGGGTGAGCGCCGGCTGGCCTGTCGACTGGTTGCGGAAGGCGTCCTCCGCATTCGGCGCGATCGTGTTGGCAACCGACCAGGCCCGTCGACCGGGGACGAAAAGCCGGAGGTCATCGCCTCCCAGAACGATGACCTCCGCACACTGCTCGGGTATGGACCGGCATACGGCGTCGAACACGGCCACTTCGGCCGCCGCCCGGTGGGCCTCTGGTCCCTCGCTGTCCCACACTGCCCGGGCCGGCTTCGGCACGGCGTAATACAGGGCCGCGAAGACGTGAGCCTGATCAGTCAGTGACCACGGCTCGGCTCCGGCGGCGAGCCATGGCAGGTTGGCCGACGCGGTGCCTTCACCTGGCGACCCGGCGTCCAACGGCTCGCTCTGCAGTTCCTGCGCGCGCCGCACATGCCCGGTTCAGGTCAATGGGGCAAGCCGCCACGTCGTCCCTGTGACCGGGTCGCCCCACCGATACCAAGTGCCCGTGGGCGGAACCTCACCGGGACGCACCGCCGGCACCTCAGGCGGCAGCTGGGTTTGGATCAACTGCATCCGCGTCCCCCCTTCACCCTGTCGGAGGGCTTCGTCCGCACCACTGGACACGGGCAAGTGTCCAGTGGGCTACTTCGTCGCACTGGGCGTCGCTTCCTGTCCGGCGAGGGCGAATCCTCGGGGCCGACGCTTCATCCCCAACGCCCGCGGTGGTCCAGCCGTCGCAACCCGACGCCCCGCCCGCCACGGGTCAGCCGAGCGCCCGGCACGGGCAGCCAGTATCATGGGCCGGGGGAGGCGATGCGCCGTGACCGCGCTGAAACGCGGCAACTTCACCTATGAGGACCTGCTCCACACGCCAGACGACGGCAAGCGGTACGAGGTGATGGAGGGAGACCTGATCGTGAGCCCGTCGCCGAACGTCAAGCACCAGCGCATCGTGCACAGGCTGGACCTGTTCCTGGGACGTGCGGAAACAGCAGGCGCGGGTATAGCGATGCCGGCTCCCATGGATGTGGTGCTCTCCGACCACGACGTCGTCGAACCCGACCTGCTCTTCGTCGCCCGGGAGCGCCAGGGCATCGTCGCGGAGAACAACGTCCGGGGCGCACCCGACCTCGTGGTCGAGGTCATCTCCGAGGCGAGCCGCCGCCGGGACGCCATCACCAAGCGGCACATCTACGAACGTCATGGCGTCCGCTTCTACTGGCTGGTCGACCCCGAGGAGGAGACCGTGCGGGTCTTTGAACTCCGGGATGGTGCGTACGGGGAGCCAACCACCCTGAGGGCCGGCGGTCAACTGGGGTGTCCGCTCTTTCCTGGCGTCACCCAGGACGCAGGCGATCTTTTCTCCGAACCTTAGATTTCCTGCGCGCCAAGGTGCAGGCGGCTATCGCCCTTCACCGGGAGGAGGACGCCCGGCTCGCTCTCTCCTGCCTGATGCGCCACCCCGCCCACACCGCAGAACAGCCAGCGCGCGATCCTCAAGGCCGGAAGCGCCGCCGCAAATGAGCACGCCAGCCGCGGCGGGCCTGCCGCAGGAGGCAGACCGACCCCGTAGAACCGGCACGCTGTTGTACCGCGGGCTTGGGGCGCCTCAGTGCGTCGGCGCTTGGACCCGTGCCATCGCCCAGAACCGGCGCGGCAAAGCCACTACGCCTATGGCGGGATGGTGCTACCCGGTGGAGCGTCGGGCGGCGGTCGAATGGCGATGCTGGGCGCCGCGCCTCACGGAGACAACGTGCCAGAGGGGGCCTACCCGTGGCCATGTCACGGCCCGACCTCGCGCCGCAGACAGGTTCGCCGGTGGCTGTCCCGGCTCGTGCCTCACGCGGACCACTGTGCGTCGCCATCGTGGGGTGCGGCAAGATGGCCAGCGCGCATGCCGCGGCCTTGCTGGAAGACGAACGCTGTGAGCTGGTGGCCGCGGTCGATCCGGTGGGGGAGGCGGCCGCGGGTTTCGCCCGCCGTTTCTCCTTGCCCCGTACGTACCCTGACCACCGGGCCATGCTCCGGGCGGAGGCGCCGGACATTGTCGTCGTGTGCACCTGGCCGCCCGACCATGCCGCACCGGTCGTGGATGCCCTGGCGGCGGGCGTGCGGGGCATCCTCTGCGAGAAGCCGCTCGCGGTCACGCTGTCCGAGGCCGACCGCATGGTGGCTGCGGCGGAGCAGGCGGGCGCCATTTTCATGGTCGGCCACCAGCGGCGACTGGAGCCGCGCTATGCCCTGGCCCGGCAGCTCGTTGCCCAGGGCGCCGTGGGGGAGGTGTTGGAAGTCATCGGCGCGGCCGGGGGCGACCTGCTCAGCGACGGGACCCACCTGGTGGACCTGGTGCGCTTCCTCCTCGGCGACCCGCCGGCGCTCTGGGTCTTCGCCGGTATCGACCGCACCCTGCCGGAGCGGATGAGCCCGGAAGGCTTCGGTACCCGAGACTTCAATACGACGCGCCACCGTTACGGCCACCGCATCGAGGGGGGCGCGGTCGGACACGTTCAATTCGCGCGGGCGGCAGGCCCGGAGGCCGCGGGGGCCGGTGCGCGAGTGGGTGCGGCGCCGGGGGCGGGTGCCGGCGGTGCCCGGCTGCTCTTTGAGACGGGCTGCCTGGCCCGCCCGACCGGCTACCAGAGCCTGCGGGTCGAAGGGACCCTGGGTCGTCTGGCCATCAGCGGCGACCCGAGCGGGGATGGCGCGCCCTGGTTGCGCATCCAGCGCGACCGCGGGTGGGAGGATGTACCGCTTCCCCGGGTTAACGCCGTCCAGCGCCAGGATGCGGCGCTGCTGGACTCGGTACTCGCCGGCCGCGCCACGCCGGAGGCCGCGCTCCTTCTCGGCCACTCGGCCCGCGCCGACTTAGAGATATTGCTCGCCGCCCTGGAATCGGCCGTGCAGCGAGAACGGGTGCCCTTGCCGCTGCAGCCGGCCGATCACCCCCTGGAGCGCTTGGAGAGCGGCGAAGGGGGGCGGTAGGCGGATCCGAGACGGTACGGCCTGCGTGGCGGCGGGCGTGGGACCAGGCGGTGGCCGGTGTTCCGAAGCGGGAAGGCAGCCACACGGGCGGGGGGCGGGCACGGGTGGGTGGGGCGTGCCCCTGGGCCGGCGACAGCCTTTCCGGCAGGTTGCCGGTGGACCGCTTTGCTACCGTGATCATGCGCGCGTCGCGGTGATCGATGGCGGTGCGGGACGTCGCGTCTCTCGGGGGACCCACTCCGAGGCAGGTGCTCGCGCCTCGGGCGGACGCCAACGGGAGACCGCCAGGGACGGATCCCGGTGCGCGGTGGTCGGACGGAGGCTGGCCGAAGGGGGACGGGGGGCGTGCAACTGGGGGTCGTGCAGCATTCCCTGGGCTGCGGGGATGACCCGCTGGCGGCGCTGGAGCGCGCGGCGGAACTCGGGGTGGACGTCTTGGCCATCGCCGCGGGGCCGGTCGTCCGGAACCAGGGGCTACTGGCCCGGGTGGCCGAACGCGCGGCGGCCCATGGCCTGGAGCTGGAGACGGGCTGGGGTGATCAATACATCGAGCACGGCGCGGCCCAGCCGGTGGCGACCTTTCGCGAGTTTCTGCACGGTTTCTGCCGGCCGCTCGGCATCCGCGTGGTCGGGACAGCCTCGGGGAGCGACCGCTGGGACCGGCGGGTGTCGTTGCCGGAGCAGCTGCAACGCATGGCCGCGGCCCTGGCGCCTCTAGCCCGGGTGGCCGTGGAGGAGGGGGTCGTGCTGGCCCTGGAAAACCATGCCGACTACCGCGGATATGAGGTGGCGCAGATCATCGCGACCGTGGACTCCCCCGGCCTGGGGGCGCGGCTCGACACAGCCAACCCTTACGCGGTCATCGAGGAGCCGCTAACGGCGGCTCAGGCGCTGGCGCCGGTCACGGTGGCCACCCACATCAAGGATCTGCGCGTCCGACCCAAGCACCAGGGGCTCCTCTCCCTGGTGGGCTGCGGCCTGGGGGAGGGCGACGTCGATCTGCGCGCCATCCTCTCCCTGCTGGCGGCGCGAGCCCCGGACCCCGGGCGTCTCACCCTGACGGTGGAGGTGGAGCCGCCGCCCGGGGTCGATGTCTGGGAGGCCACCCAGCGCAGCGTGGCCTGGATGCGTAGCGCCTGCGCCGACCTGCTGACCGGCTGACGGCCGTCCGCCAGG
>JAJZZC010000001.1 GCA_021797775.1 Bacillota bacterium
CCCGACACAGCCGCCAAAGCGTAGGTATTTCAAGCAGCGGTGGCCGGCTTGGTTTTCGCCGACTACTGGAGATACTATAGCACAAGAGCGGACAGAAGGCAACCTTTACGGTAGCAGTTGGGAACCCCTGGCCGTGATACGTGGGAATTCGGCCCGCGGCGTCGCGCTGGAATCAGCCAGCCGCCTCGGGCACTTCGTCGAGGTACGTCTCGTAGGCGACCGCGTCGAAGCGCACATGGGCCCCGACATGCAGCCCCAAGGCGTGCGCCTCTCGCACCAGCGCCGCCGCGCCCGCGATCTCCTCACGCTCCGCCGCGAGGCCGAACCCCTTGTGGAAGTGGGTGATGAGCAGGTTGACCCCAAGCGCGCACAGGCGGCGCAGGGTCTCGGGCCGGTGTTCCCGGGCGTAGATCGCCTCCTCGTCCACCGCGGCGGAGCCCGCATGGCGCCGGAACGGTTCCCAGTTGCCCACCAGCATGAGGCCTTCAGCGAACCAATCCGGGAGCGCGGTCTCGCGCGGCACGACCCTTCCCCCCGTCTACACCCGTGACTTCGCGGCCGGCAACACCCCACTCACCCGTCTCCCGGACGCACCCAGACCACAGCGGCCTCGGTACGGCGCCCCAAATCCCACCAGCGGGGCCACGCGCGCTGGCGCAGAAAGCCGTGGCGTGCCAGGGCCGCGGCGCGATACCCCGCGGGCGGGGTGCAGGCGTGGATCACCGGGGCGCCGGACCAGGGCAGGGCGGCGAGCAGGGCGTCGGCGGCCCCGTCGGCCCGCGCTCCCGGGCGCAGGTAGAGCTCCAGGGCTGAGGCACCGAGGGCGGATGCGGCATGTGGCAGTAAGGCGGCCCAGCCCAGGACGCGCTTCCCCTGCCGCAGCACGCGCCCCTCCACCCTGCCTGACCGCTCCACATCCGCGCCGGTCATCGCGGCGATGAAGGGCCAGTCGACGTAGTGGAGATCCCGTACGCGAAAGAGCACACTGCGCGGCAGTTCTTCCTCCGGTTCCACCTCGGCGCAGAGCGCTTCGCTGAGCCACCCCCAGTCGCCCCAGCGCATGGGACCGACGCGCGTGGGACCGTCGGCCAGGCACACCGCCTCGCCGCCCGGCTCGTCATGCCAGATCATGTCGCCCGCACCGGGACGGAGCGGGCGGAAGCCGACCCCCGCGTAGAGGCGCTGGGCGTGCCCCCCAGCGTCCGTACTGAGGGTCACGACGCGGTAGCCTCGTCGCCGCCAGTCCGCCGCCAGCACCCTGTGCAGGGCGGAGGCGGCGCCCCGCCGCCTCCAAGCCGGCCGCGTGACGACATGCCCGTAGATGGCCGCGCCGTGCGCCCCGGCCAGCATGGAGATGGTCACCAGCTCACCCTGCACCACACCCACGTAGAACAGCGTCTGCAGGTCGTCCAGCGGGCCGCGGAAGGCGGCCTCCACGTGCAGCCGGTTGATGGCCGACTTGTGGCCGAGCATCGCCTCGACCCGAGGCTGCCAGTCGCTGTCGCCGCACGGCTCGACCACCCCGACCGCGATCTCTTCGCCCGTCCGCAAGGAAGCGCGCGCCAACTCAGTGTACACCCCGCCCCGTTCCTCTCCCCGTCCATCGCTCTGGCCTGCCCCGCGGCAAGCGGCCACGGGCACGGGGCAGGCCGGTTGCCTCTGGACGCGCCCGCCGCACGGGTACAGCGCCCCCTCCCCGCGCGGATCTGGCAGGGGCACGTCCCCTCACCGCCTTCCCCCCACCCCGCGCCACCGGAGACCGCATCCGGAGCCTGGCGGCGTTGGTGTGGCGCTGGCGCCTAACCCAGATGCGGGTGCGCGAAACGGAGGGCGGCCTGCAGCACCATGCCGACGATCCACGAGGGGTTCCAGGGGTTGAAGCCGCCCCGCCCGGAGCCCGTCGTCGACCAGTTTGTTTGGAAGAGCGCCTCAGGTTGTTCTCCGGGCGTCGGGTAGCCCCAGTCACCCGGTTGGCGCGCCACCCCCTGCGTGCACGCCTGCAGCACCCCGTGCCCCAGGTCCTGCAACCAGGGAACGCGCAGGCGGACGCCCAGGTCGTGGACCTCCCACGGGAAGAAGAAGACGTCGAGGTGGTGGTTCTGCACGCTGACGCTGGGCCAATAGGCGGTACGCAAACCCTGGCGGGCGCAGGCGCTGTCCGCTGGCAGGTCCACGTTCCAGCAGTAGACGAACGTCGCCGCCCACTCCGCCGCCAAACGGGCGGCCTCGGCCAAGCGCGGCGCAGCGGTCAGGCGGAAGGCGTGGTAGGCCGCAAGGAAAAAGTACAGCCCGGCCTCCTTGTCTTCACAGGCCGCGTCCAAGGTCGAGCGGCTGAATGGCTGGTCAAAGGTGCGGGCGAAGAGGTCCTCGTAGTGCGCAAGAAGGGTCAACGCCCTCCTCTGCAGCTCCTCGTCGGCGAGGAACTCGCCGCCGCGCAGCAGCGCGACCACGGCAGGCAGGCCCGCGGCGCTGGTGAAGCCGTCGGCCGGATCCCCCGTGCGGGCGAAGTAGCAGGGAAAGACCCCGTCGCGGTTGGTGCGCTCAGGCGAGGCCAGGAAGCGGAGGCCTCCGCGCAGCGCCGCGGCCCAGGACGGGTCTAGAGGCTGCCCGTGCCGCCGCAGCAGCAGCAGGCAATCCGCCAGGTTGGCCAGGGCCTCGCCGGCCATACGGCTGCTGAAGCGCTCGCTCTGGCGCTTGGCGTCCGCATACCAGCGCCCCTCGTCGAGGGCGTAGTAGAGTGGGCGCAGGCCGGGCGCCTCCTTGCGCTCTGGGGCCGCGGCGAAGTGAGTGAGGACCGCCCGACCCTTGGCGCTCCACGCCGGATCCCCCCCGGTGAGCCCCAGGGCCAGGGCGCACCAGGCCAGACGCAGGGACTGCCCGGTCCATCCGTACAGGAAGCCTGGGGCACGGCCGTAGATATTGCCCTCCTCCCGTGTGGGTGTGGCCACGAGGAAACCGCCGGGGCCGGCCGCGCGCCACCGCTGGTGCAGCGCCTGACTCTTCAGGGCGACGGTCTCTGCCGGCGTGAGCGCCGGATCGGCGCGCGGCCGCAGGACGTCCCAACCGCAGTGCACGAGTTGGCGGAAGCCCTGCCCCTCGGCCACGCAGGGCCCGAAGTCGAGGACCAGGGTCTTCTCCAAAACGTCCCCCGCTTGGAGTGTCAGATAACCGCGCGCTGGATCGTGCACGGCCTGATTCTGGGCCGCGTAGATCGAATCGCGCTCGCCGTTCAACGCCATGGCGCCGCTGAGGCTGAGGAGGTCGATGCCGGTGGCACTCCCTGCCCCCCCGAGCGTCCACCAGAGGTCCTCCCCTGCCCCGGGCAACCGGATGCGCCCCGGCAGCACCAGCAGGGTGAGCGCCAGCCGGCGGCCGCCGGCCGCCCACTCGACGTTGATGCCGGGCACGGGCAAGCGGTGCTCCTCGACCACCAAGACGGAGCCCGTTACGGGCGCCAGGCGAGGCACCAGGCGCTCGGGCGCCGCTGACGGGTTGCCGTTGTAACTGACGCCGGGGAGGGTCACCTTGGCCGCCGAACCGCTGGGGGTGGGCAAGCGGGTGCCGAGCGTCACCCCAACCAGTGGGGAGTCGCCCCGGACCATCCAGCGGCGGGTGAGCCAGACCCGCTCCCCCCGCCACCGCCAGCCGTCGGCAATGGCCACCGCCCCGGCCTCGGCGCGGACGTACATCTCCCCCTTGGCATCTTGCTCCCACGCCAAAGACCGTAGGGGAGCCGGCGCCAGATCCCACGGCCGCGCAAACGATAGCGGCGTAAAGTCTGCGTAGCGGAACGAAAGGACGCACGTCGGCTCCACCCCGCGCCAGCGCAGCGCGACCCTCAGGTCGTCGCCGGTACCGCTGAACGCGACGGCGCGTTCCCGGCTGTCATCCCACATGGTGCACGGAACGCGCACCGCACGCTCGTCTGGGTGCTGTCCCCCCGGATCCCCCACCGCAGCGCACCCCCTCCCAAACCGATGGCCCAGGACCGCCCGGGACCGTGCAGGCGGAACCGACCCCACGAAGTAGCGGTTGGCAGGCCACGCGAACCCCGCAGCGGGCCGTGTCCAGCCCTTCCATGCCGGAAGGCGACGTCGGCGTCAGCCGCCGGTGGGTCCGTCGCTGCCGGGGATCACGCCGCACTCGGGGGGCGTTGGTCTGCACCCCGTTGGTACGCATGACCCCGGTGCCCCCCCCGCCGCCGAGAGGCTTTGCCGTGCTGGCCAGCCCGGCGGCGGGCGCGGGCCGACCCTGTCGCCGCGGGCGGCATCGCGCCCCACCTAGCGAGCCCCGCAGCCGCCGTCGCGAGGGCGGTGATCGCAGGATGCCTCCCATCGCCGCCCCCTCTGCCGTACGCCCCGTCCTCTCCGCTGAGGTGAGGCGCCAGAAGCGTCCTGCCGCCCTGCCGCCAGAACCCTACCCGCCCACTTGGTAGAAGGCGGTCGGTGTGAAGCTGAGATGATCGAACACGACGCTGAGGTTGTTGCCACCGTTATTGGACCCCCAGATGCCAACCCAGCAGCCGGCCATTTCCAGGGCGGCCGGGGTGCCGGCCAGCGTCCAGGTCGTCCCGTCCAGAGACGTGTACGCGGTCCACCGGATGACGTCACGCACGAGTTTGAACCATACCGGATGCAACAGGTAGTTCTTGGGCTGGGGGGAAGTCGTGCGTGGGAGCAGCAGCCCTGCCTCGGGCAGCACCGCAGGCCCGCCGAAGCCACTCTCATCCGTCACCTGGACCTCGGGCAGCGGCCGGTTCCAGACGTGGACGCCGCGATTGATGGCGGCGGCCACCGTCATCACGGGGCAAGTGCCGCTGAGGTCCCCTCGGGCCATCAACCCGACCTTGGCTCCTGTCGATGGTCCACCGCCCACGCTGCCGATGGCCGTCAGGCGGCACGCAAATGTGCCCGTGCTGGACGTCCACGGCATACAGGCGAACGTCATGCCGTCGTTGATGGCCAGCGAGATACCATGACCAGAGCCGATGAGCGTGTACACTCCGTTCTTCACACTCACGGATCCCTTCGGCGCCAGCGTCGGTGCCCGCCCAAGGCCGGTCTTTGATGGCACGGGGAATGTCACCGCATGCTTGGCCTTCACCGCTTGACCCAGGACTCCCGCGAGCTTGGCCTCGGCACCAAGCGCCACGGCGGCGGTGGTCTCCAGGGCGTTGATTTGCTTCGCGGCGGCAGCGAATGCGCCGGCCACGGAAATGCTCTTGCTAAGAATCTTTCCGCCCCACGAATTCAGGATATTGGTGGCCTCCGAAGGGAAGTACTCGAAGTCCGAGCGGATGGCCAGGTGTGAAGCCATCTGAGTCAGAACCCCCAGGTTCTTTCCCCGCAGCGGGGGCGCGTACTGCTCCAACGTAGCCACGTACTCTGGCCACAGCGCGTTCAATACCGGCCCTTGCAACTGGACCTTCATCATCCAGCGTTGCCATTCGGGCCGCGCGGACATCCAGTAGATGAAGGACCATGCGGCTGACGGCTGTTTGGTGATGGCGGAAACCGTGAGGGCATCGGGGCCCGAGTCGTTGAAGACCCCCCGCGGAAAGGAGGGCAGTGGCCAGAAGTCCCACTTCTGTCCCTGGAACCGCGCGGCAATCTGCGGCAGGGCGTTCATCCCAAAGATATCGGACACCGCGAGACCCTTCGCCCACTGCGCCGGAAAGGTGCTGGTGGTCAGCCAGGCCTTGCCGGACAGTAGCAAGTCGAAGAACCACTCGCCCGCAGCTATAGCCTCTGGACTATCCATGGTGCAATGCCGGGGATTCGTCGGGTCAACGTAGGAGCCGCCCCACCCATGCAGGTAACACGAGGCGGGGACGTTGCCTGCGGTGGCTTGGCCCAGCAACCCCCCCCCGTACACATGCTTCTTGGATGTGATACTCGTGCCCGCGGCCCAGAGCTTGGCGGCCTCCGCAACATCCCAGGTAGGAGAGGGATAAGGGAGACCGGCGGCGTCGAGCATGCCTTCGTTGACGATCATCCCGTAGGCGTTGGTGTTGTATGGGAGTCCCCACAGCGCACCCCCCGTCCGCCAGTGCCCCGCGATACCGTTCCACATCGCAAAGTCGACGTTGGCCTGCGAGGCGTATGGGGCCAGGTTCAGCAGAGCGCGCGCCTGCATCACCTCACCTGCAAAGCCGGTGCCGAAGACGTCGGGAGCTTGTCCGGAGAGCACGTCGCCCACAAACTGTGAATCGCCGATTCCCGGCACCCACCTGATCCTGATACCGCGGTTGGCGGCCAGAAAAGGCGCGATTCCTCGGTTGCCGATCTCGATCCACACCGGGGTCGTCCCGATAAGACTCACCTGCAGTTCCACCACACCCGACCCGGCGGTCGGTACCGCGGCCACCGCCGCCGGTCCGAGCAGACCGACCGCCAGCACAGCCCCGACACCCGTGGCTCCGGTTCCGATCAGGCGGCGGCGCGTTGCCGTGATCCCAGAAGTCCGCAACACGGAATCGTCCCTCCCGTCCTGTGTGCCGATGGAAACAACCACATGCTCCGAGGGGTCGGCGTGGGGCCTCTGGACAACGTGACATCTGGTGGTACCCACCGCCATCGCGCCCAGCCCCCAGCACCCTGGCTACAGTGACGACACTGCGCAGTACGTCGCGAGCCGAACCGCTCTGCTGCAAACCGCGGACACCTTGGGTGGACTCCGGCTGGCATGAGCGACCGGCCGGGGCCGGCGGGCAGGTGCGTGGATCGATGGCCCGCGCCGGGCCGCGGGCGAGTCGGCGCGCTGGCGCGAGCGCGGTAGGGACAAGTCGGACGGCTCCTTCACGCCATCGCAGGCGATCGTCCGGCGGCCCACGGCTTCCGCCCACCATACGGCGCGCGGGGGCGGCGCCTCGCGGCGGCCCCGTGCGTACCGCTGCATGCGAGCCGGCTGGCGGGGAATGGAGGGTCCCTGGCGCGCGGCGTATGGCGCTTTGGCGGAGATCGCCTCACACGGCATGGTGACATGGAGAGGCCTGTGGGGAAGCGCGGCGCGGGTCGCGGTTGCGGAAGCCGGGGGATGCGCCGTTATCGACTAAGACTTCTCAACCAACACAAACAACCCCTCCATTCTCCCATCGTGTACCGCAAGGACAACGCCTGTATGGGTATACGCCGGGCGGGTAATGGGGCCGCCGTTTTATGGATACATCCCTAGTGCCATCGGATCTACCCTCGACCGCCACATGCCCGCCAGACTGCATGCGCGGTCGAGGCGGTACCGCAACGGAGAACACCGCGAGTCTGGCACGCCCGAGGTGGTGCTGTCAACCCCCCATCGGTACACTTCACCGGTCAGCGGCCCGCGCGCATGGCCGCATCGTCCGGATGGGCGCCTCCCTCTCCGGCGGCAGCCACGACCGCGTTGCCCTCCACCTTCCACCGGCATCCTTCGCGGCAGAGACGATGGCGCGGGCGTGCAGCGGCGGAGAGATATCCCGTCGGCAGTGCGCCCAGGGCCGAAGGCCCCCCTCCCGTGGGGCGGTCCGACTCGCCGCCTTGGGCCCGTGGGCCCCTTGGCACTGCCCACCCGACTACACGCTGGGACCGGGCCCCACCGTCCGTATTCCTCTCGCGGGACCACGCCCGGCGCGCCCAACGTGTAGGGGCTCAGACTACGTGGCGGCAGCAAACCTTTTCCCGCTCGGGAAGACCCTGTGCCGCCTGGCTGCTGCCGGGGTCAAGGCCGCGCGGCGGGTGTCAGCCCTTGGCCTTGACCCCAAGGCGGCCGGGCACGGGAGCGGCTACACCCCAGAGCCCGCCATCCCCTCCTCAGATCTCTCTGTATCGACATCCTGAGTTGTCTTGGCAGAGCCCCCCGGCCGACACGCCGTCTGAGGCGCGGTAGACGGCCCAGCGGTTGTGGCCGCTCCTGGCACGGACCGCTCACGCTTCCCCGGGCGCGCCGCCCCTCCACGGGGGATGGGGCGTGGAGATCCGCCCCCACCACCGTTGCCCGCGCCCTGAGGCGACGGCGGCGGGGGCGCGTCTTCTGTTGCACCGAACCGACACACCGCATATACTCTGTGCGGTTGATTTAGCCATGGTGAAACGAAGGAGGTGATGCAGCGAAATGGAGCGCCGGACAGCGGAAGACCACCTGGCGGACATCTGCCGCCCGTGGCGAGGGGCCTGGGCGCGACCACGGGCGCCAGCGCCGAGCGGCGCAGCATCAGTCCCACATCGCCCCCGCGAGGTGATGGCGGTTGGCCCGGAGCGGCCCGAAATGGCCTAGGAGGACGAGAGGGTCCCGTTGGGCGAGCCCCATCCCACCGGGGTGGTGGCCTCGACGTCGGACGTGGCCCCACAGGTTGTGGCCGGTGCGGCCAAGACCGCTTGCGGCGCGTCCTCGGAGGGACCGGCCCAGGTCGCTTGCCGGGCTGGCTCGGAAGCAAAGCGACCAAGCGACCGTGGCCGCGCGGCAGCGGACTTCGCGTCGGTCACCTACCGGGCCTACGAGGGCCGTGCTCCTGACCGACGAGAGGCCCGGCGGTCCCCACCGCGCACCTCCCACCGACACAGGCTGCGCGGAGCGGTCGTCGGCGATGGAATTGGGGCTCCCGTGGGCCACGCTCGGCGCGTCCGCGCTGCACCGCCTGACCGACCAGGCACCACAGACTGAGGGAGGGAGGACCAGGCATGCCCGAGCGCCCTTCTGCGGCGCCCGCCCCAGCAGGCCCGCCCACCGCGGCGGTCACCGGCGCGACCGCGTCCGATGGGATTGTGATCACGCACGAGGACATCGACCGGGCCCGGGACCGGTTGGCGGTGGAACGCGCCCGCCGCGGCGGGCGGTTCGCCTGGACGCGGCTGCTCTGGTTGCTCGTCGGGCCGGGTATCCTCGTGATGCTGGGCGAAAACGACGCCCCGAGCATGCTGTCGTACGCGGCGACCGGTGCGCGGTTCGGGATCGGCTTCTTTGTGCCCTTTATCGTAGTGACGTTCATGATGGCCTACGTGGTGCAGGAGATGACGGTGCGCCTCGGCGCCACCACGCACCGGGGGCATGCGGAACTGATCTTCGACCGTTTCGGTCGGTTTTGGGGCTCCTTTGCCATGGGCGACCTTGTCCTCGGCAACTTCCTCACGCTGATTACGGAATTCATCGGCATCCGGGCGGGGCTTGGCTTCTTCGGCGTGCCGCCGCTCGTCTCGGTGAGCGCGGCCGTGTGCATCGTCATGGTCAGCGCCATGACGAGCCGCTATTGGACGTGGGAACGGCTGACGATCGGACTCGCCATCTTCAACGGGCTCTTTATCCCGGTGGCCTTCCTCGTCCACCCCGCCTGGGGCACGGTCGGTCGTTCCCTCCTGACCTGGTCCCCGCTGCCCGGGCACCTGCTGAGCGGCGGTACGCTGACCATCCTCATGGCGGACATCGGGGCCACCGTCACCCCATGGATGCTCTTTTTCCAGCAGGGCGCGGTGGTCGACAAGGGCCTGCAGCCCCGCGACGTCGGCAGCGGCCGGCTCGACACCGTCATTGGGGCCGTGCTGGCCAGCCTCTTCGCGGTCGCCTGCGTCGTGGCGACATCCCCCCTACACACGCACGGCATCAACACCGGCGACTATCAGGCGGCGAACTTCGCGCGGGCGCTGCTGCCCTACGCCGGCCGTGTCGGAGCGACGCTGTTCGCGCTCGGTGTCTTCGAGGCCGGCCTGGTCGCCTCGATCACCATCTCCACCTCGTCGGCGTACGCGTTTGGCGAGGTGGCCGGAAGCGCGCACAGTCTCAACCGCCCGCTCGGCGAGGGCCGGCTCTTCTATGCCGTGCTGCTGGCCTCCGCGGTGAGCGCGGGGGCCCTGGTGCTCATCCCGCACGCACCCCTGGAATTCGTGGTGCTGGTCGTCAACGTCATCGCGGTGCTGGCCATGCCTCCGGCCCTGATTTTCCTGGTGCTGCTGGTCAACGACCCTGAGCTGATGGGAGACCAGCGCTCGAGCCTCTGGTCGAACGTCGCGGTGATCACCACCACCGTGTTGTTGGTCGCGGCCGGACTGTTGTATGGAATCAGCGTGCTGTTTCCCAAGGCCTTGGGCGGATGACGCGCCGATCGGTACGGCAGCGGCCAGGGGGGAATCCCAGAGTGGCGAATGAAGAGCACCTGTTGGCTGGTGTGGCTGTCGCGCAACGCGGCGTATCCGCCGGGGTCCCGCCCCGGGTCGCGGGTCCGCCGCCCGCGGCGGATCGGGAGCGTGACGCAGCCGTAGTCCTGACCGTGCTCGAGCCCGACCAGCTCGTGGCCGCCAAGCGGTCGCGCTTCTGCCTGTGCCGCGTGTCGCCTGGGCTGGGGGGGGTCCTGTGGGGGCTCCGCTCATACGTGGTCTTCATGCTGGCGGTCGTGACGATTGAGGTGGTGAAGGGGCTCACCGGCCACGGATGAGCCCTCCGTACGGCGGGCGGCAGCACTGTCGGCCCGGCGTCATGCTTCGGCGCCACGGCTGGGACCGCGGGCGTTGGACGCGGGATTTCCGGCGTCGCGCCCGCACGCCGTTGGCCCCGCACTTGGCGCCGTGGAACCACGAGGAGTTGCGCCGCTGGCGGCCGAACCGCACCCCTGCGCCCGCCGCACGGGGAAGGACCGCCTTGGACCCCAACTGCGCGCGGACCTGGACGCCCTGCGCGCCGAAGCCGAGAGCCGCCGGCAGATGGTGGTCATGCTGGGCGCCCTGACCACCGGCCCACGGACCGAGATCGCCCTCACCGGCGCCGTGGCCGCGCTCCAGGTGGTGACCGTCGCCCGCAAGGAAGCCCGCGTCCGGCACGAGGAGACATGGCAGAAGAACGACGCCCTGGGCGAAGGCTCTCCACCCACCAGCGCGAGGAGGCCGACCGCGAGGAAGCCCTCCTCAACGCCCACATCGCGCCCCTAGAGGTCAGCGCCGCCAACCTCCATAAGCCCCCCATGCCGGCGGGGCCGGCGCCACGCGGCATGAACCTGACTTTCGCAAAGGGGCGGCCGGTCGCCTTGGTGCCCAGGGGCCGGCCCCTCGCCACGAACTCACCCGCTGCCGTCGCGGGGTCCTTCTGCGCCAGCGGCGTCCGCCTGACACTGCGAGATTCAGGATGAAAACGCGGGCGGGTGTCGGCGACGGCGCCTAGTAGTCCTTGGCGCACATGACCACTACTGGTAGTGGCACCCGCGGCCTTTTTCGCAGGAGGAGCGCATCACGGCCCTCCAGGGCAGGGAGCAACAGGACGACGGCGCCCCGCCGCGGGCGCTCCCCTCACCGCCCCCCGTCCCCGTCGGCGGGCCGCCATGGCATCGCCACCCACCAGCGTGCCCCCGGCAACCCCAGGGCACGAACCCCTTCCGCCGATTCTCGCACGACCGGGGGTACGCCCGACGCCCGCGTCTTGCGCCACCGCCCCCAGGGCGTCCGCGACCGCCGCCAGTAACACGTCTCCCGCGGTGTTCCACCGGCTGGCGGCCAGCCCCGCGCAGGGCCGTCGTGACCGCCGCCACCTCGCCGAGGCTCCAGGTGGCGATGGCCGTCCCTCGACAGCATACCGCCGGATACGACGGCGCCGGCGCGGACAAGTCGCCGAGATGTGTGCATAATCAGCCGGGGGATGATCGCGCCGCGACGGGACGGGCAACGGCACATCCGCCTGTCGGCTGACGAACTCCCGCCCTGGAGGCCCTGCGGGGAGCCGTCGCGGCGCCCCGCTCACAGGCGGATGTCGTGGCGGCGTGCCTGCGGCGCGAACTCGCCACGCATCCGCGCGACGCCGCGAGCCAGGAGGCATGGAGCATGTTGCAAGAAGAGGACGCTGAGCCCCGCGCTCGCTCGAGTCGGCCGGCGACCGCGCCGAAGCCCGTGGCGCGGCCAGCGCCGTCCCCGCAGCCTCCGGACCCCGTGCGAGTCGGCGCGCGGTTCGCTCATCGGACCTGGCGCGGCACACAGGGTGACGGGCCGCCCACGGTCTGCGTCGTGACCTCGGCCACGCCCAGAGAGGTCCGGTTCCACAAGGTCGGCCGCGGGGGCGGACAGGTCGGCCGGGAGTACCGCTGCCAGCGGGAGGAGTTTGGGTACGTTCACCTGGGCGCATGGCGTGGGAGCGCCGGCCAGTAGTCGCCTGGAGCTCGTGAGTATATCCACGCTGATCGGCGGGCGGGGCCCGGCTTGGCGCCGCTACCTGGCGTCTCTGGAACCCAAGTCGGCACAGCGGGATACGCCGGTAGTGACCGTCAGCACTCCACAACGGAGCCGGGAGGGCACCCACGTATCGGAAGCCTACCCGGCGCCCGTCCGGTACGTGGCGCCAGGTAGGCTTCGGCCGCTTGGCGAGTGAAGCCCGGGTCCTACGGAACGGTGCCGGAGTGGCCCATTGGAGGCGCGCTTCGACTGGGACGGCGCCGATGTGGTGATCGCCCGGCCCGGGATCCCTCGAAATGGTGCGCCGTGACTTCGACCGCCAGAAACTCCAGATCGTGGGCCTGCGGTCCGACGGACTCGACGCCCGGGCCGCGCCCGCCGCCAGGGCACGTCCGGCCCATGGCCCCACCACTCACTTCGCGACCCGCCCCCTACCCCCGGTGCGCCGCGAACAGGAGGTGGGCGCCGGTCTCCGGTGCACGCCGGCAGGCGTCCACCTCGGCCTCCTCCCCCGGCTTTAGCTATGGGGAGGTTCAGATCCCGGCTATCAGGCGCGCCAGCTTCAGCTGCGCACGCCCCGCTGGCGCTGGCGCCAGCGCCGCCAAGCCACGACCGCCCACACCGCTTCGACGACGCCGAAGGGCCATGTCCTCGCCATCCACCCGTACGCGGAGGATGCCAGGCACGCAAAAGCGAAGGCCAGAGTAAAAGCGGGGGCCCGTTCTTCCAGAGCGTAAAAGACGAGCATGAGCAGCACGGCGCCGGCCCCGAAGAGGGTCAGTGGAGACACGTGGCCGCCATCCCTTCCGGCGGCGTCCCCGTTTCACACGTGGCGCGGGAATGGGCGATGGGCATTCGCCCGGGGGGGCGCCGCTCGTATGTCAGTCGATCCCACCGCGCGCGTCCGATCCCATTCGCCGCGGAACCGGCCCATGTTCGCATCGGGGCGCTGCGCCACGCAATCCCTTGTGGGTGTTTCTGACACCGCCGGTCAGCACGCGGCGCGATAGGGCGCGACACCAGGGCGCAAGGCCGGGGAACGGGCCGCACCACCCTCCGCTCCCCCCGCCGGCCGCTCCTTCATCGCCTCGGCGGCAGCGGCGGCCCCCCCACGCTGCGTGCCATGATCGGGGGTTGGTGGCGCGGTGCCCGCCGCCGGTTGCCGAGCCGTCCTAACGGCCTGGGCGCCTGCCCCGGAGCGCCGCGCCCGGCGCCTCCGGGGCAGGCGGCGAGCCGCCCGCCTTCAGCCCGCGCGGGAAGGGGCCGGGTCCACCGTCCAAATCGGCGTGTCTAGCGCCACCCGCCCCCCGTGCCCCTGCGCCTCGACCTCCAGGAAGGCGGCGCGGTAGACACCCGGCTGGGCCTCCCACTCCACGGTCCACGGGGGCCCGCCGGCCAGCGCCGGCCCGGGACTCCAGCGCGCCTCCCGGAAGTCCATGGTCGGCTGCGAGCTCGCCCACAGCCGCGGGGGCGACGCGCTGGCCGGTCCATCGACGCGCACGCGCACCCGATCCGCCTCTCGGCGCAACTCCCAGCGCAGCGGGGCCAGCCCGCCTGCCCCCTCGTCCCCGCCGAGCGACAGATCCCAGAGCGCGGAGAGGGCCCCGGCCATGCGCTCGGGTTGGCCGAGCCCGTGCCCCGCGTTGGGGATGTATGTGACGTAGGTGGGGGCCGGCAGCGCGTCATGGTAGAGCCCCAGCGCATCCACCGGCCAGTACGGGTCGTTCGTGCCGAGGATCAGCCACTTGGGCATCGTCAAGCGCGCGCGGTGGGCGAAGGGATCGACCATCGCCAGCAGGTGATCGCCCCCCGGCGCCTCTATGCGCTCCAGGAGGCCGCGATCGGTGTAATCCGCGATCTCCGGGCTGTAGCCCCCGTCGAACACGTCCCGCTGCCGCCGCAGTTGGGCCCGCATGTCCAGGTTGTCGTAGACCATGGGCGCGATAGCGCGCACGCGGGGATCCGCCGCGCCCGCCAGGTAGGTGGTCCAGCCGCGCTTGGAGGCCCCCGCCACGACGAAGCCATCAACGCGCACGCGCGCCGCCAGAAAGGTCTGCAGCGCGTCCATGGCGCGGACCGCGGCGCGCGTCATCGGCAGCAGCAGCGGCCAGGAGGGATCGCCATCCTCCAGGAAGCGATCGAAGGTGTGGGCGATGAGCGCGTCCTCGCGGAGATCGCCGAAGAGCGGCTGGTTGGGCACGTCGGCAAGCACGGCCACAGGGGCGGCGATGCGTAAGGCCAGCGCCTCCAGCAACGCCAGCTCGCCAGCGTGGTCGCCGCTGCCGGTGACATAGAGGAAGCAGCGGCTGGAGGCACCGGCGCCCTCCGGCAGGATGCAATACAGGCGGTGGGTCCAGGGCAGCCCGCGCCACCGCTGGGATGTGAGGCGCAGCGTGTGGAGCACTGCGGACGACGCGCGCGCAGCGGGCAGTTCCTCCTCCCAACTCCAGTCGCCTCCGCCGTCGCGCACCAACGCGTCGAGATCGGCCGATCCCCTGTTCACGGCGCCGTCGGCACTGCTCATGCTGCTCCCCCGCTGGCGTTGTCGTGCGGTCCCGCGCACGGGACAGCGGTGGCGCGTGCGACGCACCTGGAGCCCCGCGTCGGCGCCCCGGCCCTGGCGCCGACGCGCCCCCTGACACCCGCGCCCCGGCCGACCCCGTCCGGGGCGGCGGCGGTAGGCGCGGGCAGTCTCCGATGTTCGGCAGCGCTCTGGCCGGCGTGGCACCCGCCCCCAGCCACCCGCCTTCGTAGCGTTCGCACAGGGTGCGGCGGCCCCCTGCCCCGGCGGCCCGCATGATGGTGTCGTGCAGGGGGCCCTCCCCCGCGGACCGCCGGGCGAGCAGCCCACTTGAAGGGACTCGAAGAGGGTGTCGATCCCCTCCTCCGCTTCGCCACCGTGCGCCCCCTCATGCCCCCCACCGCGCCCCGGCGGCGTGGGCGCGGCGCACACGCCGTGCTCACGCCGCTGCCCGTTCCCCCTCCCCTTCCCCGCGCCGGCGCCCGGCGGCCAGCCCGAAGGGCCACCAGGTCGAGCGGCCCAACAGCGCGACGGAGGTGGGAACGAGGCATGTGCGCACGATCCAGGTGTCGAGCAGGATGGCGACGGTCATGCCCAGGGCCATCGTGCGCATGAGCTGCAGGGGCGAGAGCAGCATGGCGGCGAAGGCCACCACCATCAGGAGACCCGCCCCGGTGATCATCCCCCCGGTCTCCCCGAGGCCGCGCCGCGCCGCCTCACGGGCGCCCGCGCCCGCCGCGGCATGCTCACGGATGCGGTGGATCAGGATGACCTCATAGTCCATGGACAACCCGAACAGGATGACGAAGATGAGCGGCGTGATGCTGGCGTCCAGCGGCAGCGCCTCAAACCCCAGACGGCCGTGCTGCACGAAGAAGACCAGCAGCCCCGCCGTGGAGAGGGCCACCAGCCCGTCGAAGACAACCGCCAACAGGGCCACCCAGAGCGAACCGCTTGCCGCGAACAGCACCACCAGGGCCACGGCGGCTACGGCCAGTACCATAGCCGGCAGCGTGCGCGCCACCAAGCGGTTGAATCCAGCTAAGAGCGCGATCGGCCCGCCCACGCCAGCCCGCCAGCCGGAGGGCAACGTCCGGATGATGGCCTGCACCTGATGCAGCAGGGCGAGCGTCCGCGAGCTGTCGGGCGCATAGCGCGAGGTCACCGAGAGGACCACCAGGTTGGGAGCCGCCGTCGCCGCGGCCAGGGCGGCGGGCGGCCCGCCCGGCGCAGCGAAGGCCTGGGCCAGCGCCGCCGCGGGGAGGCCGGACCCGGCGGGCGAGGCCACGGCGGCGGCGGCGGGCAGCGCCTCGATGCGGTGCGTCACTGCGGCCGCCCCGCGCCACGTGGCCGGGTCGGTCAGCGGCGCCGGCGCTCGCAGCACTACCGGAAGAGGCGCGATCGAGTCGGGGCCGTAGTCCTTCTGCTGCTGTTCCACCGCGAGCCGGAGCACGTCGTGCGGCGCGAGCATGGTCGCTACATTCGCCGGGGTGCTGACGGAGATGCCGGGCGCCTCCAAGGCAGGGATGGCCAGGAGCGTCGCGCCCACAACCAGCACCGCCACGGGCCGGCGCGTCACAAAGGCGGACAGGGCCGGCCAAAAGCGGGCGGCCGCCCGCGGCCGCGGCAGCCTGCCGCGTTCGCTCTGCGTGCCCAGCATGGCAAGCAGTGCTGGCAGCAGCGTGAGCGTGGCGAGGAGCACGGCGAGCACGGCGACGCAGCCGCCCAGCGCCAGCCCGCTCCAGTACGCGGTGCGCGGCAGGAGCAGCGCGAGCATGGAGGCGCCCACCGCGAGCGCCGAGAAGAACACGGACCGCCCGGCCGTGCGCATGGCCTCGGACAGCGCCGCGACCACGGCATCCCGACCGCCGCGCGCCGGCCCGGCGCCATCCCCCGCGGCCTGCCGGCGCAGCGCACCGCGGAAGCGCGCACTGAGGAAGAGCGAGTAGTCGATCCCCACGCCCAGGGCCAGGAAGCTGACGATATTGGTCAGGTACACCGAGAGCCGCATATACGGCTCCAGCAGGTCGATCGCGGCCAGCGCCACCGCCGCGCCAACCAGCGCCACGAGGAGCGGGAGGACCGCGGCGACCGCCGAGTCGTAGACGAACAGGAGCAGCACGGCGAGGACCGGCACGGCCACGAGCCCGGCCACCCGCAGGGTCGCCGTCGCCGCCTGGAGCACGCCGTTGCCCGCCGTGCCGAGGTTAACGCCCTGGGCGCGCACCCCGCGCAGGCCGGCCAAGCGCGCGCGCAACGCCATCACGGCCGCCGTCGCGCGCGGACCCGGCAGGGCGTCCACCACCACCGCGTCGGCATGGCCCGGCAGCGCGGACAGGTGCGCCGTCGCCAGGGGAGTCCCCGCCGTCGCGGCGGCCGCCGCCCAGATCGGCCGCACACCGCTCACCGACAACCCCTGCACCAGGGTGCTCAGGCCCGGTTCCCCGCTGGACGGCAGGCGCCGCAACTGCGTGTCCGCCCACGCCGCGGCGCTGCGCGGATCCTCGAAACCGGACCCCACCAAACCGTGGGTCACGTGCAAGGCCCGCGGCAACGCCAGGGCCAGCACCGCCAGCCACAGCGCGAGGACCAGGAAACGGTAGCGGTACCAGCCCATCGCCGCCTCCCCACGAGTCACACACCCACGGATCATAGCCGAGCCACGGGGAAGCCACCACGCCTCGTATGCGCGGGCAGCACACCAGCGGCAGCCGGCGGACCGGGGCGAGACGCGGGCCGACGGCCCAGTGGCCGGGCCATGTACCCGCGCGACGCGGGGAAGGCGACGGGACGCGGGGCGACGACGATGCGCCCTGACCGCCTGGGAAACGGGGCGGTGGGCCCGCCTGTGGTCGCTTGGCGCCACCCCGCGCGCGGACGGCAACCCGTTTGTGTCCGGCCCCACGGCAGAGGCAGGTTCATCCGTGCGGCGCGTGCGAACCGGCCAGGGGGGACCTGGGCCCAGGCCGTGCCTAGATGGACCCAGCGGCGAACGTGGCGCGCCCTAGCTGGAGCGGGCCGAGCGCGCCGCGGCGAACCAGACGGGAGGGCCCGGAGCGACCGGGCCCCCAGCCCACCGGCGGGCTTGCCGTTACCCACAAGCCCTGGGTCCACTACCCCTGCTGTCTATAATCCTGAATCTCGCAGTGTCAGGCGGACGCCGCTAGCGCAGAAGGATCCCGCGACGGCAGCGGGTGAGGTCGTGGCGAGGGGCCGGCCCCTGGACACCAAGGCGACCGGCCGCCCCTTTGCGAAAGTCAGGATAATGGCTGCGGAGCGCAACATCTAGGGGCTTGACGCCACCATAGCACTCGCGGGTCGAGGTGTGGGTAACGATGAGACCGGCGGGGCAAGCGGCGGGCCGCCATGGCCGCACCCCCATGGCCGAAGCGCCGGAGCGCGGGCAGAGGGCGAACCGGCGGCCAGCGTGTGCCGGTCGGCAGGGATTCGCATCCCCGGGTAGCTGCCACCAGCCAGCGGCGGCGCGCGCGGCCCTGCCAGGGTCAGGGCTCTGGGAGAAGGGTCGGAAAGCCGGCGGACGGCACGGGTTGCCGCGAGGGGTGGTAGGTCCTCGTCCCGGATGCCCCGGCGGGGGGAGGACGGGGAGGGATCGGGTCCGGCATGTTCGACCACTCTCTTTGGAACGACGCCACCTCGCGGCACGGCGCAGGCAACCGGATGGCGGAAGCCGAACCCCCGACAGGCCGCGGATGACTCCAGCGGCGGGGGCACGGCCAAGGCAACGGCAGCTGGCCTTGCCAAGGTCTTCTGTCCGGGTGGCAGCGTCGGCGACCGCCCTGGTCACTCACCGCGGACACGGCAGTCGCCACCCGCCGCGCCGGGGGCCAATCGCAGGCGGAAAGGGGCGAAAGCCTGGCCGGGCAGGGTGCACCGCCGCACGGGTGGTTGGTGCCGGTTGCTCCCACCAGGCATGCGCATGGACGCCGCCGACACGCGCGCCGTCCCGCTCTGGCCCGACGGCGCCGTCCCGCTCGGGGCAGGCTCGGGTCCGGCCGACCGCCCCTCCGTCACGCCATACCTCGTCCGCGAGGGGGACGTGCGCTCCGCGGTGGTCGTCTGCCCAGGCGGTGGCTACGCCGGGCTGGCGGACCACGAGGGGGAGCCGGTGGCGCGTTGGCTGAACGCGCGCGGCCTGCACGCCTTCGTGCTGCGCTACCGCGTCGCCCCCTACCGGCACCCGGCCCCGCTCTGGGATGCCCAGCGGGCGATCCGCACGGTCCGCCACCACTGCGGCCCATGGCGGGTCGACCCAGGCCGCGTGGGCATCCTCGGCTTTTCGGCGGGTGGCCACCTCAGCGCGACCGCCGGGACCCACTTCGACCACGGTGATCCCGCGGCGGCCGACCCGGTGGACCGCCAGGGGTGCCGCCCGGACTTCCTGATCCTCTGCTACGCCGTGATCAGCTTTGTCGCACACACGCACCAGGGCTCCATGACGAACCTGCTGGGGGCAGAGCCGCCCGAGGACCTGCGGCGGGCCTTGTCCAATGAAGAGCAGGTGACGGCAGCCACGCCGCGCACCTTCCTCTGGCACACCGCGGACGACGCTGGGGTCCCTGTCGAGAATAGCCTGGGCTTCGCGGCGGCCCTGTCCCGCCACCGCGTTCCCTTCGACCTGCATGTGTATGCCCACGGCGCGCACGGCCTGGGGCTGGCCGCCAACGATCCCCACGTCGGCAACTGGACGGCGGTCTGCGCGGCGTGGTTGACGGCGCAGGGACTCGACGGGGCGCGAACCGGCCGCTGACCCGCCCGGCCCCGGCGAAGCGCACGCGCGTGGCCGCCCGCGCCGTCCTCCCCTGTCGAGCAGGGACGGACCCGTGGCGGAGCCGGGTGGCAGGCATGGGGATGCGCCCGGGCGGTCGAGCGGCGCAGGGGGGGCCATGGCCATACGGAAGAGGTATTGGAGCAGCGGTATCGGGTGATGCTCCAAGCATACAACGCGCATCCCGAACGCTTTAGCAAGCAACCCGAGCGCCAGCGCCTTCCCGAGTGCGTCTGGATCAACAGGCCCACAAGTGCCTCGTCCTGACCCAACCACCCGGGCACGGGCCCCGTCCGCAGGGGGCTACGGTCTGGTGTCGCAGGAATCCTGTCGGCAAGCACCCGCGCTGCCCCCGCGGCATCCCGGGACCTGGAGAGGATAATGCCCAGTACCTGGTAGACCGACCGGCGGGCAAGAGCGAGCGAATAGTGTCGAAGGTGTCTCACGGCGCTTGACAGGTTCCGCCACGGGCGCCGGGGCCGCATCGTGGGCCGAACCTGTGCGCGGCAAGTGGTGGCAGGCGCGAGCGGACCGGCGTACCGCTCCGAAGTCACCCCCGCTCGTGGCATCGTCTGGGTGAAGGCCCCCCGCCCGAATGACGCGACCCTGCCGCGCGGGCACCTCTTGAAGGAACCTGCCCTGGGCCGTCGAAACACCTTGCTCGGTTATCGCGCCCACCCGGGCCGTAACCGATAAGAAGGAGGCAGGCGGAGAAGCGATGGCCTTGACGGGGGACGAATCGCCAGGCTCCGGTCCGCGCCTGACGCGGCGGCGCGCGTTAGGCTATGGTGCGCTGGTCGCCGGGGCGGTCGCGGCAGGCGGAGGGTCGGTCTCCACGGTCGCCGCGGCCGCGCCCACGGGGACGAACCCGGTCACCGTGGTGTGGTTCAACATCAACTGGCAGACCAACTGGAATCAAGCCGCGGTGACCCTGGTGCAGGACTTCACCGACGC
The DNA here is from genome assembly GCA_021797775.1 of Bacillota bacterium. GTDB lineage: Bacteria > Bacillota > Sulfobacillia > RBS10-35 > JAJYVN01 > JAJZZC01. Next base: position 20,378 of record JAJZZC010000001.1, read on the forward strand.
GAATTTCAACTCCAAGCACAAGGGAATCCGCGCGCAGCCGACGACGGGGCCCTGGGGCAACGCCTCGGGCGTCTACGCGCAAGTGCTGGCGGGTGACGCGGCCAGCACGCCCGCCGTCCTCAGCAGTTGTTGCGGGGACTTCGCCATCGCCCTGCCCATGCTGGAGAATCTCAGTCCATGGTTTAGCAAGGACAACATCAACCCGCAGACCATGTACTCGCCCGGCCAGCTCCTCACCTTCACGGAACCGACGGGTCTGTACGGCGTGCCGGCGTACACCTGCGTGCAGCCGCTCTTCTACAGCCAGACGCTGTTGGATGACCTGGGGCTGGCTTACCCCGATCCAGCGTGGGACTACACCGAGGCCACCCGTCTCTGGCGTTCCATCGCCGGCAAGGCGAGCAATGGCCAGTGGCGCTACGGCAGCAGCATGCAGTGGTACCAGACGTATTTCGACGGAGGGCTATGGCTACTCAAGGGCTTTGGTGGGGAACTGATGGATCCGACCCGTACGCGCTGCCTGCTGGGAATGCCCGAATCCATCGCCGCAGCCAACTGGATTTATCCATTGATCTGGGACAAGGTGCTGATCAACCGCGGCGGCGCGGCGAACTGGACCAGCGTTGGCGGTCCCCTGCTCGCCGGCACGTGCGGCTTTACGCAGACCGCGGGCTTTGGGTTGAGCCACATGGCGGCCTATGTCGGCAACAAGATCAAGTGGGACATCGTGCCCATGCCCTCGTGGCCCGTGCGGCGCGCCAGCAACGTGCAGGTGGACTACTTCGGCATGAACGCCGCATACCCGAACAAGGAGCTGGCGTGGGAACTGTTCAAGTTCCTCGCCGTCGACCAGGCCACTGAGGCCTTCGTCATCAAGCTGTCACTGACCGAGCCCAAGCTGCTGTCCATGTGGGATCAGTGGGAGGCGATCGTCACCGCGGCCGCGCCGCCGCTGCGCGGCAAGCAGTTGAAGTGGTACGCCATCGGCGCGCAGCAGGGTTGGGGTTTCGGGCACCAGTTTTGGAAGTATGACGACTCCACGGTGGAGTCCGCCATGGGCACGATCTTGGGCCAGATCTGGAATCATCAGATGGACCCCGCGGAGGGGTACCCGCTCCTCGCCAAGCAGATCGACGCGATGCAGGCGGCGGGACAGAAGACGAACGCCGTGTTGGCGACGGAGGAGGCTGCCCAAGCCAAGGCCCTGGCCGCCGTCAAGGTCGGACCCACCACCCAGTACCCCGCCCCCTCGATGACGGGGGTGGGAGTGCCACCGACCGAGGCCAAGAACCTGGTCGTCGTGGGGCCCGGTGGCAGCTACACCCTCTTGGGTGACGGCTGGGACATGTGGTCGTCGTCCGACAACACCGTTTTCGCCTGCGCCCCGATGACCGCGACAGAGGGCGAATGGTCCTGCCGGGTCACGATGGTGACCAACCTCACCTGCCCGCACCTGAGCCAGTGGTCCAAGGTCGGCATCGGGGCGTTCGGCGACTTGTCCGACGACAGCCCCGCGGCCTATCCCCACGTGACGGGCGCTCACCAGATCGAGTGGCAGTACCGTATCGTCCCCGGCCTTACACCCAGCGGCGCATCGGGCCTCTTACCGACCGGGGTGAAGAATCTCATGGCTCTCAACACCAAGCCCGCAGCCAACTACCTCTTGGCACCCCTCTGGCTGAAGATCAGCCGCAAGGGACAGGAGTGGACCCCGTGGGCATCCATGAATGGCAAGACCTGGACACAGATCAATCCGCCGGCCGTGGTGCGCATGGCGGGCTGCTGGGTCGGGATCTACGCGTGCGCCCACAATGGCAGTTTCGGGAACAAAGGGTACATCCGGGCCACCATCGACAACCTGAGTTTCACGCCGACACACTTCATGCAAATGGGTAATACCGGTACACCGCCAGCGGCGGGACCGGTACCCAAGAACTGGGCCACGATGACGCCCGCGGGAATGTGATGCGGTCGCGCGGGTGCTGAAGGGCGGGCGCGTGCCACTCATCCAGGTGGCACGCGCCCGCCGCCCCCGAGTCTGCCGTTCCACCGAGGGCACCGCCGCGCAGAGGGACCCCCGAGACGGATGCGGGTACCTTCTCGGGCAGCGGCCCTCGCTTGGCACTGGGAGATTCAGGCGCCCGTGGGGTGACGGGGGCACTGACGGCCGTACGCGCCGAATTCGGCCTGTGGCGCAAGCGACTCGCCCAGAACGACGCGGCCCTGGGGCGCAGAGCGGGCAAGGGGTCGTCACGTATGTTGGCGCGCAAGAAGATGCTGGGAGGCGCTAACCAGCTGCAGGAGCCCGGCGTCCGAGACGCGCCCGCTGGGCGCGCGCAGCCCTTGCGCCGCGTGCAGGCTCGTCTAGGCTAGGTGCCACAGGCGGCGCCACCGGCGGTGCCCATGGGGCTCGTGCATCCTGGAGCGGATCGGGGGAGCTTGCGGCACTGCGGGCCTGCCCGTGGTTCGGGAGCAGCGGTTGACCCGGCACACTGCCGGCGGCGCGGCTTTGCCTGGCGGGCCGCCTCGGCCGCCCGTTCTGGTAGTCGCTTGGCTGCGCCCTGCCGCTGCCGGGAGGGGCGGCAGTCAACGGGCCGGGCGCAGCGGCCGGAGCGGCGGGGATCTACGGTTTCGCCGTCTGCACGAGGTAGGTCGCCGCAGCGGGGTGAAGCACCGCCGTCGCGAACCGGAGGGGGGCGGTCCGATCGGTGCGAGAGCCGGGCACGATGGGGGCAACCGTCGAGGCGGTCGTCAGCCACTTGGAGCGGGCGGGGTGGGCGCGAGATGACGCGCGGCGGGGCCTCCGGGAACTCGGCTGGGAGGCGCTGTTGCCCGCGGTGGCGGGTGACCTGACCCCGGAGGCGGTGGCCGACGACCTGCGGCGCCACACGCGGTGCCAGATCTGCGGGCACCCGCTGCACCAGGTCGTAGGGGACGTCGACCTGCGCATCGCAGGCGTGGGGCGCATGGCGCGCCACCTGCCGCACACGGCGGCGTGCAGTTGCGGCTACGCGCGGCCGCTCGTCCCGGAGGTGTGGGCGGCCGTGGTGGGAGCGTACTTCCGCCGGCATCCGGAGGCGAACGAGGTCGACGTCGCGGCGCCGGGGTTTTGGACGGAAGCGGAGGGCGGCACGACGCGGTAGGCTGGGGCCCACGGGACGGAAGACGGTGCACCACGCACCGGGAGGGATCCACTGTCGGGGTCGAGGACCTGCAGGGGACCGTGCCGGCGCTCGGTCCCAGCGGGTCGATCCGTGAGGAACGGTCTCCGCGGGCTTCGGTGGAGGGGGCGGGCGTGCCACCCGCCCCCTCCACCTCAGACCCGGCGCAGCTTGCTCACCCGCTCGTCCGCCACCCACTCCACGACATACAGGTCGCCACGGCTGTCCACGCAGGCGGCGTGCGGTGCGATGAAGCGCCCCGGCTGGCGCTGACCGGCCGGGATGTTGGGCCAACCCGTGCGTTCCCATGCACCGGAGTCATCGCCCAAGTGGCAGACATGCCGGTCGTCGGCGTCGAGGATGGTCACCCGTGCGTGCAGTTCGGGGACGACCAACTCCTCCCCGAACTGGTATGAGCAGCAGGGCAGGCGCAGTTCGCTCTGGATAAAGCCCATGTGCCGCCCGTCCAGCGTGATCGGCCTGCGCCCGCAATCGCCTGTGGCGCAAACGAATCGCCCAGAACAACGCGACCGTGAATGTACGACTGCTTCCCTCCCGTGTCGTACGGACGAAAACCGATGGTCGGGCGGCTTCGGCCGCGGAGCGCTGCTTTTTGGTACACATCGAGCAGGGCGGAGGAGGGTGTGCGAAAGCTGCGGGAGGCAGGGGCGGTCGTCGCCATCGTGTCCATCACGTGGCTGTTCGCGGTGGAGTGGTTTGCCGCGCGTCTGGGCGTTGCGCACTGCGCCGACACCAAGATGTTTGACAACGGCCGCATCGAACGCTCCGTCGCTCCGAACAAGCCGACATGGGTATCCGGCGGTGTCACCGCACGCTGGACATACGCTGGCGGCACCGAGTAGTGCGCCGCAGATCCGGGGCTTGCAGCCGGCCGCCCCGCGCCAGTTCCGCCCTTGTCAGGTGGAATCACAGCGCTCAGCATGGGACACCGTGCCGAGACGAGCCGAACCCCTCCCCTGCGAGCTGGCCGTCGCGCGTACCTCTGTGGTGGTTGCGGGCCTTGGTGGGCGGCGCCCCCGTCTCGCACCTCCCGGCCGATCAGCGCTCCCAACTCGGCGACCCACGCGCTCTCCTGTTCCCGTCGCTCCACCGCTGCCCTAACGATTTCCGCCGCTGCGCATGACCAGCCACACCAGCCGTCCCCGCCCCGCCCAGGCCGCGAGCGCTTCCCTTCGGCCCTCCGCACCCTTTGCTCGCCTCTGCCCATCGCCCCGTTCCCACGGCCCTCGGATCGTCCCTCGGAGCCGGCCCTCGGCGACGCCAAGGGCACTTCGCGGTGTCGCCCCTCATGGTCCCGCAGCGGCGGGCGCAACCACCCGCCGCCGACCGGGTCGCCGATCCCGCTCCCGGCCGTACCGGTCCCGGATCTTTGCCGAACGGTGCCGCGAGAGGGGGGCCGACGCGGCGCCCCGCCGGGCTCCCCCTCTCGCGCGCGCGGGCCGTGTCGCTACCCCCGCGGTCCGCTCGCGCCGCCGACCAGGGTCAGGGCTGTACGATCTGCTCCCCCGCCGTCAGCCCGCTCAGGACAGCCGTGGTGGAGTTGCCCTGCAGGCCGGTGGTCACCTGGACCTGGGTCACCACGCCCTTCTTGAGGACCTCGACGTAGTCCTGACCGTTGAGCTGCCGCACCACGTCGCTCGGCACGTAGAGCACATTCCGGGCCTGCCCGAGCACGATCAGCCCGCTGAACGGCTCGCCGAGGGTGAGGGTGTGCCTGGGCCCGTTGAGCGCCACCGTCACGGTCGGGGTGGGCACCACATTGCCGTTGGTGCTCTGCTCGACCTGTAGCACGGCAGCCTGTGAGGGCACGTATAGCGAGGCGACGTGCCCGCTGACGCGCTGGCCGCTGACGCCGTTGAGCGTCACCTCCACAGCCTGCCCCTTGTGCAACTCGGAGGCGGTGGTATTGCCGATGTCGGCGATCAGCGCCTGGCTGTATGGGTCACTGAGCGTCATCACCGGCTGGAAGGCGATGATCTGGTCGCCCAGCGAGTTCGCGATCTGGCTGATCTGCCCCGAGAAGGGCGCGACGATCTGGTTCTGGTCATAGGAGGCGACCAGCGTCGCCAGGTTCTGTTCGTCATGGTGCAGCGCGAGATCCGCCCGCGCCAAGGCCAGGGACTGCTGCTGCGCCTGCGCCGCGTCCGTGGGCGGAGCCGACTGATCCTGGAGTTGGACAGACTGGATATTCATCTTGTCCTGCTGCACGGCGTACTGGGCCGCCTGCACCTGGTAGATCAGCCCGCCGCTGTCAAGCGTGGCCAATACCTGGCCCTTTTTCACCATTTCCCCGTCATGCACAGACAGCGTGGCCAAGCGGCCGCTGATGGGGAAGTAGAGCTGGGCGACGTGCGTAGAGTTCACCTGACCCGCGATCTGGATCGACGAGGCGACGGCACCCCGCTGCACCGTGATCGTCGGGGGCGGCGGCTGCGGCGGGATCTTCAGGCTGAGCTGCCCGAGCGACACCGGCTCGCTGGGGAGCAGGCCGCACCCGCCGGCCGCCAGCATGGCAAGCAGCAGCACGGCCCCTCCGAGCACGGCACGGCGCGCACCACCCACTGGGTGGAGCGCCTGAGGCGGGTCATCGGGCCTAGGCCCGGCCGTCATCGCTTCGCGGCGCGGCCATCTGCACTCCCGGCTTCTGCCGTGGGCCAAGCCGCGCCTTCCTCCCTCCCTGTGTGATACGACGCAAACCCACCTTGGTAACCACCCGTGAGGCGCCGGCACCGGGGTGAGCGTCAGGGCAGAAACCCCTCGCGGCATGCGCGGCGGGCACGCACCCTCCACAGGCAGCGACTCGCCGGAAACCGTTTTGGGCACAGGCGCACATCCCTTGCCAGCCGGACTGTGCGTTCTGGCCGCGGACCCACGCCAGTTGGCCCGTTGGGCACGAGCCGGTAGCCGCGAACCCGCGTCCTCAGCCGCCGGATCCAGAGGTCCCCGCGCTCAGCGCACACCCTGGGGGCGCTCGCTACAAGAGCGATACGCCACACCCCCACCCGATTCCCCCAGGGGGGGCCCCCCGGTTCGCAGAAACGCCTGGGGGCTTCACGCGCCGCGCTGCGCTTGCCGGGCATACCCCGCCGCCGCGAGGACGGCGGCGCGCATACCCCGCGGGTCCGCCCGGCCGGCCTCGGCGATATCGAACGCGGTGCCGTGGTCCGGGGATGTGCGCACGATGGGCAAGCCCAGGGTGACGTTCACCCGCGCCCGCTGTGGCCATCCGCCACCTCCGCGCCGCCATGGTGCCCAGGCTCAAACACAGCCTGCGCCTCACCCCCGACGACCCACGCCCGTCGGTGGGCAGGGCGGTGCCCGCAGACGGGCTACGCCCCCGCCGCGCTACAGGGCGAAGACGCGGCGCAGATATTGGCGGCTCATCTTCAGGTCATCCACGGTGCGGCGCGTCAGCTTGGTCGCCGCCTCATACGTCGGCTCCCAGACGACGCGCACGTCCTGCTTCAGGGGCCGCACGACCTTGTCGATTGGCCGGTAGTCGATGTCGCCCTCACCGAAGTCCTCTAGCCACACCCCGCCCCGCATCTGCCGGACGTGCAACGTACGCAGCCGCTCCTTAAACTCCCCGAGCAACGCGGGCGCGTCGACGCCGGCCCGAACCAGCCATGCGGCGTCGGCGCACAACCCCACGTTCTGCGCCGTCGTATGAGCCAACAGGAAGCGTAGCTCGCGCGCGCCGTCCCGGCTCAGCGCCTCGTCGTTATGCAGCCCGAGATAGACGCCGCGACGGCCCAGGCCGGCGCCCAGTTCCTCGATCTTGCCGGCCAGCTTGGTCAGCTGCTCCTCGCTGCGCGGGCCGGCCGCCGGAGCCGGGGTGAAGCTCACGCCCATAAACTGGATATCACGGGCCTTGGCGCGCTGGGCGCAGGCGCCGATGTTCAGCAGATCCTTGGCCGCGCTTTGCTCGCTCAATTCGGCCTGCTGCCAGGCCGTCCACATCTGTTGGTTGTCCACCCGCAGGGCGGCGGAAAACGCCTCCGCGGTCTGATTCGTCGCAAAGTACTTGTCTAGGCAACCCTCCACGGCGGTGAACTGACCGACGGACATCTCCGCCAGGCAGGCCCGCATGTCGGTGTCGCGCCCCTGCTGCTGGTACAGGACCAAGGAAACCGCCAGCCCGCGGTACAACGGCACCCTACCCCTCTCGTGCTTGCACCCGTCGTCGAGCAGGGCGGTGGGTCGCGCCCGCCCCGCCCACCCGCAAGCGGAGACTTCGCCGTCAGAGGTCGGGCGGACCTTCCTGTCGCGCGGAACGAGGAGCGGGATGTTCGGGGACGAGGCCCGTCGGCGGCCGGCAGACCGTGCGGCGGAAGCCCTCGGCGCGCGCCCCCCGGAGAAGAGCACCTGCGGTCTTTGCCGCGTCACGGGGCCTTGGTCTGGTGGTGATGGCGCGCCAGCCGGCACCGAGCCACTGTGGGTGCACGCGTTCTGACGGCGCGCGGCGAACCCCGCCGTCCCGGCGCGCGGGACGGCGGCCGTGCAGCGCGTGAGGACGGATCCGACCGCGCACCGCCGCGGCGCGCCCCGCGGCGAAGAGTGGCCCCTGTGTCTCTCACCGCCGTCCACGGGGTGAGCCCACGGCTCGGCGACGCCGGGGGACGGGCTCCCGTTGCCGGGCCCGGCCGGGCCCGGGGCGCTGGACCGAGCGCTCGCGGCCACAAGCTCGCGCCGCCTCCCCCGGTGGCCGTCGGGGGACATCCAGTGCCCGCCACCACCCTCACGGGGCGCGGGGTGGGGCGCCGCGACGGCGCGGGTACCCGAGGGGCCGTAACCGGCCCCTGTGGGCCGGAAGGAGGTGCCGGCGGTCGCGCGAAGACCCGATCGATCCGCGGCGCAGCCGCACAGGTGGGGGGATCCGGGGTGGCTGCGCGCCAGCCCGCGCGGTTGCGCCGCGGGCCAAGCCACCGTTACCATACGTCGGAAGGGCGCGAATGGCGGCGGCTGCCCCGGGGAGGGTGCCGGCAAAGCCCGGTGCGGAGCGGATCGGTCGTGCTCCGCGCTGGGCGGGACCATCAAGGCTGGCCGTCTGCCACCCATGGCAAGTGGTGTGGCTACGCCCCCCGGCTGCAGGGCAAGCATTGTTGCTGAAGCGCCTGTCCTGTGGTACCTCTTTGGGTGCGGACGGAACCTGCGAAACCTGCGGCGGGCCCTCTGCGGTGCCTGCCCCGAGGGCGGTGTGCCGGTGGTCGTAGCCCACAGCGCTTCCGGGCTCTCCATGCTCCACGCCGTCATCCTCAGCGCGCTGCAGGGCTTCACCGAGCTATTTCCCTTCTCCAGTCTCGGGGTGCAGGTCATCGTGCCCCGGCTGCTGCACTGGAACTTCATCCAGTCCAGCCCGCAGTTCCTCCCCTTCGTCGTCAGCCTGCACGTCGGCACGGCCCTCGGCCTCCTCCTCTATTTCTGGCGTGACTGGCTCCGGCTCATCCGCGCCTGGTGGGACAGCCTGCGGGACGAGCTGGCCTCGGTGCGGCGCGTGCCCGAGCAGAAGACCATCTGGCTGCTCATCGTGGCGACGATCCCGGCGGGGCTCGTCGGCTTGGCCTTCCGCCATCCCCTGGCGCGCCTGTTCGCCGCGCCGCTGGCCGCAGCGGTCATGCTCATCGTCAACGGCGCGATCATGGCTTTGGGCGAGCGCATGGTGCGGCACCGTGAAGAGGACATTGCGGGCATGGGCTTCGGCCAGGCGGTGGGCATCGGTGTCTCGCAGGTGCTGGCCCTGGTGCCCGGGCTCTCCCGCTCCGGCGTAACCATGGTCGGCGGCCTCTCGGTGGGTCTCAGCTATGAGACCGCCGCCCGCTTCTCGTTCCTCATGGCCACCCCCATCATCCTCGCGGCCGGCGCGCTGGAGGTGAAGCACCTCCACGGGGGGGCCCACGGCCTGCTGCACCAAGCCGCCGTCGGCTTCGTGGTCGCGGCTGTCGTCGCCTACCTATCGGTCCGCTACCTCATGCGCTACTTCCAGACCCAGCGCCTGCTGCCGCTGGCGATCATCAGTGCGGCCGCGGGCGTGCTGTTTACCGCCCTCCTCCTCGCGGGGGTGTAGGCGGGTCGCCCGCTTGTGGCGCGTGGCCAACCACCGTCGCAGCGCCGTGGCGGGGATGGGCCTCCTGCCCACCTCGCCACGGCGGGGTCCACGGTTGCTTGTCGCCGGTCTGCTACAATGCCGGTGACGGCTGTGGTCACACTTGGCCCGCCTGCCGGCAGGGGATCAGGCGGAGCACGGCGACCGTCCAGGGCGTCGCGGGCGGGCGCCTGTGCGGCCAGCTTGCGGGTCGGGAACACGCAGAGGCGGCCCGGGACGGTCCCGTGATGCCCGTAGCCCCGGCTTGCGGCCCGGATGAGCACCAAGGCCGCCCGGAGGGCGACCCCGTAAGGAGCGGATGGACGTGCGCTACCGGGTCCTGGCCGGGACCAGCCTCCGCGTATCGGAGATCGGCTTCGGGGTCTGGTCCGTCGCCACCACCTGGTGGGGCGTGCGGGATCCTGGCCTCGCCCGCGATCTGCTCAGCGAGGCGCTGGACCTGGGAATCACCTTCTTCGACACCGCTGACGTGTATGGGGAAGGCATGGGAGAAACACTGCTCGGAGAGGTGTTTCGCGGGCGGCGTGACCGCGTGGTCATTGCCACCAAGTTCGGCTACGACGTCGACCACCACCCCGGCCCGCGCACCGGCCACCGCGAGTTGCCTCAGGACTGGTCCCCGGCGCACCTGCGCCGCGCCTTGGAGGCCAGTCTACGCCGCCTCGGCACCGACTACGTCGACCTCTACCAGTTGCATAACCCCCGGATCGAGGCCATCGCCGACGCAGGCCTGTGGGACGAGATCGACCGCCTCCGGGCCGAGGGTAAGATCCGCGCGGCGGGGGTGGCCCTGGGACCGGACGTCGGCTGGAGGGAGGAGGGCCTGGCCGCGCTGGGCGGCGGGCGCGCGCACATGGCGCAGATCATCTATAACGCGATCGAGCGCGAGCCAGCCCTGGACTTCATCGACGCCGCGCGCGCGACCGGCCGCGGTCTGGTGGCGCGCGTTCCCCACGCCTCCGGCCTGCTCGACGGCTCCTACGACCCCGTGGCTCACTTCGATCGCTCCGACCACCGCAGCCACCGGCCCCGGGCCTGGATGCAGGCCGGGCTGCGCGTCCGCGAGCGGATGCCGCTGGCGCCGGGGCGCACGCTAGGACAGACCGCCCTGCTGTTCTGCCTGGCGCCAGGCGAGATCGCCAGCGTCCTGCCCAACATCACGAACAGGGACAACCTGCGCGAGTTCGCGACCACAGGCGACCTGCCGGCGCTGGACGCCGAGGAGATGCAGGTCCTGAACCAGGTCTGGCGCGACACGCGCGCGGACCTGGCCCAGCCGTGGTCAGACAGCCGGAGCAAGCCGACCCCCGTCGCGAGGTAGGCGGGGCGGGCAGATCGGAAGGGGTGTGCTTACCGTGGCGGCCGCCCGTCTGGTCCGCTGCCGCCGTTGCCGCCGCATGTTCATCGCCGCAGGGCGCGAACGGCTGTGCCCGGAATGCGCCCGCGAGACGGGGATGCCGCAGGGCGCCGGTTGGCGCCGCAGCGGTCGGGCCGGCGGCCTGCGCGCATCCCGTCCGGTCGTGGCGCCCTGGGGTCGCGGGGCGCAGTGGGGACGGCCCTGGCGCGGGCCCTCGTCCACGTGGCGACCGCTGGCGATGGCCTGCGGGGGGGCGATCGTGGCCGGCCTGCTGCTGGGGGTGCTGAACCCGAACTGGGTGCACACCGCCACCTGGGCCGGCTTTGCCGGCGGCATGTACTTGGCGGACAAGCCCTACTGATCCCCGCCCGCAGGCGCGGCCTCCGACTCGGCGCGGTGAGCACGCACCGCCACTTCGGCCTCGCCGTCGCAGGCGCGAATGAAGTTCTTATACACCTGTTGCAACTCCCACACGATGCCGCCCGGACCCAGGGCCCACCACTCGCGCGGGGTGAAGTACGCCGAGACCTGGGCCTGGTCATCGCTGCGGCCGAACCACTGCGTGAGGTGTAGCACGTCGGACTGGGTCAGTTGGACCGCCAGTGCCTCCAACCGGGGGTCACCCGTCAGCAGCGCCTTGTTGTAGGCGTGGTGCATCAGCTGGAAGAGGGCCTGCTGCACCGGGTTGCCGAGGAAGAAGCCCATGCCGCCGTCCCCCGCCCAGGTCGAGGAGAAGGCCGGCAGCGGCAGTTCGTGCGCCCGCTGCCGGTAGCGGGCGATGGCCTCGCTGGCCGTGAGGCAGCCGACGCCCCGTCGTGCCAGTTCGCCCGGTAGCGCATCGAGGAACTGGAAAATGCCGCTATCGGCCCAGTGATGCTCGCCGAACGTCTCGAAGTCCCAGCCAACGAACACCAGGTCCCCTACGGCCGCTGCGATCCACTCCGCGTAACGGGGGGCCATCAGGGGGAACCCGCTCCACGAGCGGTCGGAGAACCGGTAGCCGACGTCGTCACTCAGGTCGGTGTGCCGACAGAGCAGGTGCAGGTCCAGGAGGTGCCGGTAGAGGTGGGTGCTCCGCCGCCAGTCCATGACCCAGGGACGGCCGTCCATCAACCCGCCGTCGAAGCCGGCCTCGGCCAGGGCGAAGTAGAGATCGTTGCTCATACACATCTCGGTGGTGTCCGACACGCGCACGGGCACGCCAAACTCCCGCTCCAGGCGCGCGCGCTGGGCACGCATCTCACGCACGAAGCGCCGGATGTCCAGGTAGAACAGGAAGCTGTGCTCGGGCTCGACCCCGATTAGCTCCACCCCGGGCTCGCGCACCAACGCCCGGAACGCCTCCAGCAGGGGCGGGTCCCACGCGGCCATCTGTTCGAGGGCCGAACCGGAGAAGCCGATGCAGAGGCGGAACCCCCGGCGCACCAACCGCTGGAAGGCGGCGCACGCGGGCCGGTAGCAGCGGTCGGCCACGCGTTGGAAGTAGCGCTGATCCATCGCCCGGTCGAACAGGCAACGGGCGATGTCCTCGGGGCTTGCGCCCTCAGGAATGGGCTGGGCAGGCAGCTTCAGGCGGTGGGGCTGGTGCACGATGGTATAGACGACCAGACTCTCGGCCACGGCGTGCCACCTCCCGCTGGACGGTGCGGACGGGGGCGACCCGGCGCGCCGCCCAGCGGACGGCCCGGACCGTCCCATCCACCTTCTGGACCCACTCGTTCGGGGACCACGCGCCGCGGCATCAGCGCAGAGCGGCCCCGGCCAGATAGTCGAGGCGGTGGAAAAGGACCTCCAGCACGGCGGGCCAGGTGTACTCCCTCGCGGTGGCGGCGGCGCCCCCCCGGATGCGGACGGCCCACTCCGGCTGATCGGCCAGTTGTCGCCAGTAGCCGGCGATCTCACCGGGGTCGTCCGTCTCCAGCACGATCGCGTTGCGCAGGGGCCGGGCATAGTCCTCGCCGGTGGAGCCCGTGAACACGAGAGCCCCAGCCGCCATGGCCTCCAGTCCGACAAGGCCGAACGGCTCCATACCGCTGTTGGCCAGCACGGCGTCGCCCGCGGCATACAGGCTCTGCAACAGCCGCGCGGACAGAAAGCCACGCAGGTTGACGACGTCCGCGTCGGTGGCGCGCAGGGCATCGGCCAGCGCCGTTGCGCCGGCATCGGCCGGCAGTGCCACGTCGCGCACCCGCAGGCCGAGTGCGCCGGCCAACGCAAGCACTTCGGCCTGATGGGGCTCGATCCCCCCTTTGGCCAGCAGCCGCGCAGGCACGCCCGCAGCCCGCAGGTGCGCCACGGCGCGGACCGCCATCAGCCAGCGCTTGTCCGGGTCCCAGCGGGCGATCTTGACAAAGACGGGCCCGCTCCCCGCCTCGCGCAGCGCCGCCCGCAGCATCTCGACGTCTGCCCGCGCCAGCGGCGCGACCAGCTCCGCCGGGATCCCGTTGGCGATGACCAGTGGATTGCAGCCGATGCCCCACATGTGGTGCTTCATGTAGCGGCTGACCGTCGTCAGGTTGGCGACGAAGCCGAGGCGCCCCCAGTTGATGCGCTCAAAGCCCATGGGGTTGTTGGCGTTCCAAACGAAGGTCGCCTGCGCGCGCAGGCCCTCGACGTGCAGCGCGTCCGAGCAGCGGCACAGGGCCTCGGCCGTGTGCCAGTCCTCGCCGAGCACGAACAGTCTACGGCCCGCCGCCGCCGCCGGTCGCGCCACGTGGGCCGCTAGGTGCGCGGGCACCGACTCGTTGTAGTCGAAGAGCTTGGCCTCTTCCCCCTGGTACACACCCTGGGGGTAGTAGCGGCTGATCCACTGCGACCACCGATGCAACACCAACCTGCCATCGACTCGGCGCTCCTCCCCGGGGGCATCCGGGTCCCCCACGAAGTAGAGGTGCGTCTCCGCACCGGCACTGGCGAGCGCGGCGGTCAGACCACTCACCCGTGACCCCAGTCCACCGGCAAGCGCGTACCGGTCAGGGCCTTCGAAGCAGAGCACGGCGAACACGGCATCCTGCGGCCGAAGGCCCACGGTCGCTCCCCCGTTCCGAACGGGCCCTGCGGACGGGCCCCCCTCCTCCCTTCGCGCCGCCGCATCCAGAACCTGCCGACCCCCTGGGGCGGCTCCAGGGGCCACCGGGCTCCGGTGGGTAGGCGCCGGAGCCGCCGGTGCCGCAGGGGGCCGCCGTGGCCGCGTCGCCGTCGCCGCCGCCCGCGGCGCGCGCGCGCCCGCATCGGGACGGGCCGCGCGGGCGCGCCCCTCCCCCACACTGTTTTCCACCTGCCGACCGCGGGACGGCGCGGCAGTTGCCCGTCCCCGCGGCGCGGCCGTTCGGGCGGCGGCGGACCGATCCGGCGCATTCCCAGGACCCGACTCACGCTGGCGCGGCAATCCCACCCCGTCCCTCCGCCATGTCCTGGCGCTCGTGCACTGTCCATCACCTGTCGCCGCCGCCCGGTCCGCCATGCCAGCGCCCTCTACCGAAGATGGTCCCCGCGCCACGCGGCGGGGGCGGCGAAAGCCCCGTCGCGTGGCGCCCTCATGCCCCGGGTTCCACTGCCCCAGGGTCTTGGGTGCGGGCGCGGCAGCGGCCCGCCCGTAGGAGCACCGTCCTAGTCTCCACCCGAACGCCGCGCGGCATGCCTTCCCCGATGCGAGGCGCGTGACGCACCAGCGCCACCGCCCACAGCATTCCGACGGTATGATGCGCGCATGCCCGACAGCGAGCCGGCCCTCGGTTGGCGGCCCCGGACGCGCTCCACCAGCGGCGCCGGGCGGATGCTCCGTGTTCGGCTGGCTGGTCCGGCGCCTTACGCCGTTGCGGCGGCTCTCGCCGTTTTGAGCCTGCGCTTGGTCACGCCGCGCGATGTCGCCTCGGTGTTCACGCTGACTTGGGACGCCACGCTGACCCTGGTCGCGCTGATGATCCTCTCCCGGCTGCTCGCCGAGGCCGGCCTCTTCCGCTGGGCGGCGTGGCGGGCGGTCCGCGCCTTCCTGTCCCAGCGTGGGCACACGGCGCCACGGGGAACGCGCCATATCGGTGGCCATGCTGGTGACGATACCGCCCGGTCACGGCGGACTGGCTGCGCTGGCTTTGCCAGGCTGGGCGAACGTCTGGCTGACCGGCCCACTGCGGCCAAGCCTGATGGGGATCGCTTCATCCGCCCGGGGGCGGAAAGGCCGCGCCCTCTGGCTGCATAGGCGCTAGCGCCCGCGGATCCCGCACCTGGGGCTGCGGTCCCCCGCGTCGGCCCGCGGCGTGGCCCGGTTGGTGTCAGGGATCGGCGCCGGCAGCCCCCGGGGCGTCGAGAGGCCCGCCCGCCCACAGATCCTCGGCACGCGCCAGCGGCGCGAGCCGCTGCACCATGGGCAGGTTGGCGGCGGGCCACTCCAACGCGGCCAGGCGATCAGGTGGGAACCACCCCAGCACGTCCGCGGCGAACGGCTGCGGGTCGCCCTCCTCGATGCGGCAGGCGTAGAAGCGCAGCAGCACGGGCCCGCGCGTGTCGGGATAGGTGTAGCGGCTCTCGCCGACCAAGGGGCCCACCCGCACGCGTACCCCGAGTTCCTCCTGCAGTTCACGGGAGAGGGTTTCCTCCCAGCCTTCTCCCGCCTCCCGCTTGCCGCCTGGGAACTCCCAACGGCCGCCCATGTGGTCGCCTTGCCGCCGGCGCGCCAATAGGAAGCCGCGCGGACCGACAATCACACCTGCGGCGACCTCCAGCGGGAGTACCCCGTCGTCCGCCCCTGGGCCTTCGGTCGGCTCCCGCGCATGCAGAGGCAGGTCAACCCGGCCGACCGACCGCCATACCGCCTCGTCCTCTTCCCACACGCTGGCCCAGATCACCGGATCCCGCGGATAGAGGTCCGACCCCGCCTCCAGGTCGAAGCGCACATCGGCAACTTCGGCCTGCCGGAAGCGATCCGGGTCTAGGAGCCTGCGCACCACCTCGCGGGCGAGGGTTTCCGCTTCCCCGTCCGCGAGGCGGCGTTCGCCCGCCCCGTCCCGGCAATTGTGCCGGAAGACGTCGGCCAGGGCCGCCACGACGCCCGGCTCCCGCGCGGCATGCGCAACCTCCGGCGCCAGGGGGTCCTCGCCGTGAGGCCCCTCGCCGCCCATGCCCGTGGACAACGGTACACCGTCCCTTGCTTAGGGTTGTCCCGCGGCCCGCTTGCCCGTGCCGCACGCGGCCCACCCGGAAGAGCCGTTCGTGTCCATCGCCGCGGTCGGCACTGACGGCAGGCACTGCCAGCCGCAGGGGAGGGACGCCGCCGACCGGCGACAGTTCCCGCTCTCGGTCCCCAACCCCTGTGCCCCACAGGGCCTGACCCTATGGCATCGTTCCGGTGGGGGCCGGTCGCCCCGCTGCGCCGCACCCCACCGGCCAAAGATCGGGCGCGCGGTCGCCCGGGCCGACGCACAACCGGCCCGAGCGACCGGAGGGGTACCGGACCCCCAGGGTCCGACCGCAGGGCGCCCCGGCGGCGCGCCACCGGGTCCCCCGTCGCCACGGAGCAGACCGCTCCCGCCGCGACGACAGCGGCCAGAGACGCGGATGGTTCCGTCCCACGATTGTGGCGCAAGCAGGCTGGCTTGATCCCCGCAACGCAGCGGTCGGAGCACCGAGCGCCCGCGGGGCTCGGTGCTCCACGCGGACTTCAAGCGGCAGGGCAGAGAGGGGGCGGCTTGAGCCCTGCGGCTGGAACGCGCGGACGGCGAAATGCTGTGCGCGACGTCCTGCCCCTCAGTAGTGGGCTGCAGCCGGCGCAGCCCCGTGCCGGCGTTGTACACTGCCGGCATGGAAGATACGCACTCGGCACGGCCCCGCGTCCTCGTCGTCGCGGCTGAGCTGATGGCGTCCTCCCGCGTAGAGGCCGTGCTGGCGCCCCTCGGCTGCGCGTTGCGCTTCGCTGTGCCCGCTCCGGCCGAGGTGGCGGCAGACTGTGCGACCGGTGGCTTCGCGGCCGCCGTGCTCGACTTGGCGGTGTCAGCGGAGGTCCGAGCCGCCACCCTCGCCGCCACCCTCGCAGCGGGCGTGCCGCTGATCGCCTTCGGCTCGCACGTCGAGACCGGCGTACTGGATCAGGCGCGCACGGCCGGTGCCCAGGTGCTGACGCGGGGCGAACTGGCGCGTCACCTGCCCCTGCTGCTCGCCAAGCACATCGCGGGGGCGACCGGGCTGGACTGCGCGGGCGAGGCACCTGCCACACGTCAAGCGTGAGCCGCGCGGCACCCCGGTGCCAGCAGACGTGGCCCGGATCCGGGGGAACGGCTAGGCGCGGGCGGCCGCCCGCAGGCTCCAGGCTCTTCGGCCGCGTGACGGGTGCCAACCGGCACCCGGCCGCACCGGACCTCGACATGGCGGTGGCCCGATCGACCGAGCCCTGACCGGCCAGTGTCCCGGTACGAGGTCCCCGGAGCGGCCAAAGGACAAGCGCCCGACGCCACGGCGCACACCCGGGACGGTCTAGGGCTTGCCCCCGTTGCCCGCGGGGTTGTACCCCGGTGCGGTGCCCTCCGGGCTCAGGGACGGGGTCACGGTGATGACGCCGGAGGCGTCGAACAGCTGCCCGGGCCGCGTGCCGGCCACGCCGGTTTGACCGTACTGCCAGACGATCCGCCCGCTCGTGGGGCCGGTCGGCTGCACGACGATGATGCGGTCATTGTGGTCGTCACAGATCAGCACGTCGCCGTTCTCCAGTAACTGGGCCGAAGAAGGGTGGTTCAGCGCCTGGGCTCCGGTAGGCGTGTAGGCCCAGCGGACGTGGCCGTGCGGTCCAAAGAGGTAGATGTGGCCCGGATGCACCCAGTCGGCGACCAGCAGCGAGCCGTCCGGCATCTTGAGGGTGTCGGAGGGGTATTGCAGCGGAAACGCCATCCGCCAGAGGATACGGCCGGACGGGCTCACCTCCTGCACAGAGTGGCTGTTCGCTACCGCGTTGTTGCCGACGTTGGTAATCAGCACATTGCCGTCGGCTTGGGGGACATCGTCGTTGGGGCCGATGAGGTAGCCGGGGATCGTGCCGGGGACGCCGATGTGTGTGCTCGGGGCCACCGTCCCATACTGCCAGACGACCTGACCCGAGGGGGTGACGACCAGCACGCGTTGGTTGTTGGCATCGTCGATCAGCACGTCGTGATTCGGCAACATGTAGGAGTCGTCCGGGTTGTTGATGTAGCCGGTCCCGGTCAGTGTGGCGGCCCGCGGCCCCAGCGAGGGCTTGCCCAGGTGCCCGTACGACCAGGTGATCGCCTTGGTGCGCATGTCAATCGCCACCACGCGGTTGTAGCTTTCCTGGTTGACAAGCAGCTTGCCGGGCGCGTACACCTGGATGTCGTCCGGGTCCTGGATCCCCTTGAGCTCCCACACGATCTTCTTCTTGACGTTGACCTCGATAATGCGATTGGCCTTGCCATCGGCGATGAGGATGTTGGCAGGCAGCGGGCCCGCCGCGGGGTTGGGACGGACGTAGGGCTCCAACTCGTACACCCCGTCCACCGTCTTGCCGAGGTGCGTGCTCATCTGCTGCGTGGTCGCCTCAATCCACGGCACGTGGCTCTTCGCCAGTTGGGTCGGGTCGAAGGCCACCGAGCCCGGAAAGGCCGACGGGGCGGCGGTGGTCGTGGGGGTCGTTACGGGCGTCTGCGGCGCGCCGCCGCCAGAAGCCTGGCGGGTGGAGCCGGGCGCGTCGGCGGCGCGGGACGCGACATGGCCGCTTCCGGCCGACGGCGCGCTGGTGGCCACCGCGCCGCAACCGGCGGCCAGCACCAGCAGGGATGCGCACGGGATCAGGGCGGCCGCGGCGCGCGCGCGCCGGGCGCGGTCGCGAGGCTGCTCTCCTGGAGTCAAGCCGTCGACCTCCGTATAGCCGTCTCGCCTTGGCGGCTCGCATCCGCCGCAACGGGCGCAAGAGCGCGGCCCCGGGCGGCAGGCGCCGCCCGCACGGACGCCGCCGGCTGCATCCACCATGGCACCCTGCGACACTACCATGCCTGTCCCCGGAGCGCAAAAGGCCACATTGCGACAGCGTTGCTGCTCTCTGGCGACCCAGCCGGCGCGAGGGACTCCCCAAGCCGGCGGGCCAGGCGCCACCCGCCCCGGTGGGTCCGCCCGTGCCCGTGGGGCCCGAGCGCCCCCCCCCCGCAACCGCTCCCGGTCGCGGCCGCAAGAGCCACCCACGGATGGGTTAGGGGACCCCAAGATCCCATCATGCGGCTCCGGCGCCGCGGACCAGGCACAGTGGACGGCGATCTCCAGGGAACCGGTCATGGCATGCTGGATCAGCCGCCCAGGTGGAGCCAGAGCACCCGCGCGCGCTGGAACACCCCCAGCGCGGCCATACAGGCGACCAGGAAGCCCAGGGTGCAGGCCAGCAACGCGCAGGACCGCTCCACGGTGGTGGCCCACGGCCACCACGGCACGGCACCGGCGACGCGAGCCAACGCCGGCACCGCCGCTGCCGTGCGGGCCCACGCGGGGTTCCAGAACCAGAAGGTCAGCGCGCCGGCGAGCAACGCGTGCAACATGCGGGCGAACACATAGGGCCGCATCGACAGCCCCGTGCCTTGGGTCACGGCGGCCACCTGGGCCAGGACGGAGATACCGCTCCAAGCGATAATGGCGTTGGCAACCATGAGACGCTGCAGCAACGGCCCGCCGGCCTCGCTCGCCGCCTTGACGCCAATGGTGATCTCAAAGAACCCGCTGACCAGCGCCGCGGCGCCGCGGGCGCTCACCCCGATCGGTCGGAGCACGACGGCCAGGGCCGATGCCATCACACCCACCGCGCCAGCGCGCGCCAAGACGTCGATGATGACGGCGAAGAGAATGATCAGCCCGCCCACCAGCAGCAGGGTTTGAACGGAGTCGCGCACGGCGTCACCCAGCACCTGCCCAAAGGGGCGCCCATCACGTTGGCGCGCCGCGAGCA
The DNA here is from genome assembly GCA_021797775.1 of Bacillota bacterium. Taxonomy (GTDB): domain Bacteria; phylum Bacillota; class Sulfobacillia; order RBS10-35; family JAJYVN01; genus JAJZZC01. Next base: position 39,949 of record JAJZZC010000001.1, read on the forward strand.
GCTCCGCCGTGGCGCGGCGGACGATGCCTTCCCGTCCCTCCGCGTTCCTGTCCGGGCTGCGCTCGCTCGCACGGTGGAAGCGGAGCACCAGGCCCGTCCCGAGGGCGGCCAGGTAGTGGCTGGCCATGATGGCACCGGCGAGCTGCGGGCTATGGAAGAAACCGACCGCCACCGCGCCTGCCATGAATAGCGGATCAGCCGTATTACAAAAACTCATCAAGCGCTCGCCCTCGGCGACGTGCAACTGCCCTTCGCGCAGCAGCTTCGCGGTCAGCACGGCGCCGATAGGATAGCCAGAGGCCAGTCCCATGGCGACCACGAAGGCTCCGACCCCCGGCACGTTGAAGAGCGGGCGCATGAACCGTTCCAGCAGGACCCCGAGAAAGTGGACGACACCCAGAGCCATCAGCACTTGGCCGGCGATGAAGAACGGCAGCAGGGCGGGGAAGACCACGAACCACCAGATGCGCAGCCCGCGCAGCGCGGAGCGGAAGGCGAGGTCCGGGTAGAGGACGAGGCAGACGGTCATGGCCACCGCGACTCCGGCCACCAGCAAGTCGGAACGGTTCGCCCGCACTGGACAGGCCTCCCGCCCTGCGGCGCGCTCGTGGCGGGCCTGCCCGCCACGCGGCCGGCATCCAGTGCTATGCCCGGGACCATCCCCGTAGAGACGCCGGCTTCCCGCGACACGCCGACCTCGGGGGTGGCGGCGGCGCAGCGACGTGGGCGCCGGACGGGCAGCCACGCCGGCGGCCGCACCCGGAGCGCTACCCCCTGCAGGGCGGCCGGCACCCGCAAGAACGACGCCACCCCGATAAGCGGTACCGGGCCACGTCACTCTCAGCGGCTGGCCTATACGACGGCGATTGCCGGGCACGTCAGCCACCAGGGCGTACATCGGCCGGGAGGTGCTCAGAGGTAAAGAGGCGCGCGTGTGCCCGGTGGGGCCCCCACAGGCGCCGCCCAGGCGCCTCCAAGGACCATCACATCGCATCGGGGGGGTGTGCACCCGCGCCCCGGCGGGGCCACCGTCCCCTGGGCAAAGACACCGCCCCGCTCAGCGGGACAGGACTGTGACGCTCCTGGCGAACAGCTTGAGCTTCAGGGCATGGCAGGGAGCGGGCGAAACGGGAGCGGACGTGCGCCCGTGGATTGCGGGCTGGACGCCCCCGTCGCCGCCGCCAGCGGAACCGCCTGTGGCCCAAGCCGGTGGGGCGCAGGCGCGGGCGCGGGCAACCGGCGCGCCGCGCCTGCCGGGAACTCGGCACGGCGCCGCCACGGCCAAGGGCCTCCCGGCAGCGCCCCCTCCGAAGCAAAATTCGACTGCAGGACTCCGCCGCACGACAGCGAATAGCCGCAATCGCCTCTGTAGCATTTTTTGCCTGTGCGGGCACGAAGGGGGATCATGAGCGGGGTTAGAGCCGAGTCGGCCAGGTTCATCCGACCACCGCGGGATCACGGCCCTGAGCGAAGCGGTTGTCGTCCCTTAGACGAGCCCCAAGCATGCGGTAGAGGGGGTGTCGCACATGAAGATGGTAAGGCTGCTCCGGGTGATGTTCCTCGTCGCCGGTGTGCTGGCGGTCGTAGCCGCTGGGCACCCGGGCCCGTTCGACATTTGGATTCCCGGCCTGTAGGGGTCCGCCCGAATTTCCGCGGGGTCGGTATTTTTCGGACATCGCTCTGGCGAGGGAGCGCAACGCGGTGGGCGACCGGCGTGCCAAGGTGGCATTCAACGGTTTGGCCGTCTTGCTGTGGTTGGGCGTAGTTGTGGCGTTCCTCGGTTCGCCGCCCTGGGCCCCTGGCAGCCTGCTCCTGCTGGCGGTGTTCGCCGCCGCGACAGCCCTGTTCACCGGCCTGCGCGTCCGCATGGGCCGCTTCGATGTCTCCAGCGCGGCGCTGGTCGGTTACATCTCCATCGCCGTCATCGGCCCCCGCGCCGCCGCGCTCGTCAAGCTCGCCAGCGGGCTCGGCATGGCGTGGGACAACGGGCGCGGCATGTCTGGGCCCCGCACCAGCCTGCGGTGGTTCGCCTACCAGGCGCCGACGGCCATGCTGATGACGCTGCTGGCCGGCATCGCCTACGTGGCGCTAGGCGGTCCCGTGGGCCCCACGCCCCACAGGGGTCCCGGCTGGATCCTGCCCTACCTGGTGATGGAGGTCGTCTACACCCTGGTCAACGTCGCCGTCCTCTCCCTGCAGGCGGCCTGCAAGGAATGGCGCCGTCCCACCGGGTTTGCGCGCGACCTCCTGCGCCGGGTCGGCGCCAGCGTTGGCGTCTTCGCCGTGGTCGGCGTCGTGCTGCAGTCCATGTACTACCAACTGGGCCCCATCAGCCTGGCCTTCATGGTGGGCCTGCTACTACTGGCCCGCCTGGTCGTGCGGCTGTACGCCGAGAACCAGGATGTCGTCTCCGAGATGTCCTCCACCCTGGCGCGCATGCTGACGATGCGCGACCCGTACACCGGGGGGCATTCCCGCCGCGTCGCCGACCTAGCGGTCACCATCGGCCGCGTCCTCGGCCTCACGGACGCCCAGCTCGAACGGCTGCGCAATTCCGCCTTGGTGCACGACATCGGTAAGGTGGCGGTGCCGGACGCGGTGCTGCGCAAGCCGGGCCCCCTCGATCCCGACGAATGGGTCTCCATGGACGTGCACGTGGAGGCGGGCGGCGAACTCCTGGAACACTCGCCCCACCTGCGCCACCTGGCCGAATACGTGCGTGGCCACCACGTCGACTACGGGGCGAGCGAGCCCCAAGGAACCGGCGCGGTCCGCGGTCTCCCGCTGGAGGCCCGCATCATCGCGGTGGCCGACGCATTCGACGCGATGACCAGCGACCGCCCCTACCGCAACGCCCTCCCCGTGGCGGAGGCCGTGCGCCGACTACGCGCAGGATGCGGCTCGCAGTTCGACCCCGCGTGCGTGGACGGGCTCGTACGGGGGCTTGGCCTGGGTAGCGTCCCTGGTCCCGCGCCTCACTGATCCCTGCTGCACTCTTCCCGGCTATCCGCTAGCCGGCGGGGCGCCGGGATGGTTGCGGTTGTTCGGCGAGATCCGTACGCTGGGCCGGCGTCTCCTCTCCGGCGGCAGCCGCCTGTCCCATACCCAGTTCCTCGCGCCCCTGACGAATGACGGCGACCGCCTTCATCATGTGCGACTCCACGCGCTCCATGAGTTCATCGGCGTAGTCGCGGGCGGCCAACCGGATCTCTCTGCTCACGCGCCGGGCCTCCTCCATGACCCGGTCCGCCTCCTCCTGTGCCTTCTGGGTGATGGCCGACTCCCGCGCCATCTTCTCCGCGTAGACCCGCGACTCGTTGATGAGCGCGTCACCCTCCTCGCGGGCCTGTTGCAGCAGACGATCACGCTCGCGGTTGACCTTTTGCGCCTGATGCAGGGCTTCGGGAATGGATTGGCGGAGGCGGTCGATGATCTCGAACACCTCCTGTTCGTTGACCATGAGCCTGCCGGTCAACGGGATACGGCTGGAATCGGCCAGGTACCCCTCCAGCTCGTCGAGCAACGCAAGAAGGTCCTGCTCACCCATCCCCAGCCATTCCCCCGCTTCGGTGTCCGACGTTGCTTGGGTGCCATGGCGTCAGTTCCGCGCCGTGCCGAATTTCTCCCTCAGGCGGCAGCTGACGTGATCGGGGACGAGGCCGGAGATGTCGCCGCCCCAGCGGGCCACTTCCTTTACCAGCGACGAACTGAGAAACGAGTGCGCCGGGCGCGTCATCATGAAGAGGGTCTCCAGCTCCGCATAGAGCTGCTTGTTCATCTCCGCCATGGCCAGCTCGTACTCGAAGTCAGAAACCGCCCGCAGCCCCCGTAGCACGATGCGGATCCCCCGGTCCCGCGCGTAGGCCGTGAGCAAGCCCGATGCGGCCTCGACGCGCACGTTGGGTAGGTGCGCGGTGGCTACGCGCAGCATGTCCACCCGTTCAGCCGCCGTGAAGAGGGGCGACTTCCCCATATTGGTAAACACAGCAACATACAGCAGATCGACGACGGGCGCCGCCCGCTCAATGACGTCCAGGTGCCCGTTGGTCACCGGATCAAAGCTGCCCGGGCAAAGAGCCGAGCCCTGCACAGTGGCCCTCTTTCTAGGTACCGGCCCACCGCCACCTGTAAATAGAAAGGCCGGTGCCGCCGTATGTCCGGCTCCAGATGCGCTCTAGGTTCCCGCTGTCGGGCGGCAATTCCTCCCTCGCCAGGTGCTCCACGGCCAGCAGGCCGCTGGCGGGGCCCGCGGCACTGCGGCCCAAGCGGCCGACCAGCGCGGCGGCGCCGAGCGCGTAGGGCGGATCGGCCAGCACCAGATCGAAGTGCTCGGAGGTCGCGCGTGGCGAGTCCAGGAATCGTCCGACGTCACCCGACACCACGGTCGCACGGTCCTCCACGCCCAGCGTGCGCAGGTTGTGGCGCAGGGCACGCAGGGCGACGGGACCTCGCTCCACGAAACACGCGCGGGCGAAGCCGCGCGAGAGCGCCTCGATGCCCAGCGCCCCGCTACCGGCATAGAGGTCAAGGACCGCACCGCCGCCGGGGTACAGGGGCGCCAATACGTCGAAAAGCGCCTCCCGCACGCGTGCCGCCGTCGGGCGCGTTCGATCGTCGCCGGGCGCCACCAGCCGCCGCCCGCGCAGGTCTCCGGCGAGGACGCGCACCCCGGGCGCCCCCTTTTCCGCGCCGTTCCGGCGGACGCAGCCACCCCGCGCCGCTCCGTTGGCGAGGATGTGAGCGTACCATGGGGAACGGCAGGAAGCCGGACTCCTCGGTGCCGGCCCCGCGCCCGTCCCTCGGTCCGTGTGCCGTGCCCCGGAACGCGGCGCCGGCTCCCACACAAACCGCGGGTCCCCCGCCGCCGGCCCCGTCCTCTCCCAGCCCCGCCCCGGCGCAGCCATGCATATGCGGCATGCGCGCCGATGACGCTACGCCGCGGAGCAGTCGGCAGGGCAAAGAGGGGTGGCGCGCGCGTTGGGCAGGGACGGCGGCCGTGCGATGAGGGGGTGGTCCGCGGTCCCGGCAGGGGGCGGCGGTCCGCTGGCGGAGGTGGGCGACTCACCGCGTACCGACCTCGCGGTCGAGGCCGTGGAACGACCGCACCGCGTGGAAGGCATCGACGTCGAAGAGGGGCACGAGGGCGAGGTGGCGGTGACACGGGTTCGCGTTCGCAGTGACGAGGCGGAGCGCGTAGTGGGTAAGCCCCGCGGTACGTATGTGACGCTGGACGCCCCCGGCCTCTTGCGTCGCGACACCATGGTCCAGGAACAGGTGGCGCGGGCGCTGGCCCGCGAACTTGGCGCGTTGCTACCCCTGGATGCGGATAGCCACGTCTTCGTCGTCGGCCTCGGCAACTGGAACGCCACGCCCGACGCCCTGGGCCCGCGCGTGGTCGGCGAGATCCTGGTGACCCGGCACCTCGCCGACCAGGTCCCTGAAAACCTCGCGGGCCAAGTGCGCCGCGTGTCGGCCCTCGCCCCGGGCGTGCTCGGCCTCACCGGCATTGAGACGGGGGAGATCATCCGCGGCATCGTCGCCCGTATCAAACCCGACGCGGTGGTCGTGGTGGACGCGCTCGCCTCACGTAGCGTCGAGCGCCTGGGCCGGACCATCCAGGTAGCGGACAGCGGCATCCAACCGGGGTCCGGTGTTGGCAACCACCGCAGTGGCATCGACGCCCAGACCATCGGGGTGCCAGTGGTGGCGGTCGGCGTGCCCACGGTCGTGCACGCGGCCACCATCGCCGCCGACACCATCGACCTGCTGGCGGCCGAACTGGACGGGCAGCCCGCGTACGCCGGTCTGCGCCTGCTCCACGGAGACGACAAGAGGCAATTGATCGCCCGGGTGCTGGCCCCTGCCGTTGGAGACCTCATGGTGACGCCTAAGGAAATTGACCTATTGCTGGATGATCTTTCTAGCGTCGTCGCCGCCGGCGTCAACGCCGCCCTGCATCCGAAAGTCGCAGCGCAGGAGAGCCTGCTCTAGCGGCCCACCCCAATGGCTGACTGGAGGCCCGTGGGGGGCGCCCCCACCCCACGCCGGGCGCTGGTCGGAGCAAGCGCGAGACAGGGGCCCCGCCATGAGCGGGGCCCTCCGTCCCGATCCCTGAGCCCCAACGGTTGCCGGTGGTTAGCGCACCCTGACAGAACGGGAGAGACGCGCAGGGGGGACGGCCAGTGCGCTCTGGGGCCGACGGGAAAACGGCCCCCTGTCCTCCCACACGACAACCAGGGACCCACGGCTGCGCCAGGCGGTGCCGTCCCGGCGGGGGTTGCGCACGCGGAGCGTCTCCCTTCCCCGGCGGTCACGGTGCGGTCAGCTGCCGCCCTGCCGCAAGGTCTCCTGCGAAAAGGCCGCGGGCGCCACTACCAGTAGTGGTCATGTGCGCCAAGGACTACTAGGCGCCGTCGCCGACACCCGCCCGCGTTTTCATCCTGAATCTCGCAGTGTCAGGCGGGCGCCGCTGTCGCAGAAGGACCCTGCCATACGAGCGGGTGAGGTCGTGGCGAGGGGCCGGCGCCTGGGCGCCAAGGCGCCGGGCAGCCCCTTTGCGAAAATCAGGTTCATGCCGCGTGGCGCCGGCCCCGCCGGCATGGGGGGCTTGTGGGTCAGAGGCGTTCGAACGGGACGCGGCCGACACCCGGTTGCTCCACACGCACTTCACCGGAACATGCCCGCGGCGGCAAGCGACGCGCCGCCATCCTCATGCTGACGCGGTGCGCGGTCAATCGTCAGGATGGCGCGCGGATCCGAACCGAGACGCCGCCGGGGCCTTTGCGCCCGGGCCGGGCGGGGAAACGGGGGCGGGGTACGGCCGGCGTCGCGCGGCTGCCGCCCCCTGGCCCACGGACAACACCCAGCGCAGCACGGCGCCGCCTGCACACAATGCGCCAAGGCCTCCTCCGGGGCGCCTGCCTCGCCCAGCGGGCCGGGAAGGGAGCGTGCCGTCGCGGTGGCAGGGAGGGCGGTGAGCCAGTGGGCCCGCGTCGGTCCCGCACCATCTCCCCCGCAAAGTGGCGCAGGCGATCCGGTGCGTACCCCGGCGAGGGGGGCGAGCGGGCCACCACCCTTCGCTCGCACGCCACGGGGCACGCAGGGTCCCGCCCGTCGTCCGCCAGGGGGTGAGACCACCGAGCCGCGATCGCCAGTGAACACGGCCCGACGGCGGGCCGCCATGCGCTCATTGCTCGGCGCGTGCCAGAGGGGCTCCGACCTGGCGTTCGCTCCCCTGGTGCGCCGCGCGGCGGCGCTCCTCGCCCCGGCGGTGCAAACACCCCCACACTTCATCTACCTATTGCTCACGGTCGAGGACAAGCGCTTCATCTTACACGGCGGCATCGACCCGCTGGCTGCGGCCCGCGCCGCACTGCACAATCTGACGGGGCGCGGCGGGCTCCAGGGGGCCAGCACCATCACGCAGCAACTTTACAATGTGACCCGGGAGGAGGCGGGTCTACGCCGCAGCCGCACCATGCCAGCCAAGTGGCGGCAGGGGCTCTGGGCCCTGGGCCACCAGTGCCGGCACTCCAAGCGCGAGATCCTCGCCGCCTACCTGGACCGCGTTTACTGGGGCCGCTCGTACCACGGGCTCGACGCCGCGGCCCATGGATACTGCGGGGTGACCCGCCCCGCATTGTCGCTGGCGCAGAGCTTCTTTCTCGTCGAGCGCCTCGCCACCCCCAACCTGCTGCGCCCCCGGCGCATCGCGGCCCTGCTGCGCCGGCGGTCCATCGCCCCGCTCTTCGCCCGGCGCATCGGTGCCCGCGCCGAGTTGCTTTCGCTCTACGACCGCCACTTCGCCGCCGGCACCCGCCTCCGGCGGGAACTCGCCTCGCCCCCCACCCAGCAGTGACGCGCGCCATGCGCCCGCAGGGGGATCCGCGCGGCCGCTGCCGCCGGCCGACCTCCTGGAACCGCGGCCGCAGCGCGGCGTCCAGGGCCCACCTTAGGCACTGGGGGCAGTCGGTTCGACCGGGTCGGGCGCAACCTCGCGCAGCGGCGCCCGACCCTCCGGTTCCCGTGGACGAGGATGCAGGCAGATCGCCGCGGGGCAGCCGCGGCCAGGCGACGGGGAGCCAGACGGCAGGGCCCGAAGACGCTGGCCGGGACGCCGGGTCAGGCGGCCCGCCTGCGGTCGCGGGGAGGGCCCCGGGTTTGGCCGCGGTGGCGCCCGCCGTGGCGCCAGGGCAATCCCCGCCCGCCCCCATCATCGGCGGATTGCCCTGGGGGCCTGGACGCACCGGGGGGGGCACGCACCGCCCCACGCAACGCACCCCCGGTCGGCCGCTGTGGTGCGCGCGGCTGGCGCACTGGCCACGCCCACCGCGCGCCCCCCCGGACGCCGGGCGCGGCGGCTGCGTTTCGCCGCCGGGCAGGGCCCTCCACTTCTGCCGCCGCCTCCCAGGATGCACTAGAGGACGCGTCGTATCCCCAGCAGCGAGGTGGTTGTGTGCGTGCTCCCGCCGTGCCGGACCCGCGCTCCCGGCAGTGAGCGCGACCCTGCAGCGCCGCGTCTGGAGCCTGCCGAGCGAGCCGTCCGCCGCGTGGACGCAGTCGATGGTCACGGACCTTGGAATCCCCGCGCTGGTGGCGCGTGTGCTCTATGCGCGCGGCTACCACACAGCGGCTGAGGCTTCCGCCTTCCTGGACCCCCCTCAGCCTCCCGATCCCATGGGTCTGCCCGGCATGCCCGCCGCCCTTGAGCGCCTGTGCCGTGCCCGCGCCCACGGCGAAGGGGTGCTCGTGTACGGGGACTACGATTGCGACGGGGTCTGTGCCGCGGCGCTAGCCCAAGGCGCCTTGCGCGCGCTGGGTTGGCAGGCGCGCGTCCACCTGCCGTACCGCGCCGACGGGTACGGCCTGCGCGAGGACACACTGGTCTCCTTGGCCCAGCGCGCCGATTGCCGCCTGGTCCTCGCCGTTGACAACGGCTCCACGGCGCACGCCGCCATCGCCGCCGCGGCGCGCGCCGGCGTGGAGGTGCTCGTTGCCGACCATCACCGCTTGGCGGCCGATCTGCCCCCGGCGACGGCCGTGGTCAATCCCCTGCGCGCCCCTGACTCGCCCTTCGTCTTCCTGGCCGGCGTCGGGGTCGCCTGGTGCTTGGCGCGGTCGCTCGGCGCCGCCGTGGGCGCCGAACCCCCATCCGACATCGAACTGGTGGCGATCGGGACCATCGCCGACGTGGTGCCGTTGCGCGGCGCCAACCGCTGGCTGGTGCGCGCGGGGCTGCGCGCCATGGCCGGGCCCGGCGTCCGCCCGGGCGTGCGCGCCTTGCTCGCCGCCTGCGGGGTCGCGCCGGGGAGCGCGCCCACGGAACGCGACATCTCCCACGGCGTGGCGCCCCGCCTCAACGCCCCCGGGCGCGTCGACGGACCAGGCGCGGCGTTCGATCTGCTTTCGGCGCCGGGAGAGGCCGAGGCCCGGGCCGCACTGGCCATCGTCGACCAGTGCAACGAGCGTCGCAGGGCCATCGGCGCGGAGGTCCTGGCGACCGCGGAGCGTGCCCTGCGCGCACTGCCCTCGCCCCCACCCCCACCCGCCGTGGTCTTGGCCGATCCGGGCTGGCACCCGGGCCTGGTGGGACCGGCGGCCGCGGTGCTCGCCGAACGGTTGGGCGTCCCGGTACTCCTGGCGGCGATTGACGAGCAGGGGCTGTGCCGCGGATCGGGGCGGGCCAGCCCAGGCTGGGACCTGGTCGACGTCCTGGGCCGGTGCGCGTCCCATCTCCTGCGCTTCGGCGGGCACACGCAAGCGGCCGGTTTCGAGGTGCGGCTAGAGCGTTTGGAGGGGCTGCGGGCGGCGTTCACCGCGGAGTGTGCCGCGCCGCAGGCCGCGGGCCGGGCGCCGGTGCTCCCGCTAGATGGGGCGCTGGAGGCGGGGGCCGGCGACGTGCGGCACGATGTGGCCGCGGCCATGGAGCGGTTGGCGCCCTTCGGCGCCGGCGCCCCCCCTCCCACGTTCCTGCTCCGGGGCGCGCTCATCTCCGGGGCGGCGCGCATGGGCGAAACGGGGCGCCACGCGCGCCTGCGCCTGCGGGTCACGGGCGCAGGGGCACCGGCAGGCTCCGATCGGTCGCCAGCATGGGGGCGTGATGCCCCGGCGGGAGAGGTGCAGGCCGTGGCCTTCGGCCTGGGCCTCTGGACGGAGGGCTTTGCCTCCGGCGGCCCGTTCGACCTGGCCGTCCAGATGACGGTGAACCGCTACCGGGGGCGCGAGGCGTTGCAGTTGCTCGTGGTCGACGCAGCCCCCTCGGACGGCGACTGGAGCCGATTCCTGACTGCAGTCCACGCGGCGGTGCCGCGACGCCACCCGGATCGGGACGGGCTGGCCGCGGCCTTCCGCAGGCTGGCCACGCTCGGGCGTGGCGGTGGCCCCCTGCCGCCTGACACCTCGTTGACGGCCCACCTGGTACCGGCCTGCCTGCCAGACGGCGAAGCCGCCCAGGCCGCGCTGGCGATCTTGCGGGATCTGGGCATCCTCACCGATGACGGCCGATTCCTCCCTCCGCCTGCCGGGACGCGGCTCGACCTGGAGGACAGTCCGCGCTACCGGGCGGCGGCCGCAGCCCGGACGGCCGTCGCCGAACTGGCGGCCGCGGTGGAAGCGACCGGGTAAGCGCCGGGCTGCCAGCGTGACGCGGCGGCCAGCATGTACCGGCGGCAACCACCGTTCACGGCCGCTGCCCGGCGGGCCCCGCCAAGTCCATTCGGGTGGGCCGGGATGCACGCCGTGTGGCGCCTGTCCCGCCGCGTGGCGCGGGAGACCGGACGCGGCGCGTTCCCCCAAGGGCGGCCATTGGCTGAGCGGGGGGGCGCACGATCGCCGCGGGCCTTGCGTCTGCCGGCGCGCCCCGCGGCGGACTCGGCCGCGGGGCCCCCCGACGGCATCACGTCTGCGCGTCTCCGGCCACCCCGTCAAGCCCCCGCCCCGCCATCCCCCACCTCCCAGGTCCCGTCGCGCCAGGTGTACACCATGGCGGACAGGCGGTAGGCATGGCGGGCCGCGGGCTCCACCAAGTGGCGCCGTAGCCGCCGCTCCCGTTCCTCCTCGCCGGGGACGTACGCCACCGCGAAGCCGCGGAAGGGTACCTCCACCTGCAGGAGGCTCTCTTCGCACAGTTCGGCCACATGGCGCATCTGGTCGGGCAGCAGGACCTGCACGGCGTTGAGGTGGGGCCGTTCCCCTCCGCTAAAGGCATAGGCCCGACCGGGAACGACACAGGTGGGGGCCGCAGCCGCCGCGGCGAGGTTGGCGAGGGACATATCGAAGAGATCACCCTCACTCACGCCCCAGGACTGGCGCATGCCCTCGGTCACTACGACCAGTTGCCACCAGTCGTCGCTGTCGAGCACGTAGGCGAGATCCAAGCCGGCCAGCCAGCACCGTCCCACCCCGCGCCCGGCCGCCAAGCCCTCGGGCAGGAACTGGGGAAAGACATGGGGCCGGGCGAACTCAAAGTCGGCCGCGTGCTCGATGACCGCGGCCATGCCCTCCGACTGGGTCACCAGTGTGCGCGCCAACTCGGCGATGGGCTCCGGGGCCGGGAGACCGGCGGTATACGCACGGTAGAGTTCGCGGGTGTCGAGGTGTGAGCACACCCCGTCGCACATCACCTCAACACCCCCCGCCAGCGGCCGAAACGCGGCGCGGCCAGCGGCGATCCGGTTGGCCTGCTCGGAGAGCTCCCGGTTGAAGGCTTCCTCGCTGAGCATCGCGGGCCTCCCTTCCGCCCCGCATGTTACGACAAACCCCAAGGGTATGGGGGATGGTCTTCGCCGCCACAGCCAAACGGGCGGGGCCGCGCGATGGTGGGGGTCAACGCCGGGCTAAGCGGGCCGTCTCTCGGGGTCGCCGCCCACAACACTACGCACCGCCCCGGACTGGCGCCGCGCAGTGTTGTGGGCGGCCGGAAAACGAACATACACTCCCTCACCGACGCCTGCGGCGCCTGCACGGCGCCGCGCCGGGCCCGCTGTCCGCTGGGACGCCAGGTCCGGTGCCCCCGGGCTGGGACCCTGGCTCTACGTGGCAGCCACCGCCGCGACGCCCACAGGTCTGCGGTCGCGCCCGCCCCGGACGGAAGGCACGGGTCGCGCCACGGGCGCCCGCGCGCGAAGCCGACGTACGCGGACCATGGCAAACGCCGCACGCGCCTGCCGACCCCAAGGAAGGCGCGGCTGTGTATCATTTGAGTGAATACCCCGTCGGCCGGGCGGGACGCGCGCCTTAACGGGCACGCGAACGAGGAGGAAGGTGCACCACAGATGGAGCGGCGCCGCCCGTTGTGCCGCGCCCGGCTGGTCCTGCTGCGCGGCGAGGGGTCCACGGCTGAGGTCCTGCTCTGCCATCACCGCCACGGGCAGAGCGCCTTCTGGTGCTTTCCGGGCGGGGGCGTCGAGCCGGGCGAGACCTTCGCCGAGGCCGCCGTGCGCGAGGCATGGGAGGAGACGGGCCTGCGCGTCGCCCTGGAGGGCGTGTGCTTTCTCCAGGACCGCCCTGAGGCCGATGCCCTGGAGTGGTTCTTCGCGGCGCGTGTCCTCGGGGAGCATGAGGCCACGTTAGGGCGCGATCCCGAGCGGGGCCCTGACGCCCCGCCGGTGCTGGATCTGGTGCGTTGGGTCCCCCTGAGCGCGCTGGCCCGGCTGCGCGTGCTGCCGGCACGGCTCGCGGATGCGCTCGCCCACGGGGACCTCGAGCGGTGGGGGCACCTCCCGACGCCGTCGCCTGACGCGTGAGCCCCGTCGCGGTGTCGCCGCCCTGCCACCCGAGCGGCGAGGGGGTCGCGGTCGCCACCCACGCGTCATCCAGCGCCTGTGGACCCCCGGACAGACTTGCAGATTGGTAGTACGGGGTACGCGCAGACTTGAGGGCGGCGACCATACCCGGTCGTCGCCCTCAAGCTCACACTTGGACCGGGCTAACGGACCCTTGCGCCCGACCGGCCGGCGAGATTCTGCTCGGCGATCTCAATCATCTTGCGCACCATGTGCCCGCCGACAGCGCCACATTGGCGGGAGGAGAGATCGCCCCAGTAGCCGTCCGCCGGCGGGTTCACACCGATCTCCGCCGCGGTTTCGTACTTGAAATGATCGAGAGCGGGACCGGCTTCACGGACCAGGGCACGATTGCTGGTGGAGCCTCTGGCCATGCCTGTCACCCCCTTTGTCGCCAGTAGCATCGGCAAGGCGCCTCCCGCACATGCTGGAATCGCCCGGGAAGCGCGCCAGTGCCGGGACAGCGGCTGCGCTAAGCCAACGCTTCGCACCCCCCGTGGCGCGGACGGCGCTTTTGATCCTGAATCTCGCAGTGTCAGGCTGGCGCCGCTGCGCAGAAGGACCCCGCGACACGAGCGGGTGAGATCGTGGCGAGGGGCCGGCCCTGGGCACCAAGGCGACCGGCCGCCCCTTTGCGAAAGTCAGGTTGATTCGTATAGGCGTGGGAGACGGGGGCGGCTGGCACGCCACGCATGGCGGCGCACCGGCGCGCGGACCCCAGAGCGTACGGCCGGTGGCGCAAAGGCGCGCTGGGCCGGCCGGCGCAAACCGGATCGGTATGGCCGACGGCATCGCGAGACCCCGCAGACAAGGGCAATCACGCTGGCGGACCGCGGTCGCAGGCGCCAAACCGGGCAGCGCTCCCCCGGTGGCGTCCCCGCCCGACCGGCGCGAGGCTCACGGAACCGGCCCTCGCACTGGCCATCGACCGTGTCTCCACCGGGCGCCTCGCCCTCGCAGCCTGAAGGGCGACCACGCGCTGCGCCACATTCCCCTCCTCCGGAGGGGCTAGGGGGCTCGGGGACCCGCCTGGAACGGGTCCCCAAGCCCCCCCGCCTAGCCCTCGGGCCGCTCGGCCACACACAGGAAACGGCCGCTGTCCCGCGCCAGGGGCTGGAGTTGCAGGTCACCGACCAGCAGGATGTCCAGACCCGCTTGGTCCAGCAATTGCGTGATCTCCGCCAGCGGATAGGCGCGCTCGCGGTGCACCTCGCGGATCTGGCGGTAGAGACCGTCGCCCTGACGGACAAATGCGGTGAGAACCAACGTGTTCACATCGGTCTCGTGGTCGTGGGTGCTCTGCCAGGCGACAAAGATATCGTCGTCCGGCGTCTCGATCCGCTCGCTGGTGCCCCACTCCTCGGCGAGGCCCGCCCGCGTGTTCATGTCGAAGACGAACAGCCCGCCGGGCCGGAGGCAGTCATGCACGCACTTGAAGGCCGAACCCAGTTCCTCTGCGGTCAGCAGGTAGTTGAGGGCGTCGAACATGCAGGTGACCGCGTCCACCTGGCGCTGCAGCACGAAGTCGCGCGCATCGGCCTGCAGCCACTCCACGCGCACGCCCGCGGACGCGCCCAGCGCCCGCGCCTCCGCCAGCATGCGGGCGGAGATGTCGATGCCGGTGACGTCGTAACCCTCCCGTGCCAGTTGGATCGCGGCGTCACCGGTGCCGCAGGCCAGGTCGCAGATGCGCCGCGGCCTGCGCCCGAAGCGATCGAACAGTTCGGGCAGGCGCACCGCCAGCGCCCGGCTGAACCGGGTGAAACCCGCCCTCCGATAGATCGTTGCCAGTTCCTCGTACGTGCCCGCGCCCGTCGGCGCCCCCACCCCGTCACCGCTCCTCTCCCGCTGCGGACGACCGGTCCCCGCGGCGGCCTCATCGTCGCTGTGCCCGATGACCCAAGCCCTCCAACACGGCGAGCGCGGCGTCGGCCTCCCCGGCCGTCGCGAAACCCAGGCGCAAGGTGCCGCCTTCTCCCTCACGCAGCCGCAGGATCTCGATGTCCTGCACGTTGATCCCGCGCTCCCCCAGGGCACCGCACAGGTGCCCCAACACCCCGGGCCGGTCGGGGACGAAGAGCACCAGGTCGTGGTAGGCCGGAAGGAGGCCCTTGCCGCGCGCGGGGAGCCGTCCACGCACCGCGCGGGCATCCGTGAAGTGGCGCGTGAGGGACGCCCGGTCTCCGGCGGCCACCGCGCGCCGCACGTCGGTGAGCAGGGCCTGGACGGCGTCGATCCCGGCGACGACGCGGTCGCGATTGGTATCCAGGACATCGAGCCAGAAGTCCGCGGGGCTCTGCGCGATCCGCGTGGTGTCGCGAAAGCCGCCGCCGGCCAGGGCCAGCACGCCCGGGTCACCACCCTCGGCCAGGCCGGCGGCCTCCGCCAGGGCCACGGCCACGAGCTGGGGCAGGTGGCTGATGGCCGCCACCCGCGCGTCATGCCGCTCGGCGTCCAGGGCGACCGGATGCGCCCCGGTAGCCTCCACCAGCTCGCGCAGCTTGGCTGTCGCCCATTCCGGCCCACCCGGTTCCGCGCAGATCACCCACACCGCCTGTTCGAAGAGGTACGGGTCGGCCGCTTCGACGCCGGCACGCTCGCTCCCGGCCATGGGGTGACCGCCGACGAAGACGGGGGGGGCACGGCCGCGGCGTGCCCGCGGAGGGCCGCCGCCATGGCGGCGGCGATGGCGGCCTTGGTGCTCCCGACGTCCGTGATCAGGCAGCCGGGATCCGCCGCCGCCGCCACCTCCGGGGCCATGGCGATGCACGCCCGGATCGGCGCGCCGAGCACGACGACGTCGGCGCCGCGCACCGCCGAGGGCAGATCCACCGCCACCTCGTCCACGGCCCCCAACTCCAGAGACCGACGAAGCCGCTCGGGCGTGCGGGAGAAACCGACCACACGGCCCACCGCGCCGCGCTGCCGCCAGCGCAACCCCAGGCTGCCGCCGATCAGGCCGACCCCCAGGATCGCCGCACGCGCCGCGACGGGGGTTTGGGCCGGTTCCCCCGCGTCCCCGGACGGGCCCGCCCGCTCAGGCATGGGCAGCAGGCGAGCGCGCGGGGTGAAGTTCGCGGTCGATAGCCGCGGCCACACGCTGGACGTCGGCGGCCATGTGCGCAAAGGCCGCGAAGTTGAGGGTCTGGGGGCCGTCGGAAAGGGCCTCGGCCGGGTTGGGATGGACCTCGACGATCAACCCGTCCGCCCCCGCGGCTACTCCGGCCCGCGCCAGGGCCGGCACCAGCGCGGAACGGCCGGTTCCGTGGCTCGGATCGACGATGACCGGCAGGTGGCACATCTCCTTGACGACCGGCACCGCGTTGAGGTCGAGGGTGAAGCGTGTGGCCGTCTCGAACGTCCGGATGCCCCGCTCACAGAGGATCACGTCGTGATTGCCGCCGGCCAGCAGGTACTCGGCGGCCATGAGCCACTCCTGGATGGTGGCGGCGAGGCCGCGCTTGAGCAACACGGGCATCTTCGTACTGCCCACCTCGCGCAACAGGTCGTAGTTCTGCATGTTGCGCGCACCGATCTGCAGGCAGTCCGCGACCCGCGCCACCCGTTCGACGGCTTGCGGGCTCATGACTTCGGTCACGATGGGCAGGCCGACCTCCGCCCGCACTTCGGCCAGCAGATCCAGGCCCTCCTCGCCGAGGCCGTGGAAGCCGTAGGGCGACGTGCGGGGCTTGTACGCACCGCCGCGCAGGATGCGCGCCCCGGCGGCCTTCACGGCGTGCGCCGTCTGCAGCAACTGCTCACGGCTCTCCACGGAACAGGGCCCCGCGATGAGCACCACCTCGGGTCCGCCGACCTCGACGCCGGCCACACGGACCAGCGTGGGTTCGGGATGGCCCTCGCGGCTCGCCAGCTTGAACGGTTGGCGGATGGGTACCACCTTCTCCACGCCGTCCATCGCCTCCAGGTCTGTGCCGGGCAGCACGTTCTTGTCGCCGACTGCGCCGATCACCGTGCGTTCGGAGCCGCGCGAGATGTGGGCGTCAAAGCCCAGGTCCCGCAGCCGGCCGGCCACACGGGCGACGGCCGCATCGTCCGCGCCGGGCCTCATGACCACAATCACGACGCGCACCCCCTGCAGTGGTTCCCCGGCCTCGCGCCAACGGTCCGGCTGGCGCCAAAAGGACGTCCTCCCCGGCAGGCGCCGACGGCCCGCCGGGGCAAAAAAAAGCCCCCGCCCGTCGTTAGGGGCGGAGGAACCGCGGTACCACCCTAGTGTTCCATACGGCATAGCAGCCAGCGCCGTGGAACGCTTTGCCGCCCGCACGGCCGCCCTCGCGGCTCGTCGTGGGCTGTCCCTTACCGCGGGACCAACGCCCGGCCATACTGGGCCGTTCCACCGCCGCGGAGGCGACGGAACACCGTTCCTGCCGGGAGCCTCGGGGTGTATTCACGCGCGTCCAGCACCGGGCTCCCACCGTCCCCGGCTCGCTAGCGCCGACCTGCCACGCTACTCTGCCCCGTCATAGGTGGATCATCGCCAGTATAGGCAGGCCGCGGCGGGCCCGTCAACGGCGGGACGCGAGCCACAGCTGGACGCGGCGCCGCCGCTGCCGGCCCGAGGTGGGCGGCGGTGGGGCGGTGACCGGCGGCGCAACCGCCCCGGCGGCCCTTGCCCGATCCACCTGATTGCCGCGAAGGGGCGGTCCGTCGCCTTGTCGCCCGGGGGCCGGCCCCTCCCCACCACCTCACCCGCCCGCGTCGGGGGGCCTTCCGCGCCAGCGCCGTCCCCTGACTTTGGCAGGTTCAGGATCAACCTGCGCGGCCAGTCCGCCTCGACCGCCCCCCTAGGACCACGCGCCCAGGGCCTGCCGCTCGCAAAGATCCAGGACGCGCCTTCGCGCCTGCGGTGCTCAGGTCACGCCCACGGTGACGAACCGGTCCGGCTGGAAGCCGGCGACATGGTCGAAGATCGCCAGGACGTTGTTGCCGCCGTGGGGGGTCGCGTAGACTCCCACCCAGCAGCCCAGGAAGCCCATGCCCACTGGCGCGTAGGCCTGGGTCCAGTCCGTCCCGTCGAGTGACGTATACGCCGTCCAGTGATCAACCTCGAAGTCGAGCCGCAGCCACACCGGGCGCAGAAGGTAGTTGTGCGCCGGCCGGGTCGCACGGCGCAGGATCACGTCCTTGCCGATCAGGCCCGTCGGGTTGCTGTTCGAGGGCGGGCGGTGATCCCCGAGCGAGGTGCCCGCGAACGGCCGGGTGTGCATGTGTACGCCTCTGCCCACCGCCACCTCGATGCCGATCTCCCCCGCCATGCTGGAGAGGTCGCTGCGCGCCATCAGGCCGATCTTGGCGCCGTCCGTCAGGCTGTGGCCCACGTGTGCGGCAATAGAGGCCAGGCGGCAGACGAACCGGCCGCGGCCCGCCACGTAGGCCTGGGCGGCGAAGGTCATGCTGTCGAGGGCGCCAGCCACCCCCCCGCCCTCGCCGATGACCGTCACCGTGCCGGATCTCTTGTTGACCCACGCCAGGGAAGGGGACGGGACCGGAGGCAACCCCAGGCCGCCGACCGGCGGCTCAGGGAAGCGGATGGCGCGCCCGGCACCCTCCGCGGCCATCCCCGCGGCCACCGCGGCACGGAAGCGGCGCCGCGCCTGCGCCCGTGACGCGGCGGCGCCGCCGGCCGCCTGCTGCGCCGCGTCGATCCGCTGCGTCATCTCGCGAAAGGCGGCGTCCACGCCGATGGTCTGCGCCTCCAGCATCCGGGCGTAACGCGCGATGATGCCTTTGACCTCCACGGCGGCGTAGCGGAAGGCGCGGCCGAAATACGGTTCGCCGTTGCGCACCGGCAGGACGAAGGCGTCCAGGTTCTTGTCCCGGAGTGGCGGCGCGAACTGCACCACGATCCGCTTCCATTCCTCCCACAGCGCCGCCTGGTTGGGTCCGGCCAGAGCGGTACGCATGACCAGGCGCTGCCAGTCGGGACCGAACGCCATCCACTTCAGCAACGCCCACGCCTGCTCGGGGTGGCGCGTCCCGGACCACACCCCGTAGAAGTCGCTGGCTGCGTACGCGCTGCGCCGCACCGGCCAGGCAGGATCGGGGAAGAAGTCCCAGCGGAAACCCTTCCACCGCTCCGCCTCGGCGACCTGGCCCCCGTATGTGCCCGTGTTATGGGTACAGACCACTTTGCCCTTGACGAAGTCGCCGAAGCCGGCGACGCCGTCCCAGAGGAGTTGGTAGCGGGCGCGCCCACAGGCCAAAGACCCCGGGCTGCTGAGATAACAGCGCGTCGGATCGACGGGGTCCACGTATTCTCCCCCGTAACCCCAGAGCCGGTACGGTGTGATCATGTTATAACTGTAGTCATAGCCCGCGTTGTCGAGGTCTGTGCCAAACCGCTGGCGCCTGCCGCGGCCGGGCCGTACCGTCACCGCCTCCCACAGCCGGGTCCAGTCCTGCACCGTCCAGTCCGGCTGTGGCGATAGGTGGCCGACGCCGTCCACGGCGCTGAGGTTCACGGCATAAGCCTGGGTATGCACGTACGCGGGTACGGCGAAGAGAGCGTGGGGCTGGCCGGGCGCGAACTGGCCGGCCTCCTGGAAAAACGTCATCTCCCCGGGCGGGAAGATGTCCAGCTGCAGGCGATCGCGCTGGATGTAGGGAGCGAGATCCAGCATCAGGTCGTTCTGGACGAACGGGCGGAGGATCCAGTCGGAGAAGACATCCGGGCCCGTGCCGGCCAGCATGGCCGCCTGCGTGGCCCCCTGGTATCCCTGGTCGGTGAACAGCCGGACCTCTACGCCCGGATGATCCGCGAAGAACGACCCCATCCCCGCGGAAAGCAACTCCCAGAGTGCGGGGCCGACAGCCGTGGGCCAGGCCTGGGAGGGCAGAAGATAGAGCACCACGGGCGCCGCCGCCGCAGGCGTGGGGCGGCTCGACACGGGGCGCCGGGCCCCGCCGCAGGCCACCAACAGCGTGCCGGCAGCGGCTGCGCCCGTCCCGGCCAGCGCCGCCCGCAAGGCACGACGGCGGGTCCACCCTCCCTCGGCGGCCGCCGCGCCCCGCCTGGAGAGCATCCATCCTCTGCCCAAGCCGTCCACTCCTTGGCGGGGAAGCCGTCCCGCCGAGCCTGCACCAGAGCCGTCCCCCTTCCGCCAAGCGCGCGGACGGCGCCCCGTCGCGGCACGTTCCCCCCGGCCGGACGCCTCCTTTGTTCGCACCACGGGCGGCCGACACCTGCCCCGCAGGGCGGACGACGAGCGGGGAGGCATGGGCCGGGGGGAGGCGATGCAAGGCACGGACCGGCCTGTGGCGGCCCGCGGCCCAGGGGCACCGCACGGATCGCGCTGCGCGCGGGACCCCTTTGCGCACGGGCCCGCCGCTGCGCCGGGAGCAGCCCGGCGGGGGGGCTGCCGCGCCAGCGGGCGACGCGGCGCGGGGCAAGGGGAGCGCGCGCCGACCGGGGACGGCCACGCCCCGGCCGGCGGCTCGGACGGGCAGGGGGTCCGGCGTCACGAGAGCCCGGAGCCTGAGGCGCCGCGCAAGCGGACTTCAGCGACGACCCCCGCGCAGCGCGCGCACAAGCCGTCGGCCACCGCGGGCCGGTGCCGCCAGCAGCGTGGGCAGCGCGGGTCGGCGGTCCGCTCCGCGGCGATGGCCGGCTCGCCCGGCAGGAGCCGCACGCCGGCCACCAGCAGCAGGTCGGCCAGTTCGTCCGCCAAGGGCTGGAGCGAGGTGTACACGGCCTCGGGAAGCGTCGCCGTCACAGCGGCCTCCGCCGCCTTCCCGATCCGGCCAGCCGCGACTTCGGCCTCCACCGCGCGGGCCACCTCCGCCCGCAGGCGCAGCAGCGCATTCCACCGCTCCTCCGCCGCCGGATCCCACGCCGCCGCTGGGGGATCCCCCCACAGCAGCAGGTGCACGGAATCGGGGTCGCCGGGCCGGTGCGGCAGGTGGCCCCAGGCCTCGTCCGCCGTATACGGCAGGATCGGCGCGATGGCCAGCAGGACGCCGCGCGCCACCTCATACATCGCGGCCTGGCTGGCGCGACGAGCTGGCGCGTCAGGGGCCTCGCAGTAGAGGCGGTCCTTGGCCACGTCCAGGTAGAAGCTGGACAGGTCCTGGACGCAGAACTCCTGCAACAGATGGTAGACGGCGTTGTAGCGGTAGCCTTCGTAGGCCTGGACGGCTCGGGTGAGGAAACGGCGCAGGCGCTCCAGCACCCAACGGTCGCGCTCCGGGAGTCCCGCCGGGTCGAACAGAGCGGCCGGCTCGAACCCGGCAAGGTTCCCCAACAGAAACCGCACCGTGTTACGCACCTTGCGATAGACCTCGCCGACCTGCGCCATGATCGGCTCGGAGACGCGCACGTCGGCGGTGTAGTCGACCGACGCCACCCACAGGCGCAACACGTCGGCGCCCCAGCGGGGCAGAAGGTCCTGCGGTGTGATCACGTTGCCCAGCGACTTATGCATCGCCCGCCCCTGGCCGTCGAGCACCCAGCCGTGGCAGACCACGCCGCGGTAGGGCGCTTCGCCGCGCACCGCTACTGACGTCAGTAGCGAGGACTGGAACCAACCGCGGAACTGGTCCGGCCCCTCCAGGTAGAGATCGGCCGGCCACCGCAGCTGCGCGTGGTGGGGTAGGACGGCCAGATGGCTACAGCCGCTGTCGAACCAGACGTCGAGGATGTCGGGGTCCTTGCGTACCGCCGTGCCGCCGCAGCGGGGACAGGAGACGCCCGCGGGGAGGAAGTCCGCCGCGGGGCGGCGCCACCACGCGTCCGCGCCCTCGGCGCGCACGACGTCCGCCACGCGGCCGAAGACCTCCGGGCACAGCAGGGGCTCGCCGCACCCCTCGCAGTGCAACACCGGGATCGGCACGCCCCACACCCGCTGCCGCGACAGGCACCAGTCCCCGCGCCCGCGCAGCATGTCGACCATGCGCTGCTCGCCCCAGGCTGGGTGCCACCGCACCGCGCGCGCCGCGGCCTCCGCCCGTTCGCGGAACGCCTCCACGTTGCAGAACCACTGCTCGGTGGCGCGCCAGACCACCGGCTTGCGGCAACGCCAGCAGTGCGCGTACTCGTGCCGCACGCGCCCGGCGTGCCAGAGGGCGCCGCGGCCGCGCAGGAGATCGAGGATGCGTGGCTCCGCCTCGGTGTACAGCAGTCCCGCGACCGGCCCGCCCTCGGCGGTGAAGCGCCCCTGCGGATCGAGCGGCTGGATGACCGGCAAACCGTACCGCCGCCCGGTGTCGAAGTCCTCGCGGCCGTGGCCGGGGGCCGTGTGCACGAGGCCGGTGCCCTCGTCGGCGCTCACGTAGTCCGCCAGGACGATGGGGCTGTCGCGATCGAGGAAGGGGTGGGTGCAGACGATGCCCTGCAGATCCGCTCCTTGGAAGGAGGCCAGCGTGTCGCCCGGCGTGACGCCCTCGGGGGAAAGGGGGGCGAAGGTGGCCGCGACGCAGGTCGCGGCCAGCAGGATCGGCCCGCGCGCGCTCTGCACCACCACATAGCGCAGGTCGGGGTGGACGGCGATCGCCACGTTGGCCGGCAGGGTCCAGGGCGTGGTCGTCCAGATCGCCGCACGCGTGCCCTCGGGGAGTCGGGCCCGGCCGTCGCGCACCGGGAAGAGCACGGTGACGCCCAAGGACTCGGTGTCGCGGAATTCGACCTCGGCCTCGGCCAGCGCGGTCGTGCAGTCGACGCACCAGTACACGGGCCGCAGGCCCCGGTAGATCCGGCCGTCCACCGCCATCCGCCCGAAGGCGGCGATCTCCTCCGCCTCAAACGCGGGGTCCAGTGTGGTGTAGGGGTGGGCCCAGTCGGCCGTCACGCCAAGGCGCGCGAACTGGGCGGTCATCGTGTCGAGGAACTGCAGGGCGAAGGCGCGGCAGCGCGCTCGGATCTCCAGGGGCTCGGTACGCGCGCGGTCCATCTTGTAGTGGCGCAGGGCCTGGAGTTCGATCGGCAGGCCGTGGGTGTCCCACCCGGGAACGTTGGGGGCGTCGTAGCCGCGCAGGGTCGCGAAGCGCACGACGAAGTCCTTCAGCGACTTGCCCAGCGCCGTGCCCATGTGGATATTGCCGTTCACGTAGGGCGGGCCGTCGTGCAGGATGAAAGGCGGCCGACCCGCTCGGGCGGCGCGCGTACGCCCGTACAGGTCCCCCTCCTCCCAACGCCGCTGGATCGCCGGCTCGCGGCGCGGCAAATCCGCCTTCATCGAGAAATCGGTACGCGGCAGGTTGAGCGTGGCGCGCCACTGTTCGGGCTCGTCGGGCAAGGCCGTCACCCCCGCTTAAACGACAAGGCCCCCCACCCACAAAGGGCGGAGGGATTCCGCGGTACCACCTTTCCTGCGATCCCCCACATGGGGGCACGCCACTCAGAAGCGCCCGCTATCGCCGGGCCGCGCGCCGCCGCGGGCGCGACGGAAGAAGCCGGGGTGATGCGCCGATCGCAGCGGACCGCCGGGCTTCCACCTCGCCCCGGCTCTCTGACGGCCCACGTCCGCGATGCGCCCGTCCCCGACCCGTGGAGCGTATCGCGCCGGAGTGAGGGGCGCAAGGGCGGGGGGCGCGGGCCAGCGCCCGCCGAAGAGGCCGTCATGTGCGCCCCGCCCCGGGGGTAAACGGCGTTGGAAACGCATTCCGCGTGTCGAACATCACGATCTGCGAAGCCATGATGAGGAATGCCTCAAGGTCGGCATCCTCCCCAAGCCAGTTCCTCAGATACACCCGAGGCAGCGGTCGGGAGCAAGCGAGCGCACTTGGCATGATCGCTCCCTCGCGGCAGTGACCATGGCGCTCGCGTCCGCAGACCAGCGCGAGAGGCACTGGACGAGCACATCGAGCGGAGAAACCGCAACGCGCGCTCCCCCCGCATCCGATCCGTCCACGACGCACGGTCGCGCCGTCGTAGGCGCAGCGAGGTGCAGAGCGACGTGGGGGGTGGGGCGAAGGGGGCCGCGTCTCTCCGGAACCCCTTCGCCCGCGCGCGAGGCAGCGGCGACCCTGGGGGATCCCACCTGTACATCCAGACGGCGCGAGGCGGCGATTTGCGTGGTCCGAGCCCGTACGTTTGCGCCCTGCCCCCCCGCCCCGCAGAAGGTCGGGCTGGCGCTATGGCGGGTGCCGCGACGGCCGTCGCGCCTCAGCTACGCCCGGGGCGGGGAGCCTCCGCGGAAAGCGAGCGGGGGGACGGATCTAGCGGTCGGCGCGCCCAGTCCAGCGGACGGGCGCCCCAGCCGGCGCCCGCTACCCGCCCCGCGCGCCCGTGGCATGCGCCTCTTCGGGCGGGGGCGCGTCCTTGAACGCGTACCAGTAGGCCACCAGGTTGGCGCCCATGAACAGCGCAGCCCCATAGAGCGGCGTGTCCAGAAACGACTCCATCAGCACACCACCGATGGCGGGACTGATGGTCGACGTGACCTGGGCGGGCAGCGAGCCCAGCGCCGCGACCGCGCCGCGCCGGCGTTCGTCCGCCACGCCCATGGCGTACGACTGCCGCGCGGGCATGCCCAGGGAATTAAACGCCATGCGCAGCGCGTAGAGGGCACCGGCCAGGGCGAAGGTGGGCATCCAGGCCATCACGATCAGGGTCGCCACCGAAACGGTCCGCGTGACCGTCACAGCACGCACCACTCCAAGGCGCTCGGCCAGGCGGGCGGCCCCCAGGTAGGGCAGGGCGGTCACCAGGTTGGTCACGGTATACAGAACGCCGAGCGCCCCAGGACCGACACCGTACCGGACATGGAACCAGTAGGTGAGCAGGGGCCCGAGGAAGCCGAAGCCGAGGCCGTTCAGCGAGTTGGTCAGCCCCAGCCTGCCGATAAGCTGCCTGGTGGAAAGGGCCGCAGCCTGCTGGGGAGAGGTGAAGGGCTCGGGCGGGGTTTCGCGCAGAGGCAGGGTCACCGCCAGCATGGCCAGGGACACCAGCGCACCGAGCAGGAACATCAGCCGGTAGGCGTGCAGCCAGGTCCAGCCGGAGGCGTGCAGGGCATCGGGCACATAGGCCACGAGCGAGCCCAGCGCACCGGCCATGACGCCGACGAACGAGATCCGGCCGAAGGCCGCCGTCCGCTGCCGGGCGTCCACCGAGGCCGCGACCAGGGGCTGCTCAGCGGGAAAGACCGGCCCCCAGGACCCGCCGCTGCCCGCCCCCCCTCCGCGCCCGACCCCGCCGAGGCCGCTGGCGAAGGCGATCGCGACCACGTTGGCGGACAGGCCCATCAGCAGGCCGCCCAGGACGCCGAGCACGCCGAGCATCAGCAACATGCGCCGACGGCCGTGGCGATCGCCGGCGAGCCCGACCACCAGCACCAGCGCGGCCGTGGCGACCCCGCCGACCGTGAGCAGGCCGCCAATGGCGGCGCTGCGGTAGCCGGCGGCGGCTAGGTACAGCGGGAATACCACGGTGAGGAACGCGGTGCCAAAGCTGCGCAGGGCCCGCCCCGCATACAGCCAGACGAGGTTGTCGCCCAACGTCCGCCTCCCGGTCGCATGGCCGGCGCGCCGGCGCGCGCCACGGACCCGCCCGCCACCACGGGCCAAGGGGCATGTCGCGGCGGTCGGAGTCCCGCTGCCGCCCAGCCTTCGCTGGAGGGTGGGACAGCCCCCCCACCGCCAGCGGGTCAGCCAGACCGCTCATCCGTCCGGTGGGCGGCCATCGCGTCCTCGTGCACGAACACGCGATGGCGAGGCGGGCCCTGCAGGAGGTCCTCCCCGAGGGCAACCGCCGCTCGAAAACCGCTGGACTTCGTGAAGGCCCGGAAGTCCTCCCGCCGATCCCACTCCGAATACACCAGATACGAGCCCGGCCGGTGCACGTCCCGGTAGAGACGGGTGTCGCGGTGGCCGCGGAGCGTGCCCAAGGCATCGAGCACCTCCGCCATCGCGCGTTCGAACCGCGCTTCCTCCCCTGGCTTGACGTCATAGTTCAACCCAAACGTGACCATCTTGGCCTGGTTGAGCCGGGTGCACACGGACCGATGGCCTCGATCCGTGCTCCAGTCGCCCTGACCAGGCTTCCGCCCCTTTCCGGCCTGCGATTCGCCCTTTCCGAGGCACCAGGCCACCGCTCTGGTTTCGGCCGAAGGGACGCCCGGCTACGGGAGGCCGTCGTCCCGAGGGGTCAGCGCCGCGGGCTGCGGCACGTTACAGCCTGCCCACGTACTGCCCCGTGCGCGTATCCACCTTGACGCGCTGGCCCTTGTCGATGAACAGTGGAACCTGGACGACAGCCCCGGTGTCGATGGTCGCTGGTTTGGTCGCGTTGTTCACCGTGTCCCCGCGCACGCCCGGCGCTGTATCGGCGATGGTGGTCTCGATGGTCGTGGGCAGTTCGACGTCGACGATGCCGCCCTTGTACGTGGTGACCACAAGCCGCATGCCCTCCTGCAGGAAGCGGCGCTGCTCGCCGATGCTGTCGCCCGCGACGGGAAACTGCTCGTAGGACTCGGTGTCCATCAGGTTGTACTGCCCGTCCGCCTCGTAGAGGAACTGCATGTCCCTGCGCTCCACGAGGGCGGCCGGCACCTTCTCCGCCGAGCGGAAGGTTCGCTCGAAGATCGCGCCCGTCTGCAGGTTCTTCAGCCGGGCGCGCACAAAGGCCGGGCCCTTCCCCGGCTTGATGTGCTGGCTCTCCAAAACGAGAATCGGCGCGCCGTCCAGCTCGACGGTCATCCCCCCGCGCCAATCCGTGGTCGAGGTCATCTCGGCCATGTCCTTCTCCCCTTTTGCAGCATGGAAACGTCACCGGGCCGCGCGCTCATGCGCCGCCGCGGCCCGCCCAGAGAAAGCGCCCCAAGGTGCCTCTCTCCGCTACGTGCGCGCCGCGGCCGCGCCGCCGCCCAGCAGGGTGGCCAGTCCGCGCAGCGCCAGCAGGTAACCCACCGCGCCGAAGCCGGCGACGCTGCCCCGGCAGACGGGGGCCACCAGGGAGACCTGACGAAACGGCTCACGCGCGCTAGGTTGAGAGAGGTGCACCTCGACGGCCGGCACCCCGAGCTCACCCACCGCGGCGAGCGCGTCCCGGATGGCGACGCTGGTGTGGGTGTAGCCCGCGGGGTTGATCACGATCCCCGCGCAGCGGCCCTCAGCGCCCTGGATGGCGTCGACGATGGCGCCCTCGCCGTTGTGCTGGACCGACTCCACCTCCAGGGCCAGGTCCCGTCCGAGCTGTGCCAAGGCCCTGTCGATTTCGGCCAGCGTCGACCGGCCGTACACGCCCGGCTCGCGACGGCCGAGTAGATTCAGGTTCGGCCCGTGGATCACCAGCACCCTGGGCACGAGCGGCTCACCCCGCAGCAGCAGTGGACTTGGCGACGGCCGTTCCGGCCCATCGCCGCGTGGAGCGGCTCTTGCGCGGTGCACCAGGGCGCGGACCACCCCGGACCCACCCGCGTGCCATGATAGCACGGCAGCGCACCCGGACTGGACGGCCGCGCGGGATCGCAACCCCGCGCGGCCCGGAGGATCAGGCCTCCGAAACCGCCGCGATGCCAGCGCGGCCCGTCCCCGCTGGCGTGCCCGCACCCGAGCCGGCATTCTCGAAGCGCACCCCGAGCGCCTGCTCGAATCCGTGAACAACCGCTCTCTCCAGGTCGGACCGGGTGACGCCGGGGCAGATGTCCCCAAGCCCGGCGGCCCGCTCGACCAGTACCCCCGCCGCGTCAGGGCCAAGCCCCAGTAGCCGTGCATGCAGGGCGGCGTCCAAGCGCATCGGCAGCGAGCCGTGCTGCAGGAGGAAGCCCGCGTGGCGCAGTTGCGCGCTACCAGCCAGCTTACGCCCGCCGCAGACCACCTCGTGGGCGGCGGGGGCGTCGAAGCAAGCGCCGCTGCGTGCCGTCAGCCGTCGGCCCTCCGCCAGGGCGGCGTCGACCCCGAGCGCGCGATAGGCCGTCACCAGGGCCGCGCCGATCCAGGCGTACGCCGCCCGGACGCCCTCTGGCGCCAACGCCAGGGGCAGGACCACGGCATAGGTCAGCTCGTCCGCGGCGTGGAGCACGGCGCGGCCCCCCGTGGGCCGCCGCACCACGTCCCAGCCCGCGGCGCGGCACGCGGCCACGTCACAGGCCCGCTCGGCGTCCTGGTGCAGGCCGATGGACACAGCCGGCGGGGTCCAACTGTAGAGCCGCAACGTGGGCGGCAGCCGGCCCGCACCCACCGCCTGGGCGACGGCCAGGTCGGCGGCCATGTTGTCCTCCCCCCGCGCAGGGCCGTCGATCCGGAGACCCCAGATCGTCCCCCCACCCACCACACCGTTCTGGGTCTTACAAGCAGACACGCGCTTCCACCCACCCTTCCAACGCCCCCGGGAGCCACGCCAGCCAGGGGCCGGGTTGACGGAGACGCCAGCCGATGCCGCGATGCGCACCCATCGGAGACGCTGGCATCGCGCCCCGTGCCGCCGCTGCCCTCGCCGCGGGCTGGGCCGCATGCCCCCCCCTGGCCGCCGTGGTCCGCCGCGTAGGTCGGCAGCGGTCGGCCCATCATCGGCGGACGCTGCCACTCCGTGCACATCTCGCCCCGCACCCCGGGGCGGGCACGGGGCAGCGGAACGGCGCCGCGCCCGCTCCAGGGCCGCGCCGGGTGGGGCACGTCCGGAGCGGGCGCCTGGCGCGCCCCGGCGTCCGCTCCCACCTGGGGCGACGACACAGCCGCCCAGCGCCTTGCGCCGCCGGAAGCCCGCGGCCCCCTCTGAGCAAGCGGCGGCGGATGGGCCGGCTCCCGGCCATTGCCACGGCACGCCACGCGGGCACGCGGGCAACCTAGCCGCGGACTGATGCCGCCGGGGCCGTCTTCCTGTGGGGGCCGGGGCGACCTGGCCCCGCTGCCGTGCCCGGCGGTCGGCGGGATGTGGGATGGCTCTCAGGAACGCACGGCCACGACCGTCGCGCCTGCGCCGCCCTCGCCCGAGGCGCCGAGACGGAAGCCAGCCACCTGGGGGTGGCCGCGCAGGAACTCCCCGATCGCCTCGCGCAATGCGCCGGTGCCCTTACCATGGATCAGCCGCACCTCGGAGGCGCCGACCAGCACGGCGTCGTCCAGGAGCTTGTCGACGCGGGCCAACGCCTCCTCGGCGCGCAAGCCGCGCAGGTCGCACTCCGTCTGGAATTCGCGCAACCAGAGCGGCGCGCCGGGCGGCGCCGGACGGGCGCGCGATGCGGCGGGCGCGCCGGCCGTTGGGGCCGCAATACCCGCCGCCGGCTCCAGGTCCGCCAGGGGCACGTTCAGCCGCAGGGACCCGAGTTGCACGACCGCCCCGCCGTCGGCCGGCGGGGCGGCCAAGAGCCCCATCCGGTCGAGGCTGCGCACGCGCACGGGCTGACCGACCCGCAGATCAGGCGATGGCCGCGGCGGCGGGACGATTCTGGCGGCGGCCGGGCGCGCCTGCAAACGGCGGCGGTGGTCCTGGGCCTGGCGCAGCAACTCGGCCCGCCGCTCCGAGGCCTCGGCTTCCTCCACCAGACGCCGCAACTCGCGCATCACGCCGTCCGCCTCGCGGCGCGCGTCCCGCAGCAGGCGCTCCGACTCCTGAACCGCCTCCTCCAGGATCTGCCGCCGCCGCTGCTCCATCCCCTCCCCTTGCGCCTGCAGTTCCGCGCGCAGCGCCTCGGCGGCCGCACGTTCCTTCTCGGCCTGCTCGGCCGCCGTACGCAGCCGCTGTTCCTCGGAGGCCATCCCGGCGATCATCGACTCCACGTGGCGTTCCTCCGGGCGCTGGAAGGCGGCCGCGCGCTCGACAATCGCCTCGGGCAGGCCGAGCCGGCGCGCGATGGCGAAGGCCTGGCTCCCTCCCGGCACCCCGATGACCAGGCGGTAGGTGGGCGCCAGCGTCTCGGGGTCGAAGGACATCGACCCGTTCTCCAACCGCGGCGTGCGGTAGGCGAAGGCCTTCAACTCGCTGTAATGGGTGGTCACGATCGAGCGGGCGCATGCCGCGACCAGGTGCTCCAACAGGGCCATCGCCAGCGCGGCACCCTCGCCGGGGTCCGTACCCGCGCCCAGCTCGTCCAGCAGCACCAGGGCCCCGGGACGGACGGCGGCGACGGCCGCCACCACGGCGCGCATGTGCGAGGAGAAGGTCGAGAGGCTCTGCGCCACCCCCTGCTCATCCCCGGCGTCGCCGCAAACCCGCGGGAACACCCCGAGGCGGCTCCCTTCGCCCGCCGGGAGGTGCAGGCCTGCCTGCGCCATGCAGGCGAAGAGCCCGGCGATCTTGAGCGAGACGGTCTTGCCGCCGGTGTTCGGCCCCGTGAGCACGAGGGCGTCGAAATCCACGCCGACCCGAATATCCACGGGAACCGGCCGGGCGATCAACGGGTGCCGGGCGGCGCGCAGGTCGAGCGCCGGTTCCTGCAGTGCCTCCGGCCGGACCGCCCGCCAGTCAACGGACAGCCGCCCCTTGGCCATCGCGAAGTCTAGGTGGGCTGCCGCGTCCAGGCTGCGGCGGAAGGCCGCGTCTACACCCCCGCAGAGCGCGGACAGCTCGGTGAGCACACGCAGCACCTCGGATGCGACGCGCGACTCGGCGGCCCGCAACTCGTTGCCGAGTTCCACCACCGCCAACGGCTCCACGAAAACAGTGGCGCCGCTGCCGGACTGGTCGTGCACGAGGCCCGGCACCTGGCCGCGCTGGTCGGCCTTGACGGGCAACACGAACCGGTCGCGGCGCAGGGTGACGATGGGCTCCTGGAGCGCGGGCTGCAGGGTGGCGTCCCGCACCAACTCCTCCAGGCGGTCGCGGATCGCGGACTCCAGACGGCGCACCTGGCGCCGCGCCTCGGCCAGCGCGGGACTGGCCCGGTCCAGCACCTCGCCGTCGGGGAATAGGCAGCGCCCGGTCTCCCGCTCCACGGCGCCGAGGTCCGCGAGCGTCTCCGCCCGGTCCCAGAGGCGCGGCGCCTCTTCGGCGCACGACGCGAAGAAGGCGCGCAGCCGGCCGACGCAGCCCGCGGTCTCACCGATCCACCACAATTCCTGGCCGGACAGCACGCCGCCACGCGCTGCACGCGCCACCAGGGCACGCACGTCGCGCAGGGTGTCGAGCGGCGCGCGCGCCCCCCGCTCCCAGAGCCCCCGCGCCTCGTCGGTCTCGGCCTGGTCCCCCGCCACCTGCCGCGGCCGCGGCGAGGGACGCAGCGCCAGCGCCCGCTCACGCCCCAACGGCGAGGCGCAGCGCTCGGCCAAGCGCTCGAGCACCGCGGGGAAGTCTAGGATGGCCAGGGTGCGCTCGTCGGCGACGGGCTCGACGAGGGCGGGCGCAAAAGCGCCCCCGCGGAAAGGCCGCGGTGGTGCGACGTCCATGCGCCCATTGTACCGAGGCCGGCAGAGAGGAGCGAGAGGAACCATCCCCGGCGGGGGGCCCTGGCCCGCTCAGGAAGGCAGGCAAGCCGGGCGGCGGCGCCAGGGCCGTGGCTTCGCCGCTGGGTGCAGGACCCGGCAGTGGCCCTCGACCCCGCCTGACGCCCGCGGGCACGCCCTGTGTGGACCGCCATCCCCCACCCGGGCGGCGGTGGAGCGGACCCAGGCAGAGGCCGGGGCCGCCGCCACACGATGCGTCCGCGCGTCCCGCCCGAGACGCACGCCCCGCTGGCTGTCGGCCCGGGCCGGGGTGCCCGCGCCAGCGGTAGGTTGATCACGGTGGCGGACGGACCCGCGCGATCCCCCGCCGGCCCGCGGCGACGGGCCGCGATACGACGGGCGCCCCGCCCCTCTCTGCGGGGCGCCCCTCAGGCGATCGCCAGCATACGGTCGATGGACAGCCGGGCGCGTGCGGCCGTTTCCTTTGGGACGCGCACCTCGACGCGCAGGTCGCGCAGCGCGTCGCGCACCTTTTCCAACGTGATCATCTTCATATACGGGCAGACCGCTCCGTCGCTCACGGGGATGAACCGCTTGTCCGGGTTGTCGCGCCGCATGCGATGCAAGATGCCGGTCTCTGTGGCCACCAGGAACTCCCGGGCCGGCGAGGACCGCGCGCGGTTGACCATGCCCTCTGTCGACACGACGTTCGCCGCCTCGCGCGGGATGGCGCCATCCTCCAGGAAATACAACACCGACGTGGTGCAGCCGCATTCGGGATGCACCAGCAACTCGGCTTCCGGATGCTCCCTGCGCGCGGCACCGATGCGCTCCGGATGGATGCCCGCGTGCACATGGCACTCGCCCATCCAGATGTGCATGCGCCGGCCGGTGACCTTCTGGATCCAACTCCCGAGGAAGAAGTCGGGGAGAAAGAGGATTTCCCGGTCTTCGGGGATGGACTGCACGACCTTGAGCGCGTTGCCCGACGTGCAGCAGTAATCGCTCTCGGCCTTGACCTCGGCCGTGGTGTTCACGTAGGAGACCACGACCGCGTCCGGATGCTCCGCCTTCCAGCGACGCAGCCGCTCAGCGTCGATGGTGTCGGCCAGGCTGCAGCCGGCGCCGGCGTCAGGCAGCAGCACCGTTTTCCCCGGCGAGAGAATGCTCGCCGTCTCGGCCATAAAATGGACGCCGCAGAAGACGATCACCTCGGCGTCCGTCGCCGCCGCCTGCCGGGACAACCCTAGGGAGTCGCCCACGTAGTCCGCGACATCCTGCACGGGGCCCACCTGGTAATTGTGCGCCAGGATCACGGCATGGCGCCGACGCTTCCATTCGGCGATCTCCGCCGCCAGTTCTGCCTCCCGTGCCTCGCCGGCGTCCACGCCGGACATAGCCCTCTCCTCCGTTCGGGCAAACCAGACCCGGGCTTCTTGCGCCCCCACAACCCTACTGTCAAAAGGTGTCCGATTCCCTATCGTCCACCCATGCCAGCAGGCCCGTCCGCGGCGGGGCCGCTCGTTCCGCAAGTCACAACGAGTCTAACACGGCACGGGCGACCGTCAACCTGGGAAGGCCTTCGCCCCGCGACGCAAGGGGCAGGCAATAGTGACGCGGCTCCGTCCGGTCCGCTCCATCCGTGGGCCGGTGGCCGTGCGGGGCGGAGTGCCCCAAGGCTTCGCACCGGCGGGCCACCTCGGCATGGCCCCAACACGCACGGTGGCGGGAGGGACGCGGCTCCGCCCTGGGGTCCACCTCCAGGCCGATGTCCAGGTGGGCGCCGAGTGGGTCAGCGCCCCCACCGACGTGACGTCGACGCCGGTGGCCGCCACGCCAGCGGCGTTGCCCAGACACGTCCGCCGCTCAGCCCTGAGCGAGGTCCACCTCCAGGCTGATGTCCAGGGCGGGCGCCGAGTGGGTCAACGCCCCCACCGACATGACATCGACGCCGGTAGCTGCCACCTCCGCGGCATTCCCCAGGTTGATCAGGCCCGAGGCCTCCGCACGCGCACGCCCGGCGATCCGCCGCACCGCCAAGCGCATCAGCGGCGGCGCCATGTTGTCCAGCAGGATGATCTCGGCCCCGGCAGCGAGCGCCTCGTCCACCTCGGCCAGCGTAGTGCACTCCGCCTCGACGCGCAGCCCTTGCGGTCCATGGGCCCGCGCCAGGCGCACCGCCGGACCGACGCCCCCCGCCGCCCGGACGTGGTTGTCCTTGATCAGGATCCCGTCGGACAGGCCGAACCGGTGGTTCTTTCCCCCGGCCACCCGTACCGCGTAGCGCTCCAGCCAGCGCAGCCCCGGGGTGGTCTTGCGGGTGTCCAGCACATCGGCCCGACCGGCCGCCAGCGCCACGAAGCGAGCGGTCAGCGACGCGGTCCCGGACAGCCGCCGCAGGAAGTTCAGCGCGACGCGCTCCGCCTGCAGGAGGCTCTGGGCCAACCCACGCACCACCGCCAACTCCTGCCCCGGCGCGACGGACACGCCGTCGGCCACGAGCGGCTCAAAACCCACCCCCGCGTCGAGCAGGCCGAAGGCCCGCGCGGCCACCGGCAGACCGGCCACCACGCCGTCCGCTTTAGCCAGGAAAAGGCCGCGCGCCCGCAGGCCGGGTGGGACGACGGCCAACGTCGTGACGTCGCCGCTACCCAGGTCCTCGCGCAGGGCCGTCAGCACCAGGGCGTCCAGGTCCGCCGCCGGCCAGCCGGCGGGCCAGCGGTCAGCCCCCCAGGACCCCG
Source organism: Bacillota bacterium (assembly GCA_021797775.1). Classification (GTDB taxonomy): domain Bacteria; phylum Bacillota; class Sulfobacillia; order RBS10-35; family JAJYVN01; genus JAJZZC01. The sequence goes on from JAJZZC010000001.1 coordinate 73,745, forward strand.
CGGGCTCGCAGCCCGCCCTCCGGCCCTTGTCCGCCGGCCCATCGCGCAACCCAACCACCTCCGTGGCTCCGCCTCCGTGGGCGCGGGGATCAGGACCACGACTCCAGATGCAGGGGCTGCCCGCGGCGCGCCACCAGGTGCCCCAGCCAGGTATCGGCCTCCACCGGGTAGTCGGCGCGGAAGTGCCCCCCCCGGCTTTCGCGCCGGACCTCCGCTCCCCGGACGATCAAGCTCGCCACCAAGCCCTCCATGGACGGCGGCATGGCCTCGATGCCGCGGCGCGCGTCGGCCAGGCCGTCCGCCCGCCGGACGATGCCGGCCTGGCGCGCCAACCGCTCCCCGAGGGCCGCGCGCTCCGGCGCGCCCAGGGTCGGCAGGACCGCGGGCACCGCGGCCGCGCAGCGGACGGGCTCCATCCCAGCGGCGGCGTGGGCCGCCCTGTGCCCGAATACCAGGCACTCCAGCAGGGAGTTGGACCCCAGGCGGTTGGCGCCGTGAACTCCCGTACAGGCGACCTCCCCGCACGCGAAGAGCCCCCGCACCGAGGTCGCCCCATCGAGGTCGACCACCACGCCCCCCATGCAGAAATGGGCGGCGGGGGCGACAGGGATCGGCGCGGCCATCGGGTCAACGCCGCGCGCACGCAGGCTATCGAAGAGCGGGGCGAAGGGCGAGAGCGCGTCGGTGGGCACGGCGTCCAGCCGGAGGTCGACGTGGTCGGCGCCGGTGGCATCCATCTCGGCCATCACGGCGCGCGCCACGACGTCACGCGGGGCCAGATCGGCCGCCGGGTCGTAGCGGGGCATGAAGCGCTCGCCGCGGCTGTTCCAGAGTTGCGCGCCCTCGCCGCGCAGGGCCTCGCTGAGCAGGAAGGCCGGCTGCCCCAGGGCGAACGCGGTCGGGTGGAACTGGACGAACTCCATGTCCGCGACCGTGGCACCCGCCGCGTACGCCAGGGCGATGCCATCGCCTGTGGCCGTCGCCGGGTTGGTGGTGCGCACGTAGAGCCCGCCGCTACCGCCCGTGGCGAGGACCGTCGCCACGGCCCGCACGTCGACCAGGCCGTCCGGCCCCTGGACGCGCGCCCCGTGGCAGCAGGGACCGTCGACGAGCAGACCCACCGCGCGCGCGCCCTCCCAGACGGTGACCCCGGGGTGCTCCACCAGGTGCGGCAGCAGCGCCTCCACGACGGCGTAGCCGGTGGCGGCCCCGTGTGCGTGCACGATGCGCCGCCGCAGGTGGCCGCCTTCTCGGCCGAGCAGCAGGCGCCCGTCAGGCCCGAGGTCAAAGGGCACGCCGAGTTCCATCAGTTCGGCGATACGAGCCGGCGCATCTTGGACGAGCAATTCGACGGCGCTCTGCTTGCAGAGGCCGCGCCCGGCGCGGAGCGTGTCCTCGCCGTGGAGCGCCGGGGCGTCCTCGGCGTCCAAGGCCGCGGCGATGCCACCCTGGGCCCACGCGGAGTTGCTCACGTCCAGCCGCGCCTTGGTCACCAGCAGGACGCGCCCTCGGTCGGCGAGCCGCAGAGCCACGTAGATGCCCGCCAAGCCGCTGCCCACCACGAGAAAATCAAACGTCGCGGACGCGGCCGCCGCGACCTCCGGGCGGGATTCCCGGGGTTCGGGCGAGGGACCGAAGTCCACTGTGCCATCGCCTCGCGAGGACGGGCACCCAGCGCCCGCCCAACATTCCCGCGGCATCTTTGCTGCGCCCCGCAGGGGCACCCGCCGCCAGTCCTGGCGATACTAGCACGCTGGTACAAAACACAACAAGGAGACTTGCGTTGGGCGGCGCCAGCGGGGATAACCCGCCCGGGGGCGAGCCCGCGCTGCACGGAGCCCCGCCGACCGCTTCCACCGGGCGGGCGCGGGGCGTGAAGGGCACGGCGCGCCGCCGGGGACCGGGGGGCATTGTCGCCCGGCAGCGGCGGCCATGCCGGCACCCACGCCCCACTGGCGCCGGTGCGGATGCCGTCGTGACCGCGGGGTCCCGATGGAACCGCGCCCGGGCAAGAGGCCGCAGACCCCGCCACCGGTAGTGGGCATTGTGCGCCGCCGCCGACTGAGCACCCCCGCCTTTTCCTGTCGGGTGACGCCGGCCTGCCGGCACGCGGGGCGATGCTGATGACGCTGCGAGGCCGGTCGGCACAGGCCACGGCGTGATCCTGTGGATGGCCGGGGTGCGCACCTGTACCGGGACGGGAAAGGGCTCCGCGGCGGATGTCCGGCGAGCGCGGCGGCGAAGGCCCGCGGCTACCCGCCACCGCTAGGCCTCCCCCGCCTCGTTTCCTGTGGGGGGCTTGCCGGGCCCCCCGCCGCGCCCCCCCCTTTGGAGCACATGCCCCGCAGCGAAGGACGCCGCCGTGGGAGGGCGGCCCCCGCCTGCGCTGCCCATCCGGGCGCCCTGCCGAGGCTCGGACGGCCGGGGACGCGGCGGGCGCCCGCACCCTCCGGCCGGCGGCGCATCCCGCAGATGCGCGGGCGGGCTCAGCCCGGCTGGGCGGAGAACGTGACGGTAACCTGGGCTGACACGTACTGCGCGCCGGAGAGCACCGGTGTCCGCGGCGCGGGCGCCGCAGACGCGGCCATCACCCCCGCGTACATCGGTTCCACGCCCTGCACCTGCGTGTTGATCGTAGTGGCGGGGCCCAGCGTCAGTCCGGCGGCGGACGCCAGGGCCAGGGCCTGGGACCTGGCGTCCGCGACGGCGGCGGTCAGCGCCTGGCGCTGCATCTGGGCGGGATGGGCGGCCACGAAGGAGACGCCGTCCAGGGTATTGGCCCCCGTCGTCAATGCCGTGTCGATCAGCGCGCCCACCTGCGCGGGGTTCGTCACGGTGACGGTGAGGGTGTCGTTGGCGTCGAAGCCGACGATCTTGCCGGGGCCGGACGCGTTGACGTTCTGCTGATACTGCGGGTTCACGGACAGGTTCTGCGTCTGCAGGTCCTGCGCGGGCACGCCCTTGGCCTTCAGGGCAGCGATCACGCGCCGCATCGCCTGGTCGTCAGCGGCCAGGGCGGCCTGAGCCGTGGAGGCCTGCTGTTCCACCCCCGCGTCGAAGGTGGCCTGGAGGTCGGTCACCGGCACCTGGGCCTGGCCGGTCACCGTGATGCTGCCGCTGGGCGCCGAGGCAGAGGCGGTCACGGCGGGGGTGCGGCGGGTGGCGGCCACCGCGGGCGCGGCAGCCAGGGCGGCGGCGGTGGCGACCGCCGCCGCGGCGGCGAGCAGAGCGACATGGATCACGTGGCGCGAGCGCATCCGTCTGTTCATCCTTTCGGGGCCGTTTGCCCCTGTGGACGACGGCGGCCACGGCCGGGTTCCCGCGGCGCGGCCCCACGCCGGCGCCGCCCCTCGGCGCAGTGGGCCAGCAGGACACAACCCGCGCAAGCCGGCGTCCGCGCGTGGCAGACCTGGCGCCCGTGCCAGATCAGCCAGTGGTGGGCCTGCGACCAGTGCGCCCGCGGCACGCGCCGCCGGAGTTGCGCCTCGACCTGCTCCGGCGTCCGACCGCGCGCGAGGCCCAGCCGGTTGGCTACGCGGAAGACGTGGGTGTCCACGGCGATGGCGGGCACGGCGAAGGCGTTGCTGAGCACGACGTTGGCGGTCTTGCGCCCGACGCCCGGCAGCGCGATCAGCGCCTCCATGCGGTCCGGCACCTGGCCCGCGTGGTGTTCCACCAGGGCGCGGCAGGCGGCCGCGATGTTCCGGGCCTTGCTACGGTAGAGTCCGCAGCTGGCGATCAGCGGGGCGATGGCGGCCTCGCCCGCCTCCGCCATGGCCTCCGAGGTCGGGAAGCGCGCGAAGAGGTCGGGCGTGACCAGGTTGACGCGCTTGTCGGTGCACTGCGCCGACAGGATCGTCGCGACCAGGAGCTCGAAGGGGTTGCCGAAGCGCAGCGCGGTGCCGGCCTCGGGATAGGTTGCCGCCAGGGTATCCAGGATGGCTCGCACAGGGACGCGCGGCAGGGGCGCACTCCGGCCGCCCGGACCGGCGGCGCGCGGCGGACCGCCCGCCCCGTTCACCGCTGGTGTCGCGTCCGCGCCGTTTCTCCCGCGCGGGGAGTTCAGTGCGCTCGCCCGGTTCGCGGAGTCCGTCACAGATGGCGCCCCCATGTCGGCCAAGGCATCATGGTCAGGACCGGCCACCCGGTGTCGCCCCCGGGGCAGACCCGTCGCATCCCGTTGTACCATGCGCCCGACAGCAGATGGGGTTGGAGAGGATTGCGGCACGTCGCTGTCCCGACCAGCGGAGGGGACGCTCCGGGGATGAACGCCGCGATCCGCGCCGTGGTACGCCACGGGGCCGCCCTGGGGGTGCGCGTCACCGGCGTGCGCCGCGGTTACTGCGGCCTGCTGCACGGCGACTACCTGCCCCTCTCGCCTGAGTCGGTCACGACGTCATCCACCGCGGCGGCTCCATGCTGCTTACCGCGCATTGCGAGGAGTTCCGCGCGGCCGATGCCCGCGCCCAGCGCCACCGCGTCCGCCACCCCGTGGCTGCCGCCTGCGCCCGGCCCACCGTCACTCCCCCGCCGTTGCCCCGGCCACTGCCTCCGCCACCAACGCCACCAACCGCTCCCCCGATGCCGTCGGCACCCGTCCCTCCGGCCAGAGGGCCCACGTCTCGGCCTCCGGCAGTGCCAGCCCCGGCAGGGGCGGCACCACGCGCAGGGGGCCGCCCTGCCGGGCAAGGTCCACCACGGCCGACCGCGGCAGGAACGACCAGCCAATGCCCTCCGCGATCAGGCGGCGGGTGACGTCCACCTGCCGGACCTCCATCGCGCGAGCCGAGAAGCCCAGCGCGGCGATGCGGGCCAGGACCCGGTCCCAATAGCCCGGGTGGTTGTGCGTGAGCAGCGGCCCTGCCTGTAACGCCTCGGCCATCGAGATCCCGCCCCACGCGGCCGGCGCCGCGGCGAGGACCGGCTCCCGTATCAGGCGGCGCCCCTCGACCCCCTCTCCGGCCGGCGGCAGCCGCGATAGCCCCAACTCCGCGTCCCCCGCGGCCAGCGCGGCGACCACCTCACGCGAAAAGGCCGTGCGCAACGACAGCTCCACGCGGGGGCGTTCGGCGGCGAAACGCCGCAGGGCGACGGGCAGCACCGAGGCCGCGACGAAGATCGAAGCGATGAGCCGCAGGCGCTCGTCATACTGCTGGCGCCACGCGCCCACGCTGCGCGCCGCCTCGTCGTGCAGCGCCTGCAGCCGCCGGGCATACGGCAGCAACCGCTCCCCCTCGGCGGTCAGCCGCGTACGCCGGCCGGAGCGATCGAAGAGGGTCGCGCCCAACTCCCGCTCCAGCGCCGCCACGTGCGCGCTGATGGTCGGCTGTGAGAGGAAGAGCCGTTCGGCAGCGCGGCGGAAGCCCATGTGTTCGGCGACGGCGGTAAAGGAACGCAGGTGCGCGATGTCCATCTTCCACCACCCTCCGCACCATAGGCGCTAACTTAAGGACGAATCCGACGTTCACAACCGCCATTCCGCAGGTATTTCCCGCCTCGGAAGGCGGCTCTGCGATGCCAAAGCTGGCGCGTAGGACCCTCCGCACCCCGGGGCCGGACCGCCGCCACACGCGCGCAGGCGCGTGGATCGCGTGGGCACGACGCCAGACAGCACACAGGAGGCCGGGCGCTGCGGTACGCACATCGGCCGCCCGCCAGCACACGCGCGCCGCCCGCCTCTCTGCGGAGCCGCGCGGGCGCTCGCACCCAGTCTGGCACATCAGGCCGGTCTCCGGCTGGTCGACTGGTTAGGGGGAGAAGGCGCGTGGGGTGCCAAACCGGGTCCGCTCCCGGCCATGGTGTTGGAGCCGACCACCGCCTGACCGCCAGCGCCAAGCGCGCCACCCGTAGGGCGTAGGGACGAGCGACCGTCCCAAGGCCGCCACAGCCACCCGATGGCGTCCTTTCGTCGCGCCTCGGGGCAGGACGCCTCCGCCAGCATCTGGGTTACCCGGCGCGACGCCGCCGTTGCACCTCGCCGACGCGGGGCAGCCCCGTTATGCGGTTTCGCCCACACGATCCGCTCCCACCGCGCGTCGCCGTGCCTCCGGCGGGCGCGGCGCGGAGGAGCGGCCGATTGCCGCCCACGGGCGACGTCGCGGTGCCGGTGCGCGCTCTGGCAACGCACCGGACAATAACGGCGGCCGGGACCCCGCCGACGGAACCCGCATGGCGCAGAGCGGTGAGCAGGCCCCGCACCACGCGCGGGGCGCTCGCCGGCGGGCGTGCCCCCGGACTCAAGGCCCACCGGCCGCTGATCGGCTTTCTCGATCAGCACGGCCGCGAATCGCGATTTGGCTTTTTTCTTCGGCTCCGCTAGGCTCGGCGCACGGAGGTGGGACGATGCCCAAGACACTGTTCGAAAAGATCTGGGAGCGACACGTGGTCGCTCAGTCCCCGGGCCAGCCCGCCCTGCTCTACATCGATCTGCACCTGGTGCACGAGGTGACCTCGCCGCAGGCCTTCGAGGGCCTGCGCCTCAACGGGCGCCGCGTGCGCCGCACCGACCGTACCTTCGCCACCATGGACCACAACGTGCCGACCGAAGGGCGTGGCCTGCCCATCGCCGACCCGATCTCGCGCCAGCAGATCGAGACGCTGGCGCGGAACTGCCAGGACTTCGGCATTCCGCTCTTTGGCCTGGACAGCCCCGACCAAGGCATCGTGCACGTCATCGGCCCGGAGCAGGGGCTGACACAGCCCGGCAAGACCATCGTCTGTGGGGACAGCCATACCAGCACCCACGGGGCCTTTGGCGCGCTGGCCTTCGGCATCGGGACCAGCGAGGTCGAGCACGTGCTGGCGACACAGTGCCTCTGGCAGAGCAAGCCACGGACGATGGAGGTCCGCGTCGGAGGCAGCCTGCCCCGTGGCGTGACGGCCAAGGACGTCATCCTGGGGATCATCGGCCGCATCGGCACGGCGGGAGCCACCGGGCACGTGGTGGAATACCGCGGGCCGGTCATCGCCGGCCTGTCGATGGAGAACCGCATGACCATCTGCAACATGTCCATCGAG
>JAJZZC010000057.1 GCA_021797775.1 Bacillota bacterium
CTTCTGGCTCGTCGATGAACCGCCGGATGCCGAACGGCACGTCCGGTGGTGTGGGAGGACGGGGGGCGCGACGCCCCCCTCCTACCCGATTACCGGTGAAGTGCGTGCCGAGCCACTGGCTGTGGTACGCGCTCGCCACGGGGGTGCCGTCGACCCACCAGGCGTAGCGGTCCCAACGCAGTTCACCGAACAGGTACAAGATCTCAATCGCCTGGTCCAGTTGGGGTTCCTGCGTGTGGCGGGGCGCGGACCTGCCACACGGTACCGCCTGCGGTGAGTTGCGGTGGCCGCCGGCTTCGTCTCCGGGCGCGGGCAGTGGCGGCAGTACGCAGGTCGGCAGCGCGGCCGTCGGGGGGACGGACGCTGTGGTCCGATGCGACCCGCGGGCCATCAGGCTGGCGAGGGCCGAGGAGACGAAGCTCCACGCGGAAGGCGTGTCCGCAATCTCCGCCGCCTCCCCCCGCCATCCTACTTCGGACGCGGCGCTTGCCGCCAGGGGGGGCGACGGTACGAGGATGTGGGGGTGCCCGCCTGCATGGGGGCCCTGGTCAGCAGGCGTGGTCCTGATCACCAAGAGGGTGCAACGCGGTCCGGTCAGGTGCCAGCGGTGTGGGGCGGCGTGTACGCCGCCCAAGCTATGGAGCGCGAACCCCCGGATGCCGTATGGCCTCAGCCTGGGTCACACGCGGGGCGCAATTCGGCGCGTCGCTGCCCGACCCACCGGCAAGGGTGGCCGATCTCCAGGTGCCGCGCATCACCATCCCGGCCAGCGGCCCCCAAAGGGCCCCCGCGGACCGGGACGTTCCAGTGGGCGTGCCCACGCGCGAGACGGGGCGGCACCCCCGCGTCGAGGGTGCCGGCCTCGGCCTCCCCGTGCGTGCCCGATCGGTCCTCCGTTCCTCTCCTCATGGCCTTCTGTTCCCGACCGCTGCGGCGGCCGGTTTCACCAAGCCGTTCTCCTGGCCTGAGCCCTCCGCTGGACAGGCGTTTGGCGTCTCCGGGGAACTCCCGGCGACGAGCGAGGTGAGGTTTCGCGCCGCATTCGGGTCGCGGTCCCTCTCCAGCCCGCAGGCCCCGAATTGGAAGAAGCGCTCGGAGAGCGACATCTCGTCTTGGGCGGCACCGCAGCCCGAGCACGTTTTCGTGGACGGAAAGAACCGAGGCGCCACGACCAATCGCGACCCGTACCGACCGGCCTTGTGCTCCAGTATGCGCCGGAACTCCGCCCACCCGGAATCCGCAATGGACCGGGATAGGTGCCGGTTCACGTACTGCGATCCGAAGCACGCCGAGCGGTCCCGGTGCTAGCGCCCCGGGGGGCCATGCGCGGTCCCGTGCCCCGCCCGCCCGCCGGACTCCGATCAGAGTCCGCGCACCTTCACGGGGTGGCCGCTGGCGGCGGACTCGTCTAGCGCAAAGCAGATCTCCATCGTTCGGGCGGCGTCGGCGAGTTCGCAACTGCTGTGCCTCCCGTTGCGCACGCAGTCGACGAATTCATCGACCTCTGCTTGGAACGGATGGTGCGTCACGTCGCCGCTGTCAGGCAGGACCGTGGGAATCTCCGCATAGTTGGTTGCGCCAGGGAACTTGGCGGGGGAGTAGACGCGGTTGTTTCGAACCGTTCCCAGCTCACCGAAGAGTTGCACATTGAAGATGTATGGTGTGCGGCACTCCAGGAGCGAGCTGACCTTGCCGATGGCGCCCGAGGCGAATCGCAGAGTACCCACCATGTTCGGGTGAAATTCATACTCGGAGCCGCTGAACCCGGGAGCGCTCAGCGCGTAGACCTCGTCGACCTCGCCGGCAAACCAGCGGAGCGCGTCGAGGGCGTGGCAGCCGGCGGAGAGCAGGCTCGACTGCTGGCCGGCCTTGGTGTGGGACCAGCTATACTGGCCATAATGCGGGCCGACCCAGTGCCAATAGTCGGCCTCCGCATACATGAGCCGGCCCGTTGCGCCGTCGGCCAACAACTGCTTGATGGTGCGGAACATCGGATTCCAGCGCAGCACGAAACTGACCACGCTGCGCACGCCCGCCTTGTCGGCCGCCTCTACCAGTTCCAGGACCTCCGGACGATACAGAGCCACCGGCTTCTCGACGACGATGTGCTTGCCGGCGCGCGCCGCCGCCGTCGCCTGGCGCGCATGCACGGCGGGCGGACTCGCCAGGACGACGATGTCGATGTCATCCCGGCGCAGCATATCCTCAAGTGTCTCATACACCGGCGCGTCGACACCCTGCGCGGTGAGCATACGTTCGGCCGATGCCCGCGTACGGCTGAACACGCCCCGCACCCGCGTCTCTGGATGGCGCGTAAACGCCTTCACGTACTCGCCAGCGACCCATCCGGCGCCGCAGATCCCGACCCCAAGCCCTGCCATGGCGACACTCCCCCAGCCTTGTTGCGGGCGACAGCGACGCTGGGCCACTTCGCGCGCGTGGGCGGCGTTCCTTCGGGTGGCGGCCCATGCCGTGCTGAGGTGAGTGCCGGCGTCGTACTGTAGCGGTTGAACACGTAAGTGTCACAGGCGAACGGCGCCCGTGGACCATTCCTCCGGGGGCCCGCCGGGCACCGTGTCCACGTGTGCCGACAACTGGAGCGATCGGCCTCCATGCCGGTCAGCACCTTCGGCCCGCGCCCCGAGGCGAACCCAGCGCGAGTGTAAGGGCCGTCGCGCCACCGAACTCGGCTGAATGTCAGGAGGGCGTCCCGCTCGTGGATCGGTGCGCCGGGAAGCGGTATGGTGAGGGTGTATCCTTACCAGCAGAGCGGGGCGCTCCGCTACGGGACTGCTGTGCGGGCTCGTGCCGCGGGCCAAGCGCCCGCTGGCGCAACCGGGACGCGCGGGCGCTGGCGGCACGGGCGGCAAGCGGGACCCGGCGAAGCGCGGAGTTGGCGGCCCCCCCCGGTGCCAGCGGCGCGGGGGCCGGCGCCACGGGGCATCCAGGCGGTGCGCCGCGACCAACTCCGGCGGGCTTGTTGGCTACAACAGCCGTCGACCGTGCGTTTCCGCTCTCGGGCCGGTTGGGCCTCCGGCGTGTGCGGCCGGTTAGCGGACCACCCCGCGAGGGGCAAATCCCAGACAGAAAGGGGCGCAATCCTGGGCGGCCGGACGGTGGGGCGAACCGAGTCGTCGGTTGGCCCACGGTTCTTCCCAACCGGGGATCAGGTGGTGGAGAACGGGATCGGGCCAGATGAGGCCGCGACCCTGGTCGCGGCGGCGTCTCGGGCGGCGGCGTGGGCCTATGCGCCCTATTCGGCGTTTCACGTCGGTGCGGCGCTGCTGGCGGACAGCGGGCGGGTATACGCCGGCTGCAACGTGGAGAACGCCTCTTACGGTCTTTCCATCTGTGCGGAGCGTGCGGCGGTCAGCGCCGCGGTCAGCGCGGGGGAACACGCTTTCCGGGCCGTGGCCGTGGTTGGTCACCGCGCCGTCCGGGTGCCGGCGCCTGCCGACCACGGGCCGGCCGCCATCACCGGCGGGGAGTGCCTCCCCTGCGGCGCGTGTCGCCAGGTCCTGACGGAGTTTTGCCACGACGACATGCCCGTGCTCACGGAGGATGCTGCGGGCGCCATTCGCTGGCGGCGACTGGGCGACCTCCTACCGGAGGCCTTCCGCCTGCCAGGCCCCGTGCCGGGCAAGCCGGGGTGATCGCGGCGCCCGTGCCCCGGCAGAAGCCTTTAGCGGTCAGCCCTCCCTCTCGCTGTTCGCCCGGCCCCCACCGGCCGTTGGGTCCGGCTGCAGGAGGCAGATGCCGGCGCCGCCCGGGGCTCAGGGCGTCATGCGGACGTGTTGCCGCGCAGGTGCGCGGATCGGGGCCAGCTGCGCGGGTGGCCGCCGCAGCGGTACCGGTTGCGGGTCCGGGGGAGAGGGGGGCGATGGCGGTGGAGGCCGAGCCGGCTCCCGGGAAGCGGCGGCGAATCGGCCTCGGCCCGGCGCTCCTCGCCGGGGCGGCGGCGGGAGCCGTCGCCGCCCCGGCTGCGGTGGCGGCCGGGGTCCTCCTATACTCCAGCACCCACCCGCCCGTCGGGTCCCCCGCGGGGTCTGCCTTCGTGGCGGCAGTGGTGGGCAGCGCGCTCTTCTGGCTGCTCTGTGCGGTGAGCCGGCGTCCGGGCCTGTGGCTGTGGGTGATCGCTCTGTCCTGTGCCACCGCGATGAGCCTGGTCGAGGTCTTCCTGCCGAGCGCCTTTCTCGCGTTGCCACCGCAATGGCGTCCGCTGACCGGGCTGACGGAGCCGGTCGCACAGGTCCTGACCGCCCTCGGCGTCCTGCATCGCGCCCACGCCGCCACCGCCCGCATCCGCGGCCGGTTTCTGGACACGGCCATCGTCATGCACTACGCGGTGGCCGCGGTCACCAGCCTGCTTGTGCCGCGGCTGTCCGCGGCCTGGAGGGAATGGTCGAGTGCCCGGCAGTGAAGCGCACCGCGTGGCCGATGTCCCTCAGCCGCGCAGCTGGATCGCTATCACCCGCGTCTCGGTCGCGCCCCCGGGCCCCTGTCCCCCAAATAGGTAGGCGGTATGACCAAGGGTGGCGGCGGCAGCCCAGCAAACTGGCTGCGGCAGCCGTCCCACCACGCGGGGCTTGCCCGCGGGCGGCACCCAGCCCCAGATGCGTGCCAGGGGGTGCACGAGGGTGGTGCAGCCCCCGATCACCAGCATCTGCCCGCCCAGCACCGCCCCCGAGGCACGAAAGAGGGGCACGGGCAGAAGCGCTGTCGCGCCCGTGCGATCGGCGGCGAACCACTGGATGGCCGCGGTGGGCTGGCCGCTGGCCAGTTGCCCGCCCGCCAGCCAGATCCGCCCGTCGAGCACCGCTGTGGCCGCGTAGCGCACCCCCTGCGGCAGGGTCCCCGCCACGGCCGGCGCCGCGCCGGAGCCCGTGTCCACCGCGTACACCGCTCGGTTGTATACGGTACCGGTATAGCCGCCCATGCAGTAGGACGTGCTGCCGAGCTGCGCCGCGGCTAGATCGGCAAGGGGCTGTGGCAGATTGGCTACCGTTTCGGCCTGTGCCTGTCCGGGGGTGAAACGCAGGACGGTGGGAAGGATGGTGTCCATGCCTCCGCCGCAGAGCAACAGGCCCCCGCTGCCTGGGACGGCGGCCGCGTCGTGCAGGGCCTGCGGCAGCAGCCCCGCTGCCTGGAACTGCCCAGTGCGGGGGTCGAAGCGGTAGATGCGGTCGCTGAAGCCCTGGGGCCCACTGCCGCCGAACAGGTAGACATCCCCGTGGTACGCGGTGGCCGCCAGTCCGGCCAGCGGCACGGGTAACCGTACGGGTAGGGTGGTCACGGCCACGGGCCGCACCGTGGCCACGGCAGCTCCCGGGTCCCGGCCGCGGCGTGTGGGGGCCACCGTCGGGGGCCGCCGGGGCGCCCGGGATCCCGCCCGATCGGCGGCGTGCCGCACCGCCCACAGCCCCCCGCCGAGCACGAGCGCCGCCGTCCCCAGCGCCACGGCATGGCGCAGCGCGCGCGCCGCCCGCCACCTACGATGTCGCCGCATCCCTCGCCCGGCAGCGGCCCGGGTCCGCGCCCCGGCGCACCGTGCACCGCTCGCGGCCCACCCGCAAGTTCCGGACCTGCCCTCCCCTCATGACTTTGGGATGCCGAGCCCGCTGCCCAGACGGTCGCGGAAGTTCCCCGCATTCGCCCCAGGAGCACGGCCCACGGCGCCGTTTCGTAGTTTGGCGCCCGGCCACTGTACCGCCGTTGCCGCAGGCGGTGCAAGCCGCCCGCTTCGGACGGGATCCACCCCGGCGCGGTATCTGAGCGGGACCCTTCACTGCGGCCAAAGACGGCGGGAGGAACCCACGGGCCACCGCCTTCTTGGCAGACTAGGGGATGGCAAAGCGCTGCGGCACGCGGTCCAGGAGTAACCCGTCATGGCCGTGACTTTCTCGGCGAACTGCTTGGGCCTCCAGCAGTTCGCACGAGCGTGGGACAGCCAGGGCTGCGTCGACCCGTGGCAAGGCCGGTCCTAGCGGTTGGGGCGCCGGGCGTACCCGTTCTTCAGCTGCGGGTCGCAAGTCCGTTGGGTAGCGGGGGCCAATCTCGTGCCGCGGGCCGCGTCCCTCCCATCGCCTGGACTTTCAGGCCGAAGGCCACCCCATGGCATGATGTTCCCATGGAGGAACCAGAGAGGAGGAGGGGAATACTCGCGCCCAAATGAACCTGATTTTCGCAAAGGGGCTGCCCGGCACCTTGGCGCCCAGGCGCGGGCGCCTCGCCACGACCTCACCCGCTCGTATGGCAGGGTCCTTCTGCGACAGCGGCGCCCGCCTGCCACGGCGAGATTCAGGATGAACGACCTGGAGGGATGTTCGTGCGACACGGAGAGGTCCCTGGTGCCGCCGGGGCCCCGATGCCCCGCAGGACCCTGCTGTCCCGCGGGTTGGCCGGAGCCGGGCTGTTGACCCTGGCGAGTGGCGGGCTCGTGACCCTGGTGGATGGCACGCCGGTGCGGGCCGCTGCCCAACCGGTCGTCCTCACCTTCCTCCCGTGGGGTGGGTGGCCGGCCTATGCCGGGCCGCACTGGCCCACGTTCATCAAGCCCGCGATGCAGCACTTCGAGGCGGCGAACCCGGGTATCCGCATCAAGGTGGGTACCCCGCAGGGGGGCAACACCGCGATCCTCAGCGCCATTCTGGCCGGAGTCGGCCCCGACGTCTTCCAGGACTGGGTCATGTCCCCGTACCTGGAGGCCAGCGCCGCCCTCGATCTCAAGCCCTACATCCAACAGGATAACATCCCCCTGAGCACCTGGTCGCCAGGCCAGATGCGCACCATGACGACGGAGACCGGTATCTGGGCGCTACCCACCTACGTGCACGTGGACGCGTACGCCATCAACCTCACCAACCTGGACGCCCTGGGGCTGCCCTATCCCAGCCCCGACTGGACCTACCAGGACGCGGAGAAGCTCTTCCGCGCCACGAGTTTCAAGAAGGGCAACACCCAGTACTACGGCGTCAAGACCGCGTATACGTGCACGAGCATCGGGGAGTTTGCCTATCCCTGCCATCAGTGGGGCGGTGCGGTGCGCGACGCCACGCGCACGAAGTGCACCGTCGACCAGCCGCAGGCCTACACGGGGCTGCAGTGGTACCAGACGCTGTACTGGGACAAGCTGGCCACGGCATCCGGCACCATCGTGCAGAACGTGACGTTTATGGAGATCGGCTCCAACTGGGTGCCGACCCAGCTCAACACCTTCCGCAACAATGTGAAGTGGACGTACTGGTGGGCCCCGCGCTTCCCCGCGGGCCAGGCCCAGTTCGAGGCGGACGACTTTTACATGGCCAGCGCCGCGACCAAGAACCGTGACGCGGCCTGGCTGTTCATGAAGTTCCTGACCTCCGATCCCTGGTGGCAGCGCTACAATATGCAATACCTGCTCCGCACCCCGGGCATGGTCAGCATGTGGGACGAGTGGGTGCGGCAAGTGGAGACCACCGCCCCTGTGTCCCGCGGCAAGCACCTCAGCGTGTTCAAGGACGCGGCCGCGACCTGGGGCGTGGCCCCCCGATACTTCAAATACAACGACACGGCCGTGGAGCCGATCCTGACCAACGCGGTCGCCGACGCGTTCAATCACAAGGGCGACCTGGTCACGCTGCTGGGCGTGGCGGCGAAGCAGATTACGGCGCAGGAGACGGCGGCGGCCGCAGCCGCCGGGGCCGGTGCTGTGCAGTCGGCCAAGATGAACGCCCTGATCGCCCAGGCCACGCGGGCGGGTGGAGCCGGTAGCTATGGCGCGCCCCCCGTGAGTGGGCTCGGCACCGCGGCGCTGGCCGCGGCGAAAGGGGCGGTGACGCGGAAGGGCGGCGTCTGGACGATCCAGGGGACGGGCACCGGGCTGAAGGGGACGGGCGACGGCTTGACGTTCGCCTGCGCGCCGTGGACAAAGGCCAAGGGCACGTTCACCTGTCGCTTGGTGTCCATCCAGTCGGTGGCCGGCGGGCCCATTCAGAACGGGTGCAAGATCGGGCTGATGGCACGCGGCGAGCTCACGACCGAGGCGGTCGACGCGAGCGTGGAGGCCGCCATGGGGCGGGGGGTGCACGCGGAGTCCCGGCCGGTGCAGGCCAGTTCGATGGGGGATCAGCGGGCGGGCGCGACGCCGGGCCTGCTGCAAGCGGCCGGGCTGTTGCACAACCCCGCTAACAAGCACGCCAACTACCTGGTCAAGCCGCTCTGGCTGCGGCTGGTGCAGGACGTGAACCACTGGAGCGCCTACACCTCGCTGGACGGGCATACCTGGCTGCAGGCCGGCCTGACCATGGGTATCGAGGCGGTCTCGGTCTGGGTGGGCATCTTCGTTGCGCCCAACGACGCGGACACCGCGCACCACGTGCAGGCATCGTTCGACAACCTCTCGTTCACCCCCACGCAGTCCTACCAGATCGGCTGACGCGGGACGGGCGCGGCGCGGGGCGGGAGAGGCAGAGGGGGCGCCGAGTCCGGCGCCCCCTCTGCCATTGTGCGGTCGGCATGATCATTGGCCTTATGGCGCCAGTCCCGAGCCGGGGCAGGTGAGTGCCCAGCGCCAGCGGAAGGCCACGGTGCGCGCAGAGACGCGTGGGATGAGGCATGCGCAGCCAACATACCGCCCAGTCCCGGCGCGGGCGTGGGCCCATGGGCAGCGGGGCGGAGCGCCACCGCGGCGGCCGCCTGGGTGGAAAGGCATGCCGCCCCGCCTTTGCACACGGGGGGCCCCGCGCCCGTCGGGACCTCGGCACGGCGGCCCCCCGGGCACGGCCCCCCGCTGCGCACGACGCCATGGTGGCGGGCCGGCTAGGGCCGCGTCCTTCTCGGCAAACCGCGTGGGCCAGAGGCGGTTGCCGGCACGGCGGCAAATCGGGCCGCAGGTCGCCGGCCGCGCCGGTCTTAGCGGCGGGGGCGCCCCGGGGGCAGCGGCTCCGAGCCCGTGCGCCGCAAGTGCGAGCGCATGTGCGGCCGACCTCTCGCGGGCGCCTGGCCACCCTGTTCGCCGCGCGTTTCGGCCGGAGTCTACCCGGGCGGGCCGGCGGCCCCGGGAGGGCCGCGTCGTTCTGGGCGAGTCGCTTGCGCCACAGGCGATTTCGGGCGCAGGCCGAATTCGGCGCGTACGGCCGTCAGTGCCCCCGTAACCCCACGGGCGCTGCGGCCGCACCCAGGCGCCGAACCTATGCGCAGCAAGCGGTGGCAGGCGCGAGCGGACCGGCGTACCGCTCCGAAGTCACCCCCGCTCGTGGCGCCGTCTGGGCGAAGGCTCCCCGCTGGAATGACGCGACCCTGGCGGCCCCGGGAGGGCGGTCGGCCCCGGGCGGAGAATGGACGATTCACGCCGCCTCTGACCGTTGCGGGTGGGGTGGGTCCGGCTGTTGTGCCGCAGTGTGCAGAGCGGTCCGGACAACCCAGTGGGGGCGCGCACACGGGCCTGTGGGCCCGGCAGCGAGGGGATGGGGTGCGGCGCGTGCTTGCGGCTCTGATCGCCCGTGTGGCCGGCCTGAGCGGCGCCGCCCGTCCCGAGGTGGCGCGGGCCCGCACCCTGCTTCTGGACATCCTGCACCTGGCCGCCCGGCCCGCGGGTCCGGCGGGTCCTTGGCTCATGCTCGCGGTGGGTGCCTTGGCGCTGGTGTGGGCGGGCCGCTGCGCCGCCAGCGTCCTGCTGCCAGACGCGGATGAGGGTACGCGCTGGCTGACGGCGCTGGTCGCCGCCCTCGTGCTGCAGAACGCGAGCGTGCTGCTGCTCAGTGCTTGGCGCGCCGTGGCCCCGTGGCCCCTGCTGGGGTTGGCCCTAGCCTTGGCCGCAGCCCTGACGCCGCTCGGCCTGCGGCGCGGCGCCGTACGCCGGCCGCTGCCCGCCCGGGATCCGGGTGCGCCGTTGGCGGGCGTGCGGACGGCGCGCAGGGAGACCTGGGTGCGTTGGGTACCGGCGGCGCTGGCCGCCGCGGCCACGCTGACGTGGTACGTGCTCGTCGTGATACTGGGTGTCAAGCTCCCCGAGGTGGGCTGGGACGCTCTGGCGCAGCACGGCGCGGTCGCGGCCGCCTGGCTGCAGCACGGTGGCGTGTACGTGGTGCGCACCGACGATTACTGGCTCAACGTCTACCCGATGAACACCGAGGTCGCGCTGCTCTGGCAGATCGCGATCCTGCACCGTGACAACCTGTTGAGCCTGGTCCAAGTGCCGTATGCCCTGCTGGGCGGGATCGCCGCCTTTGTCTTGGCGCGTGGCTGGGGGGCGGCGCGCCCCGGCGCCGTGCTCGCTGGCCTCTGCTTTCTGCTCGTGCCCAACACCATCGTGCAGGCGCGTACGGCGTATGTCGACGTGGCCTTCTGTGCGCTGTTCCTCACCACGCTCGCCTTGTGGGACCAGGCCCGCGCCCGTGGCAGTTGGAGGCACTGGCTGCTCTTCGGCACCGCCCTCGGGCTGCTGGCCGGTACCAAGCCCACCGGCCTGCTCTACGGCGGCGTACTCGGCATCGCCGCCCTCCTCTGGCCCCAGGTGGCCAGGGGGCAGGCAGCGGGACGGCGCTGGCGGCACCGCTGGTTCGCCGCGTGGGCGCGCCGCGCCAACAGGCCCCAGGGTGCCGCGGGTACCGATTCCCGCGCCCCGGGCGCGGTGGAGGCGGTGGGTGGCGCTGGCCAGACTATGCGGGCACTCCCGCCGTCACCGTTGGCGGCCGGGCCGCGGGGGGCGGGCGTGCAGGCTGACGCTGCCTATGGCGCCGGCGCGGCGACGGCCGCCGGGCCCGTACGCCCGCATACGGCGCCAGCGCGGGGAGCCGTGGAGGAACTCGCCGCGTCCCGCGAGCCCTTCCGGACTCCGCGACAGGGCGCCCCCTTCGGGGGGGCGCCGGTCGCGTTGGCGGCCGCTGGCACGGTGTCGGATGAGCCCTCGACTGCGGGCGCCGCGCCCGCGCCGGTCAGCTGGTGGCTGCGCCTGGCGCTTGCCTTCGTGCCGGCGGTGGCGTTCGGCCTGTGGTGGTACGTGCGCACGTTCCTGGCTTATGGCAACCCCGTCTATCCCTTTCCCCTGGCTGTCGGGGGCCACGTCCTGGTGACCGGTCCGATGACGCTGGGGCAGTTGCTGCAATCGGCCGTTCCCGCCGCGTACCAGGGGCGACCCGACTGGTACATGCTGAGCCTCGCCTGGCTGGGCCGGCGCGTGAGCGGTTGGTACGTCAGCCAGCAGGGCTGGCTCGGCGTGGCCTGGCCGTTTGTCGAACTCCCGGCCTTGCTGCTCTGGGCGGCGTGGGGCGCGCGCCGGGCGGGGGCCTGGGCCGTCTTGAGCGCCGCCGCCCTGATCTTCCGGCTGCAGCCCCACAACTGGGACCCCCGCTACACGCTGTGGCTGCCGGCGCTCGGGGCGGCCGCCCTGGCGGCGCTACCGCTAACCGGGCGGCCGCGGTGGGTGGCCCACGCGGCGCTCGCCCTGTTGGCGGTCGGCGGGACCGTGGCGGCGGCGCCCCGCCTGCTCTTCGCCGTGCCCCCTGCGGTGGCTGTGCCGGCTGACCGGCGCCAGCCCGGTGCCCTCTTCGACCCCCAAGCGTACGCATGGACGGCGACTGCCCTCCATGCCGGCGACCGGATCGGGTACGCTCGCGGCCCCACCCTCCTGCTGCCGCTGTATGGGCCGAGCTTCAGCCGCCCGGTGGTCTGCGTGTCAGCGCCGACGCGGTCCGCCTGGCTGCGGAACCTGCGGGTCGATCACATTACCGTGTTCGTCACCCAGGGCAGCGCCAGCTACCAAAACCCGTACATCCTGTGGATGCGCGGCGTCGCCGCGACGCCGATCCACCTCGGCCCTTCGATCTACGCCTGGCGCCTCGCGCCACCCGGACCGGCACACGCGCCCGGCTCCGCCGTGGCCTGAGGCTGCCGGGGATGTGGGACGGGGCAAGGGCCGATGCTGGGGGCCCGCGCGCCTGAGCGCGAGCCGCACCCCAGTGGCCAGCCGCGCCGCGGCCACCCCGGGCTCGTGGGTGGGCAGGTGCTGCATCCCCCCGGGGGCGGGCCGGGGCGGACATCACGGCGTCGGCGCCCCTGTACCAGCACAGCAGCCCCACGGGCGCGCGCCGGACGGTGCCGCGGTAGGTTGGCCGCCACTCGGCTGCGGGCCGCTGCCCCCTTGGCGGCCAAGGCTCCCCGGCATCGCAGGGGCGCGTGCCGCAATCGCCGGTGCACATATCACTGCCCTTGGCGTTGGCAGTATGTGGTGGCGGCGGGGGCAGTGAAGAAGTGGTCATGACGCCGACAAGATGCGTTTTGCTGCGATGAACGTATACGCACCGGGCCGCGGAGCCTGTTGAGGTTCCTAAGATCAGGAAGTGCCCAGGGTAGTAATATCCGCGCACGCCCACTTTGCCCGGTGCCCCAACGGGCCCGCCGCGCCCCCGCGCAACCGGTCCCCAACGGTGGCCGTGCACCCGGGTCGATGCCGGCCTCACAGGGCGCGTACCCACGGACTTGGGCGGCGCCTGGGCGAAGATGTCCGCGATGAGGGCGTTGTCGAGCTGGGATGCGGGGACGACGCCCGGAACGACGACGTAGCCATCCTCCTCGATGCGCCTGCGGAGCCCAGGCGGGGCGGGGGCGACCGCCATCGGGTTGCCCTTCCATTCGGGGCGTGCGGGGGAAGGGACGCAGGGTGAAGGGGACGCGGCTGGGATGTACCGGCACGACCCTGCGGCAGCGGGGGCATGCCGCTACCGCTGAAGCTAACCCGTTCGGCGGGGTGCCGTCAACCGGAGTCGCTCTGTTGGCCGGTGCGAGGCACAGGTGCGCTCCGCCAACGCCCCGCAACAGCACCCGCGCGGTCGGTGGGCCCCGATGCCCCCGGGGCGACCTACAGACGATCTCGGCCGCGGCAGCCCCAACCGGGGGGCCCTGGCGGAGGTCGAGGCCAGCACCGGCAGGATCGTGCCTCGCCAGAGGGGACGTTCGCAGCGGACTCCCGGCGCCGGTGCGCCAACAGCGGATCTCCAGGCGACGCCACCGCGGGGTGACCCACCCTGGCTGTTCGGGCACCACCGTGGTCTGCGAACGTCCGCCCCGCAGCGGCGCTGGCGTGTTCACCCCACGCGGGGCTGGCGCGATCGGGTCGTGGCCCTGCCGCCGACCCTCACGCCTCCCTAGCGACCAGCAGGGCGCGGACGGCCGCTACCCGGGCCTTCATGGCCGCGGCGTCCACGCCGTAGGCCAAGGCGGTCGCCGCCTGCGTCCGCCGCACCCCGGTGCCCTGGGCCACAAGCCACACGAGCGCCGCCGCCGCGGCCTCGGGGCGCCCGGCCCAGCGCGCATCGGGCGCACCGGCGCGCCACCACGCCGCCAGGCAGCGTACCACCAGCGGCAGACCGTCCTGGGGTACGCCCACCTCCCACAGCACACTCGCCACGGGGTCGAGATGGGCCAGGGGCCGCGGCCTGCCCTGGTACAGCGCGCGGATCGCCATGGGGGAGAGGGCCGTCGCTGGCGGCAACCGCGAGCCGGCGACGGGGTCGAAGGGCAGGACCTCCTGGAGGACCGCGCGACCGCGCACCAGCCACCAGAGGATCGTGTACGGGAACTGGTGGGCGCCGACCTCCAGGCTGCCGCCGGTCGCGCACGGCTCGCCCGGCATGGCGGGCAGGCGGCTCTGTGCGCTGATGCGTGCCGGCGGCGGCGCCAGTGGCAGGCCCACCGCCCGCAACGGTCCCGCCGGCCCGTAGAGCCGGTAGAGGGCCGCGAGGGGGGAATCGGGCGCGACCTCGGCCGCGGACCACGGACGCCGGTGCACCGCCGCCGTGAAGAAGCGGGCGGCCAGGTCGTTCGCGGCACGCCGGACCTCGGCCACTCCAGCCAGCGCCTCGACCCCCATGGCGCCACGAGCGGGGGTTGGCGCCGGCCCATCCGAGCCAGCGGCTTCCGACCGGGGGGTCGACCGGCCCGCGGCGCTGGCGCGGTGCCGAGGGGCGGGCCCGTCCGCGCCCGCGGCGCGCGAGTGCGGGCCCGCCCCGCCGGCGTCGTGGGCAGGGCCCGGCCCGTCCACGCCCGCGGCACCCGACCGTGGGCCCCGAGCAAGCGGGCCGGCGTGGGGCCGGGAGGTGTCCGCGGCGGTGAGGGCCCCGTCCCCTCCGGCGGCCGTCCCGCCAGCCCCATCCGTAACCTCCCGGTTGTTGGTCGTCGCGCTGCCAGGGGGCCGGGGGGCCGCCTCCGGCTCGGTCCCATTCCCGCCCCTGACCGCCGTCGGACCGATGGGACTGGCGGCTGGCGTCGCCGGGCGCGCGAGGCAGCGTGTGCAGCCCAGGTATGCGCGCCCCGCGACCAGGGGCGCCCGCTCGCCGCAGTGCGGGCAGCGTACGTCGCCGAAGCAGGCGCCGTAGCTGAACCAGGCCAGACCAAACGGGTAGCGGCGCTCGCCCCGCCGCACCTCCAGGGGGAGCCACGCACCCGGCACGAGCAGCAGGTGCAGGCGGAACGGCTCGATCTCGTGGCGGGGGCGGAACTTCTCCTCGATCTCCTGCCGGCGCCGGGCGGCCTCGGCGCGCACGGCTTCCGCCTGCGCGTCGAGCAACGCCTGGCGCTCCGCCGGGGCACCCTCCCGCCTGCGGGCGATGGATGCGAGCGCGTCGGCGTAGTACGCCTCCGCGCGGGCGATCTCGTCGCGCTGCGATCCCGACACCTGCCGCGCCAGTTCCACCCCACGGGCCTCCGCGCGCCGGGAGAGGGCGCCGTGGGCTGCGCGTAGGGCAGCGAGCACGTCGGGCGCCAGCGCCGGGTGGGGCGTCCGCGCGCCGTCCTCCGCCGGGGCAGTCTCGATACGGCTACGCAGTGGATCCGGCAGGGGCAGGCCGTTCAGCCCGTCGATCCAGACCTCCTCGCGCTCCTGAAACCGGTCCGACAGGGTGTACGTGACCAGCGCCCCGACGCGCAGGACCGGGAGGTACGCCCCTACGGGGGCGCCCTGGGGATCGATGCGCCCGTGATCGATGGCGAAGGCTTCGCGCGCCTTGGCCAGCAGCGTCGGGCCGTCGGGCGCCGCGCTGCGCGGCCAGGGCAGATGGGCGTACCCGGCGTCCCCAGCGTGCAGGACAGCGCGGGCGGCGGCGTCCACGGCGGGGTGTCCGGCGATCATGAGCAGCGAGCCGTCCTCCGCGGCGACCTCTGGGTCCGAGGTGACGGACACAGACTCCGAGAGATCCAGGACCCGCTGCAGTTCGGGTGTCAACAGGACCAGGGTGCGATCGGCGTCCTCCTCGCGCAGGGCGCCCCTGCGCTCCACATACTCCAGCCAGAAGCGC
This sequence comes from Bacillota bacterium, assembly GCA_021797775.1. GTDB lineage: Bacteria > Bacillota > Sulfobacillia > RBS10-35 > JAJYVN01 > JAJZZC01. The sequence goes on from JAJZZC010000057.1 coordinate 15,270, forward strand.
AGCCCGGGCTCCGTGTTCATGCGCCACCGCCCGCCCCGGCCGCGTCCTCCGGGACCAGGAGGTCATTGCGTGCCCGGCTGGACAGGTAGCCCACGCGCGCGGCGGCGAGTTGTTCGCCCAGGGCCCGGAGCCGCGCGTCGAACTCTTCCTCATTGCGGCTCTCCATGTGGGCGCTGAAGACGAAGGACTCAAAGTCGAAGTCGTCGTCGACCCGTCCCAGGATCATGTCGAGTTCGCCCACCACCAGTTCGAACAGGTTGATCTTGGCCTCCAGCACCTGCAGGATGCGGTCCTCGACCGTGCCGCGCGTGGCGAGGTTGGTCAGCACGACGTCGTGCTCCTGGCCGATGCGGTGGATGCGGCCAAGCCGTTGCTCGATCTGCATCGGATTCCACGGCAGGTCGAAGTTGACCATGGCGTGGCAGAACTGCAGGTTGCGCCCTTCGCCGGCGGCCTCCGTGGTGAGCAGTAGCGGCGCATCCGCGGCGAACGCGGCGACGGCCGCGTCTTTCTCGCGCCGGCTCAGGCTGCCGTGGTAGAGGGCCGTGGGGATGCTCGCGCGCCGGGCCAGATCCGCGAGCAGCGCCAGCGTGGCGCGAAAGGCGGTGAAGACGACGACCTTCTCGCCCCGCGCCAGGTGCCGGCGCAAGACCTCGATGAGCACCCGGGCCTTTTCGGGAGGCGGCGCGGCCTCGGCCAGGGCGGCAAGGTCGTTCCAACCGAGGCCCGCTAGCGCCGGTGCCAACGCGGCCGGGCTGGACCCCGCCAGCCGCTGCACGTGGCGCAGCGCGAGCACGTCGCGGGGCGAGGCGTCCCGGCCGCGCGCCCGGACGCGCTCGCTCACCAGGGCGTAGAGGTCCCGCTCGGGCTCGGACGGGACCACGCGCACCGTCTCCGCAAGGCGGCGCGGCAGCATGAGCGCCACCTCACTGCGGCGGTGGCGCACCATGAGATCCCGCATCCGCGCTTGCAGCGCGGGCAGGCCCTTGGCCACGCCATCCGGCGCCGCCGTCCCGTGCTGGCGGCGGAACTCCCCGGCGGTTCCGAGGTGGCCGGGCCGCACCAGGTTGGCCAGTTGGAACAGGTCGTCCAGGCGGTTCTCCACGGGTGTGGCGGTGAGCAGCAGCAGGTAGCGCGTGCGCAACGCTTTAACGAGGCGGGCAGACGCGCTCTGCGGGTTCTTCAGGCGGTGTGCCTCGTCGATCACGACCAGGTCCCAGGGTTCCCGAGCCAGTTGGTCGCGCAACGGGGCGCGGCGTGCTGCCGCCAGCGAGATCAACAGAACGGGCGCGGCCTGAGATGCCGGCGAGGCGGGCGCATCCCACGGGCCCGGCGAGCGGGGAGCGCTCTCGGCGCTGCCCCGGCCACCTGCGATCGCTGCCGCTGCGCCCGATGGAGGCGCGGTGTTCCCGCCCCGCCGCTCGTCGCCGGAAGTGCCCGCTTCCCCGGCCTGGGAGGTTGGGACAAGCCCACGCGCGCGGCGTGGGCCTGCGGGATCCGGCGCGCCCTGCGCCGGGGACGCTCCGGCAAGCCGCGCCGGCCGCGCGGCCGCCACCTCCGGCAGGCCCTCGGCCCCGCCGGACTCCCCCCAGACCGCGCAGGGCAGCGCGAACTTGCGGTCCAGCTCCTCGGCCCACTGGCCGACCAGCCCGGCGGGCACCAGGATCAGGGTCCGCGCCGCCAGGCGGCGGAGGTAGAGTTCGCTGAGTACGAGGCCGGCCTCGATCGTCTTGCCGAGCCCGACCTCGTCGGCCAGGATGGCGCGGCCCCGCATGCGCCCCAGCACCGTGCGCACGGCACCCACCTGGTGCGGAAAGGGCTGGAAGCGCAGGCGCGGCAGCGAGACCAGGCTCTCAAACCCCGGCCGGAGCCATAGGGCCGCGGCCTCGTCGGCGAGCCGCGCGGCCGCCGCGTCCAGCGCACATCCCTCGGCCAAGCGGCGTAGGAGGGCGCCGTATGGCGCGAGGTCCGCCGGCGCCTCCGCAGGGATGGCGGGCTGGAGGCGCACGGGAACGCCTGTGTCGGGCGCCGTAGGGGCCAGCCCGCCCTCGACTTCGGGGTCCAGCGAGAGGGCGGACCAGCCGACCAGTGCCTCCAGCGCGCGCCGCAGCCTGGCGGACGGCGGCGGCGCGTCCGGTGCGGCGTGCCCGGCGGCCCAAACCTCGACCATTCTGCCAGCCCGCAGGCGCAGGATCGCAGACTCGGGCGCCGCGACGCCCAGTAGCCGGAGGGCATCGGCGCGCGCGGGGAACGCGGGCAGGGCCGTCGCGGGCAACAGCACCGAGGGCGTGGCGCCGGGCGGAGGTGCGGCGGACGGGAAGGGCATGGAGGGCATGGTCGGGGTGTTCGCCGGTCAGGCGACTACCCCTTCCGCTCTGGGCCAGCGGCGGGGTGACGCCGTGCCGGTAGGGGGGGCTTGGCCTCCGGACGGTGGCGTAGGTTGCCGCCGTGCGCCGGTCCCATGCTCGGCGAGTGTGCGCGACCGCTTGGGTCGCAGGCGTTTCGCCGAGGCGGTGCCCGCCTTGCGCGCCGCGAGCACTCGTCCCGGGGGGCGCGCGTGCCACCGCGCTCTGTCCCGCTACCCAGGGCCTTGTCCCTGATGCCCTCTGCCCAGAACGCCGCAGCCTGGGGCCAGCGGCAGGATGGCGCCGTGCTCCGCGCGGGCTGCGCGCGTTTCGCCCGGCAGGCGGGAATGGCCGTAGTCCGCCTCGCGACCCACAGGCGCACGTTTGCTCCGGTGCACCCGCCCCGCGAATACCCTCCCGCTCAGCCACCGTTCTCGTCTACACCCTGCGCGCCGTGGGGCCGCCCCGCGGGCTGCGCGCGTTGCGGGCGCACCGCCGCGAGCCGCTCGGTCCCAACGGCCGGGGCTGCCGCCCACCCTGTATTACGGCCCGTGGGCCTCCGGCGGGTCGTGCCGGGTGACCCCCTTCTCAGCCCTGCACCTCGGAAAGCTTCGTTTCCTCCGGGGTGTCCGTCATGCTGTCGAAGTCGATATGGTAACCGTCAGGATCGGTGAGGGAGGTGACCCACATGGCGTTGCCGACCTGCGGCTCCGACGCAGTGATGCCACGGGCCGTAACCTCCCGGTAGATGGCGACCGCGTCCTCGCACACGAAGACGAGCGACCCGCCGGCACCCAAGGTGACCCGCAGGCCGGCGCGGACCGTGCGCCTCCCGCGCGAACTCCTGCAGCATCAGCGCGACGGCGCCCTTGGCCAGGCGGCACCAGCGCAGATGCCCGCCGTCCACCCATCGGTGGGTGACGTGGGAGCCGAGGCCGTCCACGTCGTAGCGCACCGACTCCTGGATGTCGGACACGCCGAAGAACGGAACCACCTCCTGGACGTTCGCGGCCGCGGCGCCGTCCATCACGGGGCATCCCCTTCGCGCGCCGCCCAACCGAACGTGTGTATGGTTTCGGCGCAGGTGCTCAGCGCCGCCGGCCTCGCCCGCGGCGCAGGGTCGTCGCGGTCATGCCCGCCGCCACGGCGGCCAGCACGATGGGGATCAGTGGCTGAGCGGTTCCCGCTGCGGGTCCTGCCCCTGTGCGGGTTCGGGCAGTCGCCGCCGCGCGCGGCGCGGCGAGGGCGCGCCCGCCGCTGGCAGCCGCCAAGGCCAGGGCGCACAGGGTCGCCGCCACACGTTGCCGCACGCCGGCTGGCCCCTTTCCCCAACGGTCGCTGCGCGCAACGTACGCTGGCTGCCACAAGGGTTCCTGCCCGACCGGCCAGGGTGGCGTGGTTCCCGTGGGGGTGCGGCCTTCACACGGTGGCGTCGGTTCGCCACCATGCACCGGACCCGTGCGCGGGCGACCTGACGGCGGACGAAGTCGACGGTCGGGGCAGTGACGAGACCGCCGATCTCGCGCGGGTCTTCAATGCCATGCTGGCGGAGATGGCACAGGAGCTGCGCGCGGCGGTGGAGCACTTCCGCCTGCGGGCGGCGTGACGGCCCGTGGTGGACACGATCCGGCGGAGACGCGCAGCAGGCGTGTTGTCGTCGGCACACCGCCGGGCTCGGGATCGCCGACGGCGGCGCGGGTGCGGCTGACGCGTCCCAGGAGGAGGAAGGCCTGATCGCCGAGACGTGGCAGGAACGGCACAGGGAAACCATCGGCCGCATCGAGGCGCTGACGCGGCAGGGCATCTGCTATTCCTGCCACGATCTGCGGACCGGGGAGGTGTTTCCGGACCAGGTCGTGATCTGGGACGACGCGCTGTTCCGGGTCGTGCTAGCGTGCTGCGGCGTACCGCGGCACGCCGCCCGGCCAGATCGTCGATCCAGACGGGCAGCCGCAGGTGAAGGGCGAGGGTCAGGGCGGCGCGTTCCACCACGTCCAGATCGCCGCGGCGGGGATGCCTTTGGCCACGGCCGACGGGTGACCCGCCCGGAGGTACACCCAGCGCTTTGAAACGACCCGGCATAGGGGGAGGTCACGCGCCCGTACCGCGGGTCGCGGAGGTCCCTTTCCCGCGGGCCGCGAACTGCCGCGCGGGTGGGCGTGCAAGCCCGCGTGGGCCTAGGCGGTACGGGCGGCAGGGGATGGCCCGCTGCCGGTGCGTGCACCGGTCGCTACCCCACGGGCGAGCGCCACGGGGCGCATGCGGGCACTCGGGCGACGGCGCCGACGTGGGTAAACGGGCCCGCGCGCGCCGCGTGGCAGCGGCCGCGGGCGGCGGCCCCGCAGGCGCCGCCCTGGCGGCGCCCCACACCCCCTGCGCGCCCGCAGCTGCGCCGCCGTGTTCCCGCCGGAGGTCCCCGTGAAGCGAGAAGGGGAGGGCGCCTGATGGCCGATCCCAGCGCCGCGACGAAGATCCTGCTGCCGGAGTCCGAGATGCCCACGCGCTGGTACAATATCCTCGCGGATCTGCCCGCGCCGCTGGACCCGCCGCTGCACCCCGGCACCGGCAGGCCGCCAGCGCCCGACGACCTCGCCCCGCTCTTTCCCATGGATCTCATTCTGCAGGAGTTCTCCCCCGACCGGTACATCGACATCCCGGAGCCCGTCCTGGACGTCTACCGCATGTGGCGGCCGACGCCGCTCCATCGCGCCCGGCGCCTGGAGCGGGCCCTGGGCACGTCGGCGCGCATCTACTACAAGTATGAGGGGACAAGCCCCGCCGGCTCGCACAAGCCCAATACGTCTGTGGCGCAGGCCTACTACAACCGTAAGGCGGGCATCACGCGCCTGACGACGGAGACGGGCGCCGGGCAGTGGGGCAGCGCCCTGGCCTTCGCGGCGCGCCAGTTCGACCTGGAGATCCGCGTGTACATGGTCAAGGTTTCGTACGATCAGAAGCCGTACCGGCGGCTGATGATGGAAACCTGGGGCGGCGAGGTGATCCCCAGTCCCTCGCAGCGGACGGCCTCGGGTCGGCGCATCCTGCAGGAGGACCCGGATTCGCCGGGGTCGCTCGGCATCGCGATCAGCGAGGCGGTGGAGGAGGCGGCCGGCCGCGGGGACACCAACTACACCCTGGGCTCGGTCCTCAACCATGTGCTGCTGCACCAGACGATCATCGGCCAGGAGGCGCAGAAGCAGTTCGCGCTGGTCGGGGACTACCCCGACGTCGTGATCGCTTGCTGCGGCGGCGGCAGCAACTTCGGCGGCCTGGCCTTCCCCTTCCTGCACGACCGGTTTACGGGAAACGCCCCCAAGGCGGCGCGCGTCATCGCCGTCGAACCGGCCGCCTGCCCGACGCTCACCCGGGGCGTGTATGCGTACGACTTCGGCGACGTCGCCGGCTTCACGCCGCTGATGAAGATGTACACCCTCGGCCACTCGTTCATGCCACCGGGCATCCACGCCGGCGGCCTGCGCTACCACGGCGACTCGCCCATCGTCAGCCGCCTCGTCAAGGACGGGCAGGTGGAGGCCCAGGCTTACGGCCAGGTGGGCGTGTTCGAGGCCGCCGTGCAGTTCGCCCGCACCGAGGGCATCATCCCGGCACCCGAGTCGGCCCACGCGGTCAAGGCCGCCGTCGAGGAGGCGCTGGCGGCCACGCGCGAGGGCGCGCCCCGCACGATCCTCTTCGGTCTGAGCGGCCACGGTCACTTTGATCTATCGGCCTACGAGCAGTACCTGCACGGCCGTTTGCAGGACTATGCGTACCCGGCGGAGATGGTCGCCAAGGCCCTGGCGGAGCTGCCCGCCGTGCCGGGGGCGTAGGCGGGCGTTGGGGGCGGGGTGCCATCGGGGCGCGCGCGTGCGCGCCTTTGCCGGCACCCCCCGCGCCGGGGGGAGGGCCCGCGCCGCCTCGCCGCGGCCGGGCGCAGGGCGGCGTGGGCTTGTGGCACCGCCTGTGCTTAGGAGCCGCGCATGATCAATCAACCTGACTTTCGCAAAGGGTTTGCCCGTCGCCTTGGCGCCCAGGGGCCAGCCCCTCGCCACGACCGCACCCGCTCGTACGCGGGGTCCTTCTCGGACAGCGGCGCCAGCCCGACACTGCGAGATTCAGGATCAAAGCCGCTTGGTTGACAAGCCGCGTGCGCTACGCGATGCAGGCGTCGGGATGTTAGGCCTCGGTAACGCGTTGGGAACCGCCATTCTGCGGGTTTCCGCGGATGAGCCGCCGGGAACTGGCGCTGACAACCTGTGAGAACATGCCGCGGGAAGCGCCCTTTAGTATTTCGCGGCTCCTTACGGCGGACCATGGCGCCGGGCCGCCGCCAGGAGCCGCCGCCGCCCCGCGGCCGCTCCTGCTGGCCCGTGGGTGTGGCCGTGCACCGGGCCCAGATAGGCAGCGGCCGCTGCGGGGTAGGCGCCGCGCGTGGTCGGGCCCGACCCCGGCGACGAATGCCTACCGTGGCACCGCCCTGCCAGCGTCCGGGACAGGTCAACCCGTCCCCTGCACCAGCGACAGGTCCGGCCGGCCCAGTTCGCTCCAGGGCAACACCACGCACCCGCTCCGTTCCTGCCGTTGGTCTCCGCCGTACACCAGCCAGGCGGGTCCGGCCGTCTGGTCGGCCAACGCCCGCCACTGCTCCAGCCCGGTCAGCATGTCGCGACTCACGGTCGGGCCCGGCTCGACCTCCACCGGGACGAGCGCGTCCCCGCCATCCAGCAGGACGTCGACCTCGTGGCCACTCTTGTCGCGCCAGAAGTACACGTTGGCGGCCAGGCCGCGATGGCGGCGGGCTTTCCGCAACTCGCCCACTACCCAGGTCTCCATCAGCGCGCGGTAGGGGGTCAACTGCCGCGCGTTCTGGATACCAAGGCCGGCCGCTTGGTCAATCCAACCCTCAATGAGCCCGCGGCTCGGGCCCGGGCGCACGCATCGTCCCGCTCGGCGATCACGGCGGTGGCCGGCATCCCGCGGCTGTGCCCGCGGCCGGGATAGGGCCGCCCTGTCCCGGCGGAACGCTGCGCGCGGTGCCGCGGGGGCGAGGTCTCCCACCGGCCCACGCGGACGACGGGTGAGGGTCGCCCACCCGCCACCCGCCGTCCGGGGCCGGGTGCTATCGCGTCACGGCTGTGCCGCGGCTGCCGCCGCGGGTGCGGCGCGCAGGGCGCCGGCATCCGGGCGCACGAGCAGCACGGGCCGGCCGCTGTGACGCACGACGTAGTCGGCCACGCTACCCAGCACGAGGCGTCCCAAACCGGTCCGGCCGTGGGTGGACATGGCGATCAGGTCCGCTCCGCATGCGCGCGCGGCGGCGACGATCTCGCGTCCCGCTTCCCCTGTGTGGACCAGCGGGTGCGCGTCGGCTTGCGGCCCGACCTGGGCTGCGATGCGGTGCAGATAGCCGCGCGCCTCCGCCGCCAACGTGGCCAGATCCACGGCGGGTGCTTCAATGGACGCGTACCCCTCGTACGCCGCGAGGGGATGCAGGGGGGTCACGACCCGAACCAGGTAGATCTTGGGACTTTCGCTCGTGGTGCCCAGGCGGCGGACGCAGGGCAGCACGGCCTCGCTGAGCGCGGACCCATCAAGCGGCACGAGCACCTTGTCGAACACCGGCTCCACCCCCTGGAAGCGTTGCCGACGAGCGGGGCAGGGGGAACAAACCCCGCTTGCCCGCCGCGCCGGCCAGCCCGTCAACCCGCGCGCTGTGGCATGTGGCGGTGCTCGAAGACCGGACCCGGTTGCCGCGGGGTGCCTGCCTCGGCCAGGATCCAGCGGTCCCCGCCGCACCAGCCCGCCAGGCGCCACGCCAGGCGCCACGCCAGGCGCCACGCCAGGACCAGGAACAGGCCGAGCATGAACAAGAACCGGTGCTCACGGACGGCGTCGACGAGCAGATCGTCCACGTTCATGCGGCAGCCGCGGAACGCGGCGATCCTGGTGAACCCGCCGAGGATGCGGACCACGCCCACCGCCGTCTCACCGTACGCGGCCACGCGCGAGAAGATGGCCAGATGGTGCCTCACGAGGCCCCGCGGAAACGTGCCATACCAGCCCTGGACATTGGGGTGCGCGCCACCGACCTGCTTGAGGGCGCCGGCGACGGACCCGCCCAGGGCGGCCCCAGCGCCCCTGCCTTCCCACTCGGTCCAGGCGGGGTTGCTCAGATTCTCCCCGCCGGCCCGCAGCCATGCCCAGCCCCCATACAACCGCATGATGGTCCAAGGCCAGGCGATGCGCGCATCCGAGTAAAAGAAGCCGGAGACCCTGTTCTCCGGGATCTCGGTAGGAAGGTGTCGGCGCGTCCGGGCCAGCGGCTCCGTCATGCTGCTCGACCCCTGGAACCGCGTGGGTCGCGGGGCCATCATCGCCGCCGTGGCGGACCCAGTCATCGGCTGAAGGCGCCATGTGCGCGGGTTGCGCATGGACCGCCGCGGCAGATGGCCGCCGCCGGATCGCCGGGTAGACGGCCTGTCCAGCCAGGCCACCGAAGGATGGTCTTCGCCGCGGGGTGCCGCCTTCCTGCACCGCCAAGCCCTCGCGTGCTGGGGGCTTCCCCTGATCGGGCACCCTCTTCATGGCGAGGCGTCAGGCGGCGCAGCTGCCGCACCGCCCGCCGGGCGGCTGACTCAGCCCTCTGCCGGTCACCCTGGGGCGGGGGGTGGATCATCCGCTGGGCGGTCCTGGCCAGGCCTGGCGACTCGACGCGGCAGAGATTAAGGGGCCGATGGGCTGCGGCGGTGGCTGGCCTGTTCGCCTCCAGACCGTGGCCTGGTGCAGGTCGTCGCGATGGGTCTGCGCCGCGTGATGGATGCGAAGGACATTTCGAGGGCGGACGTCCGAGTGTGGGACAGCTCCACCTCGCCCCGGCCCAGCGCACGCGGGATGGCCTGCTCCGAGTTGACGTTTGGCCTTGACATCGCCTGCCCCTGATCGGATGATGCCTGTATGGCAGGGGAACGGGTGCTCTCGACGGGGGGGGTCGCCTGGGGAGGCTGGGTTCCGATATGTACCGGCCGCTGGTGGGGCAGGTGCCGCACGTGGTCGGGCCCGACCCCAGCGACGGGAGTTCCGGAGGCGGGGGGTGTCTGG
>JAJZZC010000058.1 GCA_021797775.1 Bacillota bacterium
ACGGCGCTGGCGCGCCCGCCTGAGGCGCCGGGGCCGCTTCCCAACTGGGCGGGCGGGGACAGGGATGCTCCCGGGGGAGCCCGGCTGCTCCGCCCCCCCCCCCGTGTCCGTCCGCCACGTTTAGGAGCTCCCATGCCGGCGCAGTCGGTGCCACACGGCATGAACCTGAATCTCGCCGTGTCCGTCGGACGCCGCTCTCTGCGTGGAAGGACCCCGCGCCGCGAGCGGGTGAGGTCGTGGCGCGGGGCCGGGCCCTGGGCGCCAAGGCGGCGGGCAGCCCCTTCGCGCAAATCACGATGAAAGCACGGGCGCGTGTATGGCGGGGCGTACGGACCCAGCAGCGGCCGCGTCACCCCGCTGCCGGTCGTGGGGTCAACCGCGACGGGCACGTGGCGATGCGCGACGCCCGGTCGGTATGAGCAAAGGGGCCGCCTACAGCAAAGATCGCGGACCGGACGGGCTGGCGAAAAAGACGCTTTCAGTCACGTCCTGCGGCGGTACGTGCGGATGCGCCCCCTTCCCCGTGCCCTTTTCGGATGGAACGCTCAACCCGCAAGAGGGGTTGCGCACCTGCAGGCGGCCAAAGCGGGTGCCGTGCCGGAGGTCCTCTGTCCAGAGCACGCCTGCCTCGCACTTCAGCGCCGACACCACGATCAGTGCGTCCCACAGCGAAACCCGCCGCGCGCGCCAAGGCCACCGCCGACTGTACGTCGCGCGCATCCGTCGCCACCGGGGCCCAATGCGCATACTTGCTCACCGCGGTCGCGGCGTCGTCCTCAGGTATCGGCCGCGGCAGCTTGCGTGTCACCGTGACATAGAACTCCTGCAAGACCTGGGGAACACGCACACCCGCTGGCGGGCGGCCCGGCGGATCGCGGCGACGTGAGCCACCGGAGAGAGCCCCCCCACCGGCACCACGCCACCCTGGAGCCCCGATCCGCCCGGCAGGGCCGGCCACCCCCCAAGAGGAACAGCGCCCGTCAGGGGTTTCTCTGGCCGTTGCCCCCGGGCGCGGTCGGTGCCCCAAGGGGCGGCGATGGCTGTGCGCGGACGCCTGGAGGCCCCGCTGGCCGCCCTCCTGGCGGCGGTCGTGGTGCTCTTTTGGCCGGCCACGCGTTTGTTCTTTCTCGGGGACGACTTCGGCTGGCTCGTCGCCGGGCGATTCGCGCTGGCCCGGCCGCTGGGCTGGTGGCGGGCGTTCACCCAGGTGAACGCCGCCGGTACGTACCGTCCCCTCGGCCAGCAGGTCTTCTACTGGCTCGGCTGGCACCTGTTCGGCATGCACCCCCTCGGGTACCACCTCCTGGACCTGGCGCTCTTCCTCGCCAGCGTCGTCAGTGTCTACCGGCTCGCGCGGGCGCACCTCGGCCATCCCTGGCTGGCGGCCATCGCCGCCACGCCCTTCGCGCTGTCGGTCACCCACTTCGACCACCTGGGCTGGACCCCCGCCGTCTGCGAGACGCTGGCGGGCCTGGGCGTCGCCGGCGCCCTGCTGGCCCAGGCCGGGGGCCGCCCGCGCGCCGCGGCGCTCTGGTATGCCGTCGGCCTGCTGGCGGACGAGACGGCGGGCGTCGTGCCCGCCATGGCCCTGGTCTACGACCTCCTGGTGGCGCGGCGGCCGTGGCGCGACGCCGTGCGCCAGGAGTGGCGGCTCTGGGCGCTGGCCAGCGTGTACCTGCCGCTCCGTCTCGCCATGGGGGTGCACCCGACGGGGCTCTTTGCGCCGGTGTGGTCAGCAGGCGTCTGGCTCGGGCTGATCGGGCGGTCCGTGCGCACGGGGCTGCAGTTTATGGGGCCCATCGAGAACGTCTGGCGGGCGGGCCCCGTGTGGCGCACCGCAACGGCGGCTGGGAGCGTTGCCCTGCTCGCCGCCTCCCTGGCGCTCGCCGCGCGCGCCGGGCGACGGCTGCTGGCGGAATGGCGCCTGGCGGCGGCGGGCGCCGCATGGTTCCTCCTCGGGCTGCTGCCCGTCCTCCCCTTTGCCCACGACTTCACGACGTACAACCTGGACATCCCCCTACTGGGGTTTCCGCTGATTCTCGCGGCCGCGTTGCGCGCAGCGCGGCACGGAGCCACCGCGGCCGGGGCGATCTGGGCGGCGGCCTTCCTGGCCATCGGCCTGCTGGTGGTCGACGGGCCCGGCGGGCTCACGGCCGTCGACGGCAACGCCGTGCTGTCCCGCGCCGCCCGCGTGGCCTACGTCGCGATGGAGACCCGGGTGGACCGCGGGGGCACGCCGCTGCCCGTGTGCATCCAGGGCGGGATCTGGCCGCAATGGGTCGTCGGGGGCAATGCGCTGGCCCGCCTGCTGGCCGGCGGTGCGCCCGCCCGGGTCGCCTACCCCACGGGGGCCTGCCCGGCGCGCGGCTTGGTGCTGGTCTGGCACGCGGCGACAGACACCTTCACGGTGCCACACGTCTGAGGGTGGGCGCCGGCAAGCGTCACGCGACGGGCCAGCCGCGTGGACCGCCGGGGCACGCCGCGAGACGCAGGATGATGCGAAGGCGGATGACGGTATCGGTACACGGGCGGCCATCCCACGCCGGGCGTAGCAAAGCCGGTACGTGGCTTGGCCTAATCGGTGGCGCTTCGACCTCTGACCCGGGGTACGTCGTCGACCCAAGGCGCCGCCATGAAACAACGATTCCACGGGATAGGGCTTGCGGCCATCGCGGAGCCAGGGGGCGCGAGCGTGGCGTGGGACCGACCGCCGCGGGCCTGTCCCCAGTGGGATGCGCCACTTGGGATCTCGTGCCCGGCAGATACGACCCCCGTGCATCACGCGGGTCGGGAGGCCACTGATCACGCGGCACCCCCCGTTCGCTGGCATCGCCGAAACCCCCCGGGATACCGCTCCGTTGCCCACGAGCGCCTCTCCCCGTCGGGTTGCCGACCTCCCGGCGGCCTCGAGCAACCGCCACCGCACCGTCTGGTACGCGCCCCCCCGGTGGCCGTCCCACGGGAAACCGCTACGACCCCGCCGGCGCCTGTCCGCGGCCCGGGTGGCACTGGGCGAGGTTGTGCCCACCGACAACGACCTCGATCTGGCCCGTCGCGGCGTCGACGCTGACGAGCATACCCGTCACCGCCGTGGCGCCGGGTATGTCGGCGCCCCCTACCCCGATCACCTGCCCGTATGGATCCAGCCGCAGGGCCACGGGTTCGCCAGGGGTGAGTGCGGTCAGCCCGCCCGCGGAGACCCCCGGGGCGAGCCGAAAGACGATGGCGCCGTTCGCCGGGGAGGACGCGCACAGGAAGCCCAGTGTCGCGGCGTTGCCGGGGGCGAGCACCCGGAGCCAGGGGCCGAGGACCACCCAGGACCACGGATGCAGGCCGAGCCAGGAGAGGAACCCGTCCGCCTGCTCCTCGCGGGCCCGCTCGGCCCGCAGCGCGGCCGCCTCCTCCTGCGGCGAAGGCCCCCATGTGCTCGGACCCCACGCTCCATACAACGTGGCACGCCTCCCACACGGCAGCCGGGGCCGGAACGTGCGGGCACGGCCCCCGCGGCGGGGCCGCCGCCCGGCTTCGCGCCAAGCCGAAGCGGACGCCGCGGGCCGCATCGCGCGACGCGGGCACCCGCTCAGGCAGCGCGCGTGACGAAAACGACTATTCGTACGTGAGGTTTGAGTGGCCTCATTAGGAGTATTCACTGAACGTACGGAGGTGTCAAGAGGGCACACGCCGTCTGACCGCGGCGCGGCTGCGGCACCGGCGGGAGCGCCCCTGTCGACCCTCGACCGCCAAGGGTCGCCCAAGCCAGTTGCTACGGCGCCCCGTCTGTGGCCCCGTCCGCCTCAGGGCCGCCCACCTGGGTGTGCGCCCCCGTGGCCGGTGCGCCTCCGTGGCCGGTGCGCCTCCGTGCCCAGGCGGAGACGGGCTCCGACCCGCGACGATTGCCCATCCGCCAGACCGCGTGGCGCGCAACCCTGCCCGTGCCCGGCACGGGCGAGTGCCAAACCGCGGTTGCCGCCACCCGCTTCCCGCAGTGCTGCCGCTTGCCGAACATGCGCTGCGCACCGCCTGTCTGCCCTTCCAACGACGCTGCGCAAGGGCCCGACTGCGGCTTCCCCCGCTCCGCGGGCACCCTCGTCACTGGGCTCGGTCGTCGTCTCGCTTGATGTCGTCCAACGTCAGCGGCGCCGCACCTTTGGACACGCGGAACACAGGGAACGCGCCGCGGGCGGCCGGTTTGGCTTCTCTGGCGCCCTCCAGCCCCAAACGGGCGAGATCGGACACCACGCGGCCCAGGCTCTGTGAGCGAGCGGCGGCAAGGTTGCGCGCCGCGTTGAACACCTCTGGGTCAAGGGTGAGGGTGGTACGGATGCCACGCTCCGTTTGCACGAGACGCATCATAGCATCGCCGCATCAAGTCGGGCGCCGCACCACGCACACGCGCGGCCGGCCCGCTCGCGTCGGCGAGGTGCAGCGACCTACGCCTGGGAAGCGCGTCCGTGGCGCAGCCCCGCGCGGGACGGGCGCCCCGCGCGGGGGCCTTGGGATCCTAGACCCGGCCGCAGCGCTGGTGTCGCATCGCGGCCGAACCTGGAGACGGGCCTGCCTACGCCATCGTCAGCACGATTTTGCGGTGGGCGCCGGGGGACATCACGGCCACATGCGCCGCTGCGGCCTCGGCCAGTGCGAAGCGCCGCCCGACGACGGGTGTGATGATACGGTTGCGCAGGCCCACCCCGGCCCCATCGGCTTGATGCGGACGCCCCGCCGCCGATGCGTCCGCTGGGTGAGCGGCTTGCACGTGGGATGCGGGCTGGCCGCCTCGTTCCGCCTCGGCCCCTGCGGACGATGGCGCCGGAGTGATGGTCCGAGAACTGCTTCCTCCCGCCGGCAGGGACCGCGGGCGCCCGCGCGGTAGCTTGGGCTCGGGGCCGCACCCGGACGGGCTTGAACCTGATTTTCGCAAAGGGGTTGCCCGGCGCCTTCGCGCCCAGGCGCCGGCCCCTCGCCACGACCTCACCCGCTCGTACGGCAGCGTCCTTCTGCGACAGCGGCGCCCGCCTGACACTGCGAGATTCAGGTTGAAGGAGTGTGGTGAGGTGGCCGCCGCCAACCGCCCCCTGCGAGTGGGCATCATCGGTGCCGGGGGCATCGCCCGGGACGCCAACGTTCCCGCCTACCGGGCTCTTGGTGACCAGGTGGAACTGGTCGCGGTCGCCGACATCGTCGCCGCCGCCGCCGAGCGCATGCTGCAGGAGCAGGGCTTTCAGCGCGCGTACACGTCGTACGAAGAGATGCTGGCCCAGGAAGACCTGGACTGCGTGTCCGTCTGTACGCCGAACAAGCTCCATGCCCCGGCCGCCATTGCCGCGCTGCGCGCAGGGGTGCACGTCTTTGTCGTCAAGCCGCCGGCCCTCACCGCCGACGAGGCGCGGGACATGCGCGCCGAGGCCGCCCGCTCCGGGCGCGTGCTCACCGTGGGCTTTCCCACACGGTTCTCAGCGGAAGCGCAGGCCGCCAAGCGGTACGTCGATGCGGGCGGCCTCGGCGAGATCTATACCGGCCGCATCACCGCACTGCGCCGGCGTGGCATCCCGAGTTGGGGCGTCTTCACCAGCAAGGAATTGCAGGGTGGCGGCCCGCTGATCGACATCGGTGTGCACGCCCTGGACACCGCGCTCTACCTGATGGGCTTCCCAGAACCGGCCTCGGTCCTCGGCGCCACGCATACCCACCTGGGCAACCGGCCTCCTGGACCGGCCCCGTGGGGGGCGTGGGACTGGCGGCGTTACGACGTGGAGGACGTGTGCAACGCCCTGGTCACCTTCCGAAACGGCGCGTCGCTCTTGGTGGAGACCAGCTTCATTCAGAACATCGAGGTGATGGAGGAGTTCAACGTCCGCCTGTCGGGCACGCGCGCGGGGCTGCGGCTGCGTCCGTTCGCCGTCTTCGGTGAGGAGAACGGCACGCTGGTCGATAGTCAGGCCGCCTGGCTGCCAAAGGGCAAGAGTTATCACGATCTGATCGCCAACTTCGTGCGGGCGGTGCGCGGCGAGGAGCCGGCCGTCTGTACGCCGGACCAGGCGGTGGTTGTGCAGCGGATCATCGACGCCATCTACCGCTCCGCGGCGACGGGCGGGGGTGTGGAGGCCTAGCCGGACGGAGGGGGGCGGGCTGCGCGCAGCGCGGGGGCGGCGCCGCCCGGGACGGCGTCGGTGGGTGATGCGGACGACACCCGGGTGGCGCGATGCGCTTCCACGCCTGCCCTCCGTCCGTCGAGCCCGTGAGATAGGTGGCGTTCGGCGTGTCACTGCTGTACGGCGGCGGACGGATCGGCACGTACTGGAGCCCGACCCACCGCCCGGGTGCGACATGGGCCCTCCGGCTAGGCGCCGGACGCGGTGCTCGCCGCCTGTTCAGCGTCGCACGGCCCTCCCTCTCTCCGACCGAGAGACGGCCCCGACCACTGGGCGTCCCGATCCGTCGCCGTGGCGCTGCTACCGGCCGGTCCGGGGTACGGCGGGACAGGGCCCTCCCCGCTCTCACCCTGGCTGCGGGGTGTGCGCACGGCTGCCGACCGTCGGTGCCGCCAGTGTGTTCCTCATGCGTAGATGCCCTCTGCAAGCCTGCCTTCCCGGATGGCGTCCAACCACCACGCGCAGTCGGGGCCCCGCTGCTCGCCGAACTCCTTACGAGCCCGCGCCCTTTGCGCGGCGTCGCCCGGAACCGTCAGGTATTGCAGAAACGACAGCGCCATGCGGACCATCGCGAACGGCAACGCCCGGCGCTCGTCCGGCGACAGCGGCGGCACGGCACCTGCGTCGTACGCGTCGACCAACTCCCTGACGTCGCTGAGCGGCGTCCCGCGGACTTGGACGGCATAGGCCAGCGGCAGTGCGAGGTCGTCGACCCGCGGGCGAATCCCCGCGAAATCGAAGTCGAGCACGGCCGCCACGCGCGCCCCAGCGAAGCGCACGTTGGTGTCCCAGAAGTCGCCGTGCACCGGCTGGCGCGGCAGCTCGTTGAGCGGCAGCAGGCGCGCAAGCGCCTCCGCGATCTCGGCCAACCGTTCCTCTTCCGGCGTGGGCCCCCAGCCGCGGACCACGGCCGTGGCATCCAGCGTGGCCTCCCAGGCCAACTCTTGCGGGAGGTGGTTCGCGATGGGCGGGGGCACCGCGACGTCGAGGTCGGCCATGAGGGCGTGCAGCCGGCCGAGCGCGAACATCCCCGCGCAGAGCCGTTCCCAGGAATCCATGGGCCCGCCGCTCACATAGCGCTCCACCTCGAGGACGCACTCGCCGAACGCACACCACGGGGCTCCGTCCAACGCGAGCCGCAGGTCCGGGATCGGGACGCCCCGCGAGCGCAGGGTGCGCCGCATCCCCTGAATGGCTGTTAGCCGCTCGGCGCTGACCCACGGCCCGTAAACACGCAGCACATGGTCGTCGAGCAGGACGTTCAGATTGAAGCCGCCGCCGGGCCGCCGCGGGTGCCCCACGGGCAAGCCATAGCGCTCGGCGACGAACGCCAGCAGGTCTGCCGTCAGAACGGGATCCGGAGCGGCCAGCTTGACGGGATCGCCATGATAGACGCGCAGACCCGATTCGCCCCCTTTGACAGCGACCACGGACATCGCCCGCTCCGTCCCAGACCGGGGGTGGCTACGCGGGTGCCACCACGACCTCCTGCCGGCCGCGCCGAGGCGCCAGGGCGACCAAGGCGGGCGGCCCGCGCCACACGCCCTGGCGCCCCAGCGGCGGCAACCGGGGGATCGCCCGGAGCAGTCGTCACCACCACTCGGCGTGGCTGCTGCACGGGGGCTCGCGATCGTCGCCTGTCGCGGCTGGGGAGGTGCGGACCGCCCGGGCCCAGCGGACCGGACCAGGAGGCCCGCGCACGGTGCCCACCAGGCGGTTTGGAATGGTAGGCTCCGGCCCGGGGAGGGATCGCTGATGGCGACCATGGACGCGGGCCTCTTGGAAGGAGTCCCACCCGCGGTGGCGGTGTGGTGTGCGGGACTCGACCGCGGGCAGGGGCGCGTCTTCGATGTGCTCAAGGATCTGACCCCCGAGCAACTGGCCCGCGTGCCCGAGGGGCTGAGCAACAGCATCGCGACGCTCGTCGTGCACGTCGCCGCGGTGGAGGTGCGCATGGCGCACCGGATCCAGGGTACGGCGGCGCCCGCGGACCTGCAGGCGGAGTTCCTGCTCGACCGGCCGCAGAACCCCCTGCCCGCCCCCAGCGCCGAGACCGCGGAAAGCTTGCGCGGGAAGGCCGCAAAGGCCAGGGACGTGCTTCGGGCAGCGCTGGCCGGGCTCACCGAGGCCGATCTGGGTCGGGAGGTCCTCGGGCCCAACGGGACGGCCACCGTACGCTTAGCCCTGTCCATCCTGCCGGCGCATCAGATGCTGCATTTCGGCCAGATGCAGATCATTCGCAAGTTGGTTTGAACGCAGCAGCCCGAGCATCGCGGCGGGAAGGGGGCGCGTCGGAGGCCCGGTGCCGACCCGCCGCCGGTCATCACCAGGCCGCCGCCCGCGCGCACGTAGGCCGCGACCTCGGCCATGGCCGCCGTGCCCAGGTCCGCCGCCGGTACGTCCACCAGGAAAACCGCGGCGTAGCGGGCCCAGCCCGCCGGGGTCGCCGGTACGCCGGACGGGGGCACCTCGCGCACCTCCGCGCCGCCCGCGGCATGGAGGGCGTGGACCAGCGCCTGCGCGTCCGCGGGCGCCTGCGCGACCACGAGCACCCGGGGGGGCCGAGCACGGTCTGGAAGGCCCCCAGCGCGTCGTTCTGGGGGACCGTGTCGTTCGCCGGGTTGGCCGCCGCGACCCGGACCTCGTAGCGGTGCAGCCCGGGCACGCCCGCGGGCAACGCCAGCACGAGGCGGTTTTCGCCGGCGTCCAGCGTCACCGCCCGGCTCTGCAAGAGCGCCCCGTCCCGCGTCACGGCGAGCGTGGCCGCAGCCGTGCGGTCGGACCAGACGGAGACGGCGAGCGAGGTGTCCTCGCCGACCCGTGCCTGCGGCGGCAGGGTGACGGCGTCCAGCCGCACGTCGGGGCCGGCCGGCCCCCCGACGGGGACCGCGTCTACGCGCACGCCCGCCGCGCGGAGCCCCGCAGCGGTGGCCACCGGCTGGTCGCCCGCTACGGTGGAGCGGCCGTCCGTCAGCAGGACCACCCGCCCGGCGAAGCCGCTGGGCAGCATGGTCTGCGCGAGCCGCAGGGCGGCGCTGAGGTTTGTGGCCACCGCCCCGGGTCGGTTTCCACCTGGTCAAAGGCGGGGTGCGGGCCGACGGGGACTTCGACATCGGCGCGCCGCCCGAAGGCCAGCACCCCGGCCGCGTCCAGACGGGGCTTGGCGGCGATGGCCGCGCGCATGAAGGCCTGCGCGTGGGTCCGGCCGGCCGCGCCCACGCTGGCCGAGGCATCGATGGCGAACACCACCGCCTGCCGCCCGACGCGGCGCACCCACGAGGGGCCAGAGAGCGCCAGGACCAGCAGCGCCAGCACGGCGCACCGCAGGAGGACGTGCGCCCACTGCCGGCGGAGGGCGGCAGGGCCGCTGCCGCGGGCCAAGCGCAACCAGGGCAGCCGCCCAGACAGGGGGCAGCAGGGCCAGGGCTGCGGGGCGCAAGAGTTCAGGCACGGGACGCCACGCCCCATTCCGCCAGCACGAGCACCGCAGGAGATTGGCCGATCCGGTGCCTGCGCCGCCCTGGCTCGTGCCGCCGGTGCCGCCGGTCGTGCCCCCGCTGGGACCGGCGCCAACGGGCCCACCGTACCCGCCTCCTGCGCCGCCGCTCCCGGCCGTGCCACCCCCGGGGGCGCTGTTCCCGGCGCCCCTGGCCGCGGCTGCACCCGCCCCGACCCCGCGGCCTGCGCCCGTGCCGGCACCGCCCGCGCCGCACGAGGCGCCCGCCCCGCCGCCCTCAGCGGCCGTCCCCTTCAAACCCGTGCCACCCCCGCCGGCAGACGGCGCCGCGGAGCTGCCCGCGGCCGAGGCCCCCGGCGGATCCGGCAATGAACCCGCGCCCGAACCCCGACGGGACGCGCCCGAGGGCGGCCGCCGCGGCCGCCGCCTGAGACGCCGCGGCCACCCTCGCGGCCATCGTGCCGAGGGCCCGTGCCAGCTGGGTGCCCGCGAACGCGGTCCCGCCAGCGCCGACCGCCCCCGCCCCCGGCCGCGCCCCCGCGTCGCGAAGCGCCGTTCCCGCCTCGCGCAACGCCCGTTGCAGGGCGGGCTCACGGACGGCGTCCGCAGCCCGCAGCAGTGCGTGGATGCGCGCCGCCGCCGCGGCACCGGAGCCACGTGCCCGCAGCACCGCCCGGGCCGCCGCCTGAAGGGACCCGCCCGCCCCGCGCCGCAGGGCCGCAGCCACGCCGGCCAAGGCCGGGTCGCCGCTCCCCGCCCAGAGCGCCTGCAGACGCTGCGCGTCCGCCGCCGCAGCCGCATCGGCACGGGCCTGGCGGACGGTTTCGGCGCGCGGTGCGGGTGCACGCGCGGCCCGTCGCCAGGGGGCCGCTGGCACCGCCGGGTCCACCCGCACGGTCGAGGCGGACCGCACAAGCGGCAGCCGATACGGCGGGGGCGCGCGCCGGCGCAGGCCACACGCGCTCCGGCACCCTGCGGGCCGCCGCGGCCCCCGCGGTCGCCTGCTCACGCCCCCGCCCCCCGGGCGAGTTCGAGGTAGGCGTCCTCGAGGCTGCGCTCCGTCTCAGCGAAGTGGACGACCGGGAGGCCGGCCTCGACCAGGCAGCGCAACAGGGCGGCCACGGCGTCGAGCCCGCCATCGAGCGAGAACTCCTGCGTCTCGCCGGCGACCTGCACCCCACTGACCCCTGGCCAATCGGCCACCGCGCCCTCCGCGCCGGCCGCGGCCCCATGCAGCCGCAGCTGCAGACGGCGCCGGCTCGCGCCCGCGAGCACCTCGCCCACGGTGCCCTCGCGCACGGTGCGGCCGCCCAGGACCATGCCGACGTGGCTGCAGAGGTCGGCCAGCTCGGAGAGGATGTGGCTGCTGATCAGGACCGTCTTGCGCATACGGCCGAGTTCCTTGAGCAGTTCGCGCATCTCCACGCGCGCCAAGGGGTCGAGACCGCTCGCCGGCTCGTCCAGCAGGAGCACGGCAGGGCCGTGCACCAGGGCCCGGGCCAGGCAGAGCCGCTGCTGCATGCCGCGGGAGAGGTGCTCGACCAAGGCATCGCGCTTGGCGGCAAGGTCCACGAGTTCCAGCAGGTCGTCGCGGAGCTTGCGCACGCGCGGACCGCGGATCCCGTGGGCGGCGGCGTAGAACTCCAGGTACTCGCCCACGCGCAGGTCGTCGCACACCCCGAAGAAATCCGGCATGTAGCCGACGGCGTCGTGGAGCGCGCGGCGATCGCCCAACACGTCGCACCCGGCCACCTCCGCCCGTCCGCCGTCGGGCAGGAGGAGACCGGCCAGGATGCGCATCGTGGTCGTCTTGCCCGCGCCGTTGGGGCCGATGAACCCGTACACCGCCCCTGCCGGGACGCGCAGCGAGAGGCCGCGCAAGGCGTCGAGCCGCCCGTACCGCTTCATCAGGCCGTCCGCGGCGATCACGGGATCACCCCCGAGACCGTGACCTGCGGCGCGCCGAACCAGAACGGCGGCACGCCGCTCGCCGCGGTGAAGCGCACCTGCACCGCGCCCCCCGGGCCCACGACCCCCGGCCCCAGGCGGAACCGCTCCGCGCCGGCCAGCGGCTGCCAGGCCCCCGTCGCGTAGTCGTACACCGCGAGCGCCCCGCGCGGGGCGGGGATGGCCGTGGCCCCAGGCGGCCCGACGATCGCCGCCTGCCCGTTCGCCGCCGGGGACGGATGGAGTGCGACGGTGAGGCCGACCGACCGCACATCAGCCCCCGGCGGCATGGGCGCGTGGAATTGGAAGGTGGCCGTGGCACCGCTCTGCAGGGCCATGGCGGGCGGCGCGCCGCTGAAGCCCGTGCCGCCACTGGTGTGGAGCGACATCGGGGCGACGAGGCCGGGCCCCAGGGTGAAGGGCCCGGGCGGCAGGCGCAGGACGGGCGTCAGCAGGTACATGGTGAGGAGGTAGGGCGGCGCGGGCAGGCCTGGCCAGTGCGCCGGCTGCCCCCTCCCTTCGGTCCACGCGACGCGTAGCAGGGGCGGGCCAAACTGCCACGGGCCCGACGCGCCCGGGCTGAACTGACCGAGCAGCCCGTCCAGCAGGTCCGCCTCCCGGCGCTGCGCCACGCTCATCAGGGCCGGGTTGAGCACGGCCGCACAGCAGGTGAACGGCAGAGCCGCCCCGGTGCGCGGCGGGCGGGTTGGACGGGGCCTCGCCCCGCCGTGGCCGGACCCGGCCGTGGCCGCGCCGGCGAGGTGGGGGCGCAGGAAGAGCAACCACCCTAAGGGGCCCGTCGCGGTCCCGGCGCCGAAGGCGCCGGAGACGACCACCGGGGGGGCGGCCGGCACCTGCAAGCGCAAGGGACTGGACGCCCCCGGGGCCACCACCGGCAACGTTACGTAGGCCGTGCCGTCGAGGAGGCTCACGTGCGCGAGCGGAAGGCGGGTCCCGTTGTGGACCTCGCCCACCAGCGTGTTCCCTACCAGCGTCAGGTCCGCGGAGAGTCCGCCCGCGCCGCTCCGCGCGGCGGCGCCGGCAGGCACCTGCTCATACGCCACAGAGCGCAGGCCCCAGCGCGTGTCCGGTCGGAACATCGCCTCCAGCCCGGAGCCCGCCTGCAGGACGGTATAGGGGACGGCCGCGAAGGGGCTCGGTGCGCCGGTTGACCCCGTGGGCGTCCCACCGGGCGGCAACGCAGTGGGGGCCTCGACGCGCAGGGGCAGGGCGGCGGCTGGCAGATCGGCGGTCAAGGCCCCGCGCTCCGGGGCGAAGTAGCCCACGGCGGTGAAGACGCGGGTCCCGCTGCCCTTGTCCTCCACCACGCGCACCGCGTTGGCGATCACCTCGGCCCCACGGGCCCGCATCCAGGCGAACTCGCCCGCCACGAAGCCCAGGGCGAGCAGGGGCACCACGAGCCAGGCCCCCTGCGGGCGCCCGCGGCGACATCCCGGCCCCCGACGGGCGCCCTGCCGACAGCGCCGGCGCGCCGCCGGGGCACGCACACCCCAGGCGGCGCTGCGCGCGGCAAGGCACAATCACCTTGGGGCTGGCGACCATTCGCGGGAGGCCGTCGTGCCCACCGGCCCGGCTCGTTTGAGGGTCTCGGCGCGCGACGGCGCGACCCGGCATCCGCCCGTTCGCGCACTCCCTGCCTCTATCCACGGTGGCCCGCGCGCCGTGACGGGCGCGCCGCCAGCCTCATGCCTTTCCCTCGGCCCATACGCTGGCATACCGGGCGAACGTCGCGGCCCGCCGGGCCTGCACCCTACCGGCGGCGATAGCCACGCGCACGGCGCTTCCGGGTTCCGCGCGGTGCCGGCAATCGGAGTAGCGGCACGTGTCCGCGATGGCCGCCACCTCGGGGAAGACGCGCCGCAGCGCGGCGGGCGTGGCGGCATCGGCGCGGATGTGCCGCCAGCCTGGGCTGTCCACCACCCAGCCGTCAGCCCCGCAGCGGCAGAGCGTGGCGGCGGTGGTCGTGTGCCGCCCGCCGCCGGTTCCCGCCGAGACAGCCTGCACGCGCAGCCCGAGCCCCGGCTCTAGGCGGTTGAGCAGCGAGGTCTTGCCCGTGCCGGACGGACCCCAGAGTGCCGTGGTCCTGCCCCGTAGCGCGGCGGGCAGGTCCTCCACCGCGCTCGTCACGAACAGGGGCAGGTCGGGCCGGCGGTACGGTTCGAGGTGCTGCGGCAGATGCGCCTCGGCGAGGTCGCTCTTGTTGATGCAAGGCAGGGCCGGCAGGTCCGCGGCGGCCGCCGCGAGCAGGGCCTCGTCCACCTTGTCGAGGTTGAGGTGGGGCCGTGCCGCGGCGAACACGAGGAGGATCTGATCGATGTTGGCGGCGACCACCTGCTCGCGCTTCTGCCGCAGCCCGCTCCCGTGGCCGCCGCGCCCGTAGCCGGAAAACGTGCGCACCCGCGTCAGGGCGTTGCGGCGGGGCAAGACGGCGGTGATCCGCCCCCGGCCGCCGCCGATGTCCGCCGCCTCCACCCAGTCCCCCGCCGCGGGGGGCTCCGGCAAGCCGCTGCGCGCCGTGCACAGCAACGGTCCGCCAGGGGCATCGACCGTGCAGAGGCCGGGGGTCGTCGCAACCCGTCCAAGGCCCGCCGCGCCCGCGTGCGGGACGGCAATGGCGGTCAACTGTGCCCGCGACGGCTCCCTAGTACTACCCTGAGCACTTCCTGATCCTAGGATGAGCCGCTGCCGTCGAGGACCCGTGCATAGCCGTTCATAACGACAAAACGCCTCTTGCCGGAGGCGTGACCATTCCTTCATACCCGCTTCTGTCCCCAGTCGCTACCAGTGCTAAGGACAGTACTAGCCCGGTGGCGGGTTGCCCAAGGGCTCGCCGCCCACACCCACCTCGGCGCCGCCACTCCGCGGTCGCGTACAGGCCTCGAAATCGAGGTACCCGCCGCGGGGTTGCTCGGCCGGAGACCACAGGCGCCAAGGCTGCACGTCGGTCTCCGGCCACCGCCGCCATCTGTGCCAGAGACGGAGCCGCGTGCCGAGGGCCGCTCCGGCTACCGCCGGCCCTCAGCCTCATACCAGGCGCCGCCGCCCGAGCCCTTGCGCTGCAGCCGGCCCGAGCGCACCAACCGGTCGAGGATACGGCCGGCGGCAGCGGGCGCGATGCCGCACAACTGTGCGGTCACCCGCCGGGTGATGCGACCATGACGCGCCACGTACTGGAGGACTACCTGTTCGCTGGCGGCCGGGTCGGCAGGGCGGCGGGGGGTGTCTGGCCGCGGGACAGACAACCCCCGGGCGGCTTCCGCAGACAAAGACCAGGTGCCCCCCGAGGACCCCGCCAGTCCGGCCACCACCAGCCGTGCGAGGACTGCCCCCGCCTCGCCTTCTGACTTCTGGATGCGGGCGGCCGCCTCCACGGCCGTGAGACGCTCCTGCCGCCGCAGCGCATCCAAGAGCAACAGCCCGTCCAGATCCGGGGCGCGGCCCGAGAGACCGAGTTCCGCGATCAAGCGCACAAAGGCCATGTCAGGATCGCCGCCCGGGAGAACCAGGACCACGCCCTCGGCCCCGGTCCGGGCATAGGACGGCACGGCCCGGCCGTTGCGCAACTGCTCGTAAAAGATCGTATCGACCCCGCGCGCCGTCCGTTCGACGAGACCCGCCCGCTTGAAGGCGTCGGACAGCAGGGGGTTGCGCGGTCGGGGTGAAGTGACGAGGAGGTTGTCCAGCCGCACCCCCTCGGGAAGCCCCCCCGGGCTGTGGATCTCGATGCGGTCGGTATACCACTGGACGTGCACGGCGCCGAGCCGCGTGTAGTCGCGGTGGATCAGCGCGTTGGCGACGCCCTCTCGGAAGGCCGCGGGCGGATACGCCGGCACCCCGACGCGCACCATGCCCACGAGCAACTCGCGTTCCGTGTTGCGCACGCGGAAGTAGGCGTCGATCTCATCCATCATCCGGAGAAGCGGCCAACGGTGAAAGGCGTTAACCTCCACAGTGTGGCCGCCGAGGACCTGGATGGCGACCTCGTGGGCCGGCACGAGGCGCCGCAGCGCCTCCTCCCGCCCGAAGAGCAGCAGGCCGAGTAGACGCACGCCGTGCACGCGGGCATTGGCGTCCACCGCGCCTAGGGCTTTGGCCAGGTCCAGGTCGGACAGTTCGAGCAGGCTCTCGTCGCTCCGCCCCCGGCGCTCACGCACACTTCTGCGCAGCCGCTCGAACTCCAGGGGGTCAAGGTCGTCCCAGTCGGCTTCGGGCACAACCAACGCCGAATAGTCCAGTAGGCCACGGTCCGCCTGGAGCGCCTGCATCTCGTGGAAGCGGAGGGGTACGCAGATCGGGCGACCGTCCCCTCCGACCGCGCGCCGCAGGTAGCGGCCGTCGGCCGTGCTCACCGGCACCCGGCTCGGCGGTACGCCAATCGCCAGGATGTCCCGGCCCCCGACGGCGGTGACGGATACCTCCACGGTGAGCGCAGGTGAAGTCCGGCTCGAGATCAGCGCCATGAGCCGCGCGGGGTCCGTGCGCCCACCCTCATGACGAGGGCGCGCACCCGTAATCCGCCCGTCGTCCTCGACGCCCAAGAACAGCCAGGCCCGCTCGGGGCCTGGGCGGTTGGCGAGGCAGACGACGGCCTCGACGAGGTCACGGTCCGAGAGGGAACCCCGGGAATCGCCCTTGAACTCGATCTCCAGCGTTTCGCCCCGTGCGATGAGGTCCAGCACGCTCTTGGGGTCCATCGTGCCTGCTTCAACCTCCCACACCTGTCCGCCGTGTCGTCCGGGCTGGGCCCGCCATCCCTCGGGTCGGACCTGGTGCAAGTCACCCTCTCGGTTCGTTGCACCGCCACGTCCACGGGCCAAGGACGGGTCACTATGAATGGTATCGCGCCAGAAAGCCGGGGCATCCGTAGGTAAGGTGGCCCGGACGCCTGCGGCGAACGGCCCCGCGGCAGGGCGGGCCCGAGCGCTGCGTGCGCTCAGACGCGCACCCATGAATGTGAGCGTGCGGCCATTCTACCACGGGCGTGGCGGAGCCAATCACACGTTTCCATCTCCGGGCGACGAGTCGCATGGGCAGCGTGGCTTGGGCACGACCGGCGCCTGCCCCGCCGCACGGGCCTTCCCCCGCCCGGCGCTGACATCCCACACCCGTTGTGCGTCGCAGCGCGCCCTATCCCAGTGAATCCACCACGCGGTCGAGGTAGCGCCAGGTCGGTCCGCGCCGCAGGTGGCGGTGGAGAATAGGTCGCGCTGCAACGTCACTTGGCGGCCAAAGTCCTCTGGGTCGCTGAGGGTGTCAAGTTGCACCACGTCGACCGGAAAGCCGTATTTGGGGATCACGCGAGCAGGCGCGGGAGCAGGGTAGCGCCGGGCTCTGGCGTGCGGCCGAGGCCGAAGCGGGCGCGCAGCGCCGCCGCCGCCTTGACCGGGTCCTCGCCCTCCAGCGCTGCCTCGAGCAGGCCGTAGTCGGAGGGCGCCAGTCGTCTGGCAGCTGCTGACGCGGGCTCGACGGTATCCCCGAACAGGACGGCGTCCGGATCATACGGCTCACCGAATAGGTCCTGTGCGAACCGGGCCACCGCCGCGCGGTCCTGCTGGCGGATGGCGCGGCGCGGCCCGCAGCGGGGGAAGGGCCCGGGACCGCCGTGGGGGCGCTCCCTTGGCCGCAGGGTAAAAGGGGCGGGGGAACGGGCCCGCAGGCCGCGGGCGGGGGTGGCGGCGCAGGGCGGGAAGCGACCGCGGCGGGTGGCCGGCCGGGGTGCTCGCGGGCGGCGGGAAAGGGGCATCTTCCAACCCCGCGGGCGGGGGCGTGGTGCCCGGTGGGAGAGCGTCCAAACCGGGGGGGCGTCGCAGGGGGCATGACAGGGTCGGTACCGGGCGCCGCCGCTCTTGCAGTGGTGCGGCGCCCCGGCGTCACGGGGAGGGGCGCCTGCCCGCGTCCGGTCGAGGGTCCGGCATCCACCGGCGGATAAGGGTCACTGGATGCTGCCGCTGGCGCGGTCCCGCTGGTCGCCACGACCGGGTACTCGGTTACGGTCGGCACGGGCGTCGCCGGCCCGGTCGCGGCATCGGAGTTCCGTCCGAACGGCGGTGGCGGGCAAGGGCTGGACACCACGTCTTGCGGCAGCTGGTCGAAGCGCTCTCCCAAGCGGGCGGGCGGCACCACGAGCGTCTCGGCCGCCCCACGCGCGGCCGCCAGTTCCCGGCGCAGCACCTGCCCCGTATGCTCGACGACCCGCACGCGCGCAGCACGCGCCCAGTACCCGTCCCGGAGCATGGCGCCAGGACCGGGCGGCTGCGAGTGGACGGCCTCTGTGGCGGGCGGTCGCGCGGAGGGCGCCTTGGCCCCCTGCTCGGCCTCGGCGGGGCGGCCGCGTGGCCCGGGGCGCGGGGCGGGCGCATCTCCTCCTGCTTGCGGTCCCGGCAAGGCCACGCCCCCTGTCAGCGGCGGCGTGGCGGTGTGGAGCCGGTCAAGGCGTCCGGGTCGTGCCTCCCCTGGGCAAGGGCCGCGACGGGGCCGAGGAGCCGGCCGGATCTGGGCGAGGTGCGATCGGATGCCCGTGTCCGGGCCCGAGGCCCCGCCTCGCATCTTGGCGCATCTTCGGTATCCAGGGTCGAATTCCCTTTCGCTCGACCGGCAGTCGGCACGCGCCGCGCCTGGGCGCGGGCCCGTCCGGCGGACACACCGGTGCCACGCCGCGGGAGCGCCGGGAATGGCCGGTGATGCCCGCCAATCCCGGCCTCCGCTGTCGTGTTGTCGGCACCCCGCCATGGACTGTACGGGCGGCGTCGGGGTTGACGGGCACGGGCGCCGAGCGTCGGGACCAAGGGCCACGCGGCCCTGCATCCCGCCCGAGGGCCCCGCTGGCTTTGCACCGCCCCCGTGGCCTCGGCCAGCGTCGCCAATGCCGAGCAACGACGTGTTGGCCTCGGGGGAAGAGGACGTACAGGGGGCGGCCAGCAAGGTGCACCGCCTACCTCCCCGTGCGCCTCGTCGGCGAGGCGTAGCCGCGGTGGCAGCGAGGGCGTCGGCGTCTCGGCCCTCCATCTCGCCCACCGACCTGACGCTGCTCGCCGACCGGGGCCGGGTGGTGGTCGTCGGCTCCCGCAGCACGGTGGCCATCGACGCCCGCCAGGTGATGGCGCGGTCCGCCTCGATCCGCGGGGTGGTGGGCCTGACCGCAGAGGAGCGGCAGCCGGTCCACGCTGCGCTGGGCGCCGACCTGCGCCTGCGCACCCTCGTCCCCGTGGTCGGGGCCCGCCCCGCGCGCGCGGAGGTGGCCGCCACCCGCACAAACGACGGCCCACCACCGACTCCTGACGTCCCGTCTGTCGCCGCAGCCTTATGGGGCTCAAGCCCGCAGGTCCGACCCAAGGGGTCCCCCTTGGCGGAACGGTCACGTCGCGCACGGGTGGCGCCCCGCGCGTCCGCCCCCCCCATCGCTCTTGACGCCCCTCTTCGCCGAGAGTACTCTGTGATAAAAAGTGATGTGAGGAGCAGAGACATGGCACCAGCCGGATCCGAGGCACGCGAGGACGTGCGCTTTCTGCGGGACCTCTTGCTGCGAACGGAGTTCGACGGCAGAAGCCTGGCCCCGGTCTTTGCCTCCTGGGGCATCGCCTGGATCGTGACCTTCGGCCTGACCGTGCTGGCCGGGAAGAACCCCGGGACCGAGGCGACGAATTGGGTGCTGACCGTCGCAGCCTTTGCATCGCCTACCCTCCTGCTGCGCGGCCGGGGTTGGCACCTGCCTCAGCTTTGGGGGGCCGGGAACCCGGGGGCGATGCCGCTGTTACTGCGCACGCTGTACACCTCGTGGGCGGCGGTCCTGGTCCTGGCCTTCGGCCTGATCGCCACACTCCACGCCTGGAACCAAACGCTGGTGGCCGACGGCGGGTATTGGCTGCTCATCGTCGGGGCGGGTTACGCCATCGCAGGGGCGCTCTTTTCGCGGGTATGGGCACTGCTCGGCCTCTGGCTCCTGGCCGTCGGTATCGTCATCCCCCTCGCGCTCCCGGCGGCCGCGGCCGCGTCGGCGGCGACCGGTTACGCGATCCTGGGCGGCGGCGGCTTCCTGGCCGCCGCGGCATGGGCCGCGAGGGTGCAGCGGTGAGCGCGGACACCAGGCGCGACACCGCCGGGACCGGGCCCGCAGCGGAGCCCGTCGCTCTGGCGGAGATCGACGACACGATCCATGCCCGCGTGCGGCTCGGCGCCATGGCCATCCTGGCCGTGGAGGGTCCCCGCGACTTCGTGGCGCTGCGCAAGGCCCTTGGCGTTTCCGACGGCAACCTGGCCACCCACCTGCGCGTGCTGGAAGAGGCGGGATACGTCGAGGCGCGCAAGGCCTTCGCCGGCCGCAAGCCCCGCACGACCTATTCGGCCACGGGGCGCGGCCGGCGGGCGCTGGCGGCATACGCCGCGGCGATGGAACGGCTGCTGCGCGGTGTCACTCCGGACGGCTGCTGAGGCCCGCGGGCGTCCAACGGTTTCAACATCGCGGCGCGCCCCGGCTGCGTCCCCGTGGCGGCGCCAGAAACCCCATCCGCCGCGGTGGCCACCCTCTGTTGTCCCAACAGCGCCACACGCGGGTGGCTCTGGGGGTACACCCGCAGCGGAGCGCCCCGGCCCCGTTGCCGGCTCCGGCTTGGCCTCCGGGGGGCCCATCGGCGGGCGGCCCAAGGTCGTAGCGGACGAATCGGCCCCGGGGTGCGCTGGAGGTCGCTGCCCATCGTCGGCCCGGCGTGGGGCCAGTCGAAGAAGGTCATGTCCATGCCGGGGCTGCCCCGGGCGTCGCCGTAAAACAGGTGGTACGCCGACACGTCGTCCTGGTTGACGGTCTTCTTCACCAAGCGCAACCCGAGGACGCGCGTGTAGAAGGCGACGTTTCCTGGCGCGTCGCCGGTGATAGCCGTCACGTGGTGCAGGCCGGGGATCGCCGGACAGGTGGCCATGCCGACCGCCTCTCCTTCAGGGACCGGGCGCCGGGTACGGGCAGACGCGGAGTGGGACATGGGCGCGGGGCCCGCCCCACCGGGGGCGGGTCCCGCACAGGCGCCGGGAGCCCAAGGGGACCAGCATACCGCATCGTTCTCGCGTCCGTGCGGGCAGCCGGCCGTCCGGTTGGCGGACCGACCCGGCGCGCACCGCCGCCGTGCGAGGCCTCTTCCTCGGCCATGGGGCTGCTGCCGGCGGCCGTGGTCTGGGTGATGAACCGCGCCTTCGACGCCGCCGTGGCCGCGGCGCGGGGCGTGGCGCCGTTCTCGGCGCTGTTCGCCTGGATCGCCGTGTGAACCGCACTGGCCCTGCTGCAGACCGCCGGCTGGCCCCTGCTGGACTTCGTCCTCGAACGCCTGCGCCAGGAGATGGAGGGCGCGCCGCAACTCCGCCGGCAGCGCAGGGCCGCGTCGCGCCGCCTCGATGTCTTCGCGCGCGCCGACTTCACCGACATCTTGCGGCGGGCGCGCGAGGCCACGGCCCCGGGGTTCTTCCTCACGCTGCTGCGCCCTCTCCTCGACGTGGCGCGCGCGGCGGCCACCCTGATCGCCCTGGCGGCCGGCGTCGGCGCGTGGAGCCCCTGGCTCCTTTGCCGCGACCCTCGTCGCGGCGATCCCGACGCCGGTGGCCGAGGCCGTCCTCTCTCGCCTTCTTCCTCACGCGGGCCCAGCCCCCGCGCGCGGCTGCGCGATGACCTCGCCAAGGTCCTCGCATCATGCGAGGCGGCCAAAAGAGTGCGCACGTACGACCTGGCGCCCTGGCTGCTCTGAGACTGGCCCGCCCTCTACTGGTCCGTGGCCGACGAGTCCTACCGCCAGTAGTGGGCGGAATCTGGCAGGGGGGGTGCGCTGCGCAGCCTTGCGGCGCTGGGCGTCGCCGCCGGACTGGCCCTCGCGGCCTGGGTCCTCGGCCTGGGCGGGGCTGTTCGCCGACCGCCGCGCCGCCGTGCTCGTGGCGCTGCAAAGTCCATGCCAGCAAGGCTCCCGGCCCGCGAGGGCTACGTCCTGGACCCGGCCCTGCCCGCCGTTACCGTGGCCGCGGGTCGATGGCCTCGAGCGCCTCCAGGGCGAGCAGGAACCGCTCCCCCAGCTTCTCCCGCTCCGCGTCGGCCAGTGAATAACGCCCACACATGGCCGAGGTGTTCGACGCCGGCGGGCTCTTTGCCTTGCGCAGGCGGCCATCGGCAGTCGTCGAGGACGAGCCCCCTCGCCCAAAACGTGTCACGCGCCACAGGTTGTGACGGGTATAATCTTGCTCTAAGCGAAAATC
Source organism: Bacillota bacterium (assembly GCA_021797775.1). Classification (GTDB taxonomy): domain Bacteria; phylum Bacillota; class Sulfobacillia; order RBS10-35; family JAJYVN01; genus JAJZZC01. The sequence continues at coordinate 21,799 of JAJZZC010000058.1, forward strand.
ACGAACTGCCGCAGGAAGGCCTCGACAGAACGGTAGAACGCCAGAACCGTCTCCGTCTTGCGCCAACCGTGACCTTCACCGGGGTAGAGGTGGTACTCATGCGGCACCCCCCGGCGGCGCAGCGACTCCACGATGGTGTCGGCCTGGTTGCGGGGGACGACGTTGTCCTCCTCGCCCTGGAAGATGGCGAGGGGGTCAACGATGCCGTCGGCGGCGAAAATGGGCGAGCGCTCACGGTAGCGGGCGGCGGTCTCGGGCAGGGGGCCAATCATAGAGTCCAGGTACCGCTCCTCGAACTTGTGGGTCTCGGCGGCCAGCGTGAAGAGGTTGCTGACACCGAAGAGGCAGAGACCGGCTTTAAAGAAGCCGGGCTCCACGGTGAGGGCGCGCAGAACGGTGTACCCTCCCGCGCTCCCGCCCATGATCACCAGGCGACCCGCGTCAGCCAAGCCCTGATCCGCCAGGTAGCGGCCGCCGCTGACGGCGTCCTCCACGTCATAGACGCCCCAGTGCTCGCGCAGCGCGTTGCGGTAGGCCCGACCGTAGCCGGTACTGCCCCGATAGTTGACGTCAAGGTACGCATAGCCGCGGGTGGCGAAGAACTGCGCCTGAGCCGAGTAGGCGGCGGTGGCCTGGCTGGTGGGGCCGCCGTGGACGTTGACAATGGCCGGCGGCAGGCCGGCGCTGGTGGTGTCCAGGCTCGCGGGGCGGTACAGGAGGCCGTGGACGGTTGCGCCACCGGCGGTTTCCCAGGAGACGGGCTCAGCCCGCGCCAGAGCGCTGGCGGGGAGCATCTCGGCGGCTGAGCGGCGATGGACCGTGGGGTTCCCGTCGTCGAGCGTCACCACGCGGGGGGGGACGCCGCTGGCGGAAGCAATGAAGGCCATGCGCCTGCCCTTCGGGGCCGCGGCGATCTGGGCGAGGCTGGTGTATTCCTGGATGGGGCCGCGAACAGGCTCGGGCTCACCGCCGCTGACCGGCACGCGACAGACGACGCTGCGACCCTGGTTGTAACGCAGGTAGAAGATCGACCGTCCGGTCTCTTCGAAGGCGATGGCGCGCATGCCCTGGGACCAGGCGGCCAGCCCCCCGGCCTCGGACTGTTTCTCGTGGGTGAGCTGACGGGTGTCACCAGTCTGCAGGTCACGGACGTAGAGGTTCCACCAGCCCGTCTCGTCGCTGGCGAACGCCAGGTGGCGCCGGTCGGGGGAGAACAGGGGCTGGAAGATGGCCGCCTCGCCACCAGCGACGGTCTCGACTTCCCTAAGGCCGCCGTCAGGCGCGAGGTGCGCGACGCGCAGCCAGGTGCCGTCCCAGGGCATGTGGGGGTGGTTCCAGCAGACGTAGGCGATCCGGTCGCCCTCCGGGTGCCAGGTGGGCTGCATGTAGAAGTCCTCACCGGAGATGAGACGGCGGGGCCAGGTTTCACCCTCGGCGTCCACCAGCGCGACAGCGTCCTGGCGCTCGTACGAGTGGACAAAGGCAATCCTGCCGCCGTCCGGAGAGACCGTGGGGGCCGCGGCCTGGCCGAAGGCGGGCGTGATCGGCCTTGGGGCGCCGCCGGCGATGGCCTGGCGGTAGAGGCGCCCGTCCGCCACGAAGTAGATCATGCCGCGGTCGACAGTAAAGTCGCCGCCGCCATACCCGACACGGGCGCGCACCGACAGGTCGGAGGTCAGATCGGCAGTGGCGGGCTCGCCCATGCGCTGGGCGACCAACACGCCGCGGTCGGAGCGACCTTCCAACCAGACCAGCGTGTCGCCGTCACTGTCCCAGGCCACGTCCTGCAGGCGGATGCCGGCGGCCATGTGCGCGGGGGTGACGGGGCTGGGCCAGAGGCCGTAGGGGAGGGAGCGCTTGTCCATGCGGGGTTACCTCACTGGGCCGTGGATTCGAGCCGGCGGCCCCGGTATCCTGGGACGGTGGGACAGGCCTTTCTTGTCCTGCGTGGCGCGTCGCGGCGAGCATGGTCGCCTTAGTGCAGGGTCCGGGCAGACGGAGCGTCAGGCCGCCCAAGTCCAAGTGACCGAACTCGCCGCTCTCTACTTCGCCAGCACGTACTATACCGATCCCAAGCAGCCTTGCCAGGCCTCCACGCTAGTGCCGAAAATCGCCGCGTCTTTGGGCGCCCAGATGCGATTCAGGAGGAACCCTAACGGGTCGGTGCCAGTGTGTTCCGCAGCACTACCCTGTGGCATCTCGCCCTATTGTCGCGGTCTGTCCCGCATTCGGCGACGCACCATGCCACGCCTCCAGGCGAGAACGCCGGACGAGGAAAGGCCGGCGGGAGTGCGGGCCCGGCTCGGGGACCTTGATGTGTCGGCCGCGATCCTGTACGCGCTGAGCCGCCATGCCCACACCCAGGCGCCCTCCCATCCGCGGCACCGCGGCTGCACGCTCAAACGTAACGGCATCGCCGACGGGGAGCAGGTGCCCGGGCACGGCCGGTGAACCGCCGCATCGGGTACGCGACGACGGACAATAGGCCCGAGGTGATGATACCACGGGAGTCCCCCATGCCGGCGGGGCCCGCCGCCACGCAGCATGAAAAACAGGCGGAGTGGCGAAGAGAGAGGGCGCGCTGGGTAAGGAAGGTCGTGTTTAGCTTGGTGCTCAGAGCCCGAACGGGAGTCTGACCTCGGCGACCTGGAGCACCACACATTGTCGCC
>JAJZZC010000325.1 GCA_021797775.1 Bacillota bacterium
GGGCCCGGGGGGCCCGGGGGGCCCGGGGGGCCCGGGGGGCCCGGGGGGGCCGGGCGGGCCCGGGGGGGCCGGGCGGGCGTGATCGCGGGCATCACGCGCGTTCCCGCGGCCGGCCCCAAGCCGCTCCATCACCCGCTGCCCGCCATGGCGGTTCGCAGCGGCGGTTCACCGCGAACCGCGCGGCCCGGATCCTGGCGGCCCGCCCAGCTCCCCCCGCTCGGGGGTGCCCCGCGCCGCCGCGTCCGGCTCCCGCTCCCCCCCGCCCCAGGGTCCCGCCAGCGCCGCGCGCAGGTAGCGGGCGGTGTGGGAGGCGGGGGAGCGCGCCACCTCCTCCGGGGTGCCGGCCGCGACGAGGCGGCCGCCGCCCTCGCCGCCTTCCGGCCCGAGGTCGATGACCCAGTCCGCCGTCTTGACCACGTCCATGTCGTGCTCGATGACCAGGACGCTGTCCCCGCCGTCCACGAGGCGGTGCAGGATGCGCAGCAAGCGCTGGACATCCGCCGGGTGCAATCCGGTGGTCGGTTCGTCCAGTGCGAGCAGCGTGTGGCCGGCCCCGCGCCGCGCCAGCTCTGCGGCCAGTTTCAGGCGCTGCGCCTCGCCCCCGGAGAGGGTCGTGGCGCTCTGCCCGAGGCGCAGGTAGCCGAGGCCCGCGTCCACCAGGGCCTGCAGCTTGCGGCGCAGCGGCGGGACGCGGGCGAACAGGGCCAGGGCGGCGGTGCCCGTCAGGTCCAGGGCCTCGGCGATCGAGCGCCCGCCGTACCGTACCTCCAGGGTCTCGCGGTTGTAGCGCCGCCCGCCGCAGACCTCGCACGGTACGTGCACGTCCGGCAGGAACACCATCTCGACACGGACGGTCCCCTCACCGGCGCAGGCCTCGCAGCGCCCGCCCGGCAGGTTGAAGCTAAAGCGGCTCTTGTCGTAGCCGCGTGCGCGCGCCTCGGGGGTTTGCGCGTACAGCGCGCGCAGATCATCCAGCACACCGGTGTAGGTGGCGGGGTTGGCGCGCGGCGTGCGCCCGATGGGCGAGCCGTCCACGGCCAGCACGCGGCTCACGGCACCGGCGCCCTCCAGCCGCCCTGGCGGCGCGCGGCGTGCCCCGCTCCCCGCGGCCTGCAGATGGGCGAGTAGCACGTCGCGGACGAGCGTGCTCTTGCCCGCGCCCGAGACGCCGGTTACCGCCACGAAGCAGCCGAGGGGGACATCCACGTCGATGTCACGCAGGTTGCGCAGCCGCGCCCCCCGCACGGAGAGGACCCCCGCCGCCGGGCGGCGGCGGGTGGGCACGGGGATCCCGCGCCGGCCACTGAGGAACGCCCCCGTCACCGATTCCGGACAGGCCAGCACCTGGTCGAGCGTGCCGGCGACGACCACGCGGCCCCCCTCCTCGCCGGACCCGGGCCCGACGTCGACGATGTGGTCGGCCGCGCGGATGGTGTCCTCGTCGTGCTCCACGACCAGCACCGTGTTGCCCTCGTCGCGCAGGGCGCGCAGCGTGGCGATCAGGCGCTCGCCGTCCCGGCGGTGCAGCCCGATGGACGGCTCGTCCAGGACGTACAGCACCCCGCTGAGCCCCGAGCCGATCTGCGTCGCCAGACGCAGCCGCTGGCTCTCGCCTCCGGAGAGGGTCGCGGCCGGCCGGTCCAGGGTCAGGTAGCCCACGCCCAGTTGCTCCATCCGCTCCAGACGGGCGGTCAGCCGGCGGAGGATCGGGGCGGCGACGACCGCCTGTCGCCCGGTGAAGGAGAGGTCCCGCACCCAGGAGAGCGCCTCCGCGGCGCTGCGCGCGGTCAGATCGGCGATGGCGAGCCCGGCAACGGTCACCGCCAGGGCCTCGGGCCGCAGGCGCCGGCCGCCGCAGGACGGGCAGGGCACATCGGTCATCACGGCCTCGATCTCGGCGCGCAGGCGCGCATCCTCCCCAGCCTCGCGGTGGGTGCGGGCCAAGAGGGGAATCATGCCCTCCCAGACACCTGGCTCCGGCCGGCCATCCCGGACGGCCGGGATAGGCTCGGACGACCCATATAGGAGCCGTTGGACGAACGCCGGCCCGGCCTCGGTAAGCGGCGTCGTAACGGCGATGCCGCTCGCGGCCGCCACCGCCCGCAGCCTGCGCGCCAGCTGGTGCGTCCCCCAGCCCCACGGGGCAAGGGCCCCCTCGGCCAGGCTGCGGCGCGGATCAGGCAGCACCAGGGCCGGGTCCACCTCGCGCGTGGCGCCGAGGCCGCCGCAGCGCGGGCACGCCCCGTACGCGCTATGGAAAGAGAAGAGGCGCGGCACCAGTTCCTCCAAGGCCGTCCCACACACCGCGCAGACCAGGCGTTGGGTGAAGGCGAGCGCGCGCCCCTGCCCCCCTGGTTCCACCACATCGAGCAACGCGATCCCGCCCGACTGCCGGCACGCCGTCTCCAACGACTCGGCCAGCCGCTCGGCGGCGCCCGGGCGGACGGTCAACCGATCGACGACGACGTCGATGACGTGCGGCAGCGCGGGATCGAGCGGCGGGGCGTCCCCCAGTTCGATGACCGCCCCGTCCAGGCGCACACGGACGAAGCCTTGGCGGCGCAGGTCGGCGAGGAGCGCGGCCCGGTCGCCGGCCTCACCAGGCGCGATCGGCGCGAGGACCTGGATCCGGGTCCCCTCCGGCAGCGCCATGGCGGCATCCACCATCTGCGCCACGGCCATGGCCGCGACGGCGTGGCCGCAGCGCGGGCAGTGCGCGGTGCCGACGTGGGTGTAGAGGAGCCGCAGGTGGTCGTGGACCTCGGTGACGGTGCCCACCGTGGCGCGCGGGTTCTCCCCCCCGCTCCCCCACTGGTGGATGGCGATGGCGGGCGGGAGGCCGCCGATGAAGTCGACGTCGGGCTGTTCCATCCGCCCCAGGAACTGGCGTGCGTGCAGCGACAGCGACTCCACGTAGCGGCGCCGGCCCTCGGCATAGATGGTGTCAAAGGCCAGACTGGACTTGCCGCTGCCGGAGACCCCGGTGAAGACGCTGAGCGCCCCGCGCGGGATGTCGACGTCGACCCCACGGAGGTTGTGCTGGCGCGCGCCGCGCACCGTCAGCATCTCCGGCGCCGCGGCCGATGCACCCCCCTGCTCTCGTCCTGGTCCCCGGGCGTGGCACAGCGGCAGGCCGGGAGCGTCTCCAGTTTCGACAGGCCCGTCCGCCGCGCATGCACATCCTGTGGACAACCCTGTGCATAAGCGGCCCAAATCGGGGCGGATATGTGGATAACCCCATGCCGCGCGCGTCCACCGGCGACAGCCCTCGACACCATCAGGGTCGAGGGCTGTCGCTTACTGGCTCGGGGCTAGGCCTCCGGCTCGTCCTCGTCCGCATCCGCTTCCGCGTCCGCCTCATCCTGCAGCCGCCGGCGGCTGGCGACCTTGGAGGCCTGGATGCTGATCTCGTAGAGCGCGATGATCGGCAGCGCGATCAGCGAGGGCGTGAAGATGAAGTCCGCCGGGGGTGAGAAGACCTCGCCGACGACCACCGCGCCGAAGATCGCGTAGCGGCGGCCCTTGATCAGGGCCTCTGGGCTCACGATGCCGAGTCGGGTCAGCACCACGACGACCACAGGGAGCTCGAAGACCAGGCCGAAGGGAACGGAATACTCGATTAGGAAACTGACCCAGTTGTTGAGGGTCGGGCGGGTGATGACACCGGGCAGGAACGTGAAGGCGACGTGCAGGGCCACCGGCTCGAAGACAAAGTAGCCGAAGGCGAGGCCCGCGGCGAACAGCAACGAGGTGGCCGGCAGGTAGGAGAACAGCATTTTGCGTTCCCGGCGGGTCAGCGCCGGCAGGATGTACATTACGACCTGGTAGATGATAACCGGCGAGGCGATCAGGATCCCACCGATGGCGGCAAGGCGTATCGGCGCGAACAGTTTCTCCATAGGCGAGATGGCCTGGATCTTGACGCCATACCCGCGCAGCGGCCGCTCGGTGAACCGTAGCACCGGGCCGATGAAGCCGAACGTGAGGGCCGTCCCGCAGACGAAGGCCACCACGGTCCAGACCAGCCGGCGGCGGAGTTCGTCGAGGTGCTCGACGATGGTCATCGGCCTATCGACGATGTGCACCAGCGGGCGCCGCCTCGGGCGCCCACCCCCCGCGCCCGTGCCCGTGCCCCGGCCACGTCCTCCGCCGCCTCCGGCTGCACCGCCCCCTCCGCCTGCGGGCGTCGCGGCCGGCACGGTCGACGCCGCCGCCGGGGCGACGGGGACCAACGCCACGGCGGAACCGGCGTCCGGGGTGGCACCGTCGGCGGCCACTGGCGTGGCCTCCTGGCCCGTGCCGTCGACCGCGGCCTCAGGGAGGGCGTCGACGGGCGCGAGTTCCGCATCCTCGTCTTCGGCCTCGGCGCCCAGGGGCACCGGGAAGGGTTCGAGGTCGTCCTCGCCCTCGGGGGAGACGATTTCGCTCCAGGCCAGTACCGTGCGGAGCGCCGGGGTAACGATCATGGGCGCGGAGGCGGCCTCGCTGGCCGCAGGCGCGCCATCCCCGCCCCTGCCGGACGCGGCCGCCGGACCGCCCTCCTCCTCGTCCGCGGGCGTAGCCGCTGGCGCAGCGGCCGGCCCCACGCCCGCCGGATCCACGGGCGACCCGCCGGGCGCGCCGCCCCCCGACCCCGCCGCG
>JAJZZC010000326.1 GCA_021797775.1 Bacillota bacterium
CGCCCCGCATCTGGGCCATGCAGCCCGCCGTCCCCCAGCAGCAGGCCTAGTCACACGACCCCTTTGGGCCCAGGGCTTGCTATGCCCTGGGCCTCTTGCTGTTCCGGAATCTCTTCCCTCTAGCAACCAGCCAAGCCGGGCGTGGGCCTCACGGGTCTTCGCCAGGGGATTGGTTCGGCCGGTGGCAGGGTGAACCTGCCGCGACGCCGCCGCGGTCGCGTACCCGCTTGGGGGTGCGCTCCGGGACGGGCCGCCTACCGAGTCGCGTCGGCAGGCATGCCAGTGGAGCGACAGGGCTCGCGTGCCGTGGAGGGTTGGAGCGAGGTGCGGTTCCGGCGGTTCAGCCGGCCGGGGGGTCCCCTGATGGCGAGGGGTGGGAGGGGGAGGGCCCCGCCTGCCCTGGCGACGCGGAAACGCCATCGTCACAAATCGACGGGCTTCGACAGCAGGACGCCATGATAGGAAGTCGAATGCGGCACGCGTTGCCGCAACGCGGCTTCATCCGTTAGGAGGGGGGCAGTGGTCCCGTGGCGTCCTCAGCCGAGTACCCACGGCGGAGGGGCGCCGCGGATGAAGACCGAGCGGAGGTCCTTCGTCGTCGGTGTGCTGGCGGGCGTGGTCGGCATGCACCGGTTCCCGGCCGATAGCTGGATTCCCGGCCTGTAGGTGTCCACTGCCCGCAAGGCACGCATGTCTCGGATATCGCCCTTGGCGGGGGGTGTAAAGCGGCGGGCGACCGGCGTGCCGCGGTGGCCTTCAATGGCTTGGCCGCCTTGCTCTGGTTGGGTGCGATCTACGCGTTCTTCCGTTCGCCGCCCTGGGCCCCCGGTAGCCTGATCCTCCTAGCGCTGTTTGCCGCCGCGACCGCCCTGTTTGCAGGCTTGCGTATCCGCGTGGGCCGCTTCGATGTTTCCAGCGCGGCATTGGTCGGCTACATCTCGATCGCCGTGATCGGCCCCCGCGCCGCTGCGCTCGCCAAACTTGCCAGCGGGCTCGGCATGGCGTGGGACAACGGGCGCGGCATGTCTGGGCCCCGCACCAGCCTGCGCTGGTTCGCATACCAGGCGCCGACTGCCATGTTGATGACGCTGCTGGCCGGCATCACCTACGTGGCGCTGGGCGGCCCAGTGGGTTCTGCGCCCCACGGGGCTCCCGCCTGGCTCCTGCCCTATGTGTTGATGCAACTCGTCTACACGGTCGTCAATGTCGCCGTCCTCTCCGTCCAGGCCGCCTGCAAGGAGTGGCGCCATCCCGCTGACTTCGTGCGCGACCTTGTGGCTCGCGTCGGCCCCAGCGTGGGCGCGTTCGCCGCAGTCGGCGTCGTGCTGCAGTCGATGTACTACCAGTTCGGGCCCATCAGCTTGGTGTTCATGGTCGGCCTGTTGCTGCTGGCCCGCTTGGTGGTGAGGGTGTGTGCTGAGAACCAGGATGTCGTCTCCGAGATGTCCTCCGCCCTGGCACGCATGCTGACGATGCGCGATCCCTATACTGGGGGCCATTCCCGCCGCGTGGCCGACTTGGCCGTCAGCATCGGGCGAGTTCTCCGCCTCACGGACGGTCAACTCGAACGGTTGCGCAATTCCGCCCTGGTGCACGACATCGGCAAGGTGGCGGTGCCCGACGCGGTGCTGCGCAAGCCCGGCCCCCTCGATCCCGCCGAATGGGCCGCCATGGACGTGCATGTAGAGGCGGGCGGCGAGGTGCTGGAGCACTCGCCGCGCCTGCGCCATCTCGCCAGGTACGTGCGCGCCCACCACGTCGACTACGGGGCAGGCGAGACCAACGGACCAGGCGCAGTCAGGAGGCTCCCGGTCGAGGCGCGGATCCTCGCGGTAGCTGATGCCTTCGACGCCATGACCAGCGACCGCCCCTACCGCAACGCCCTCCCGGTGGCGGAGGCCGTCCGGCGTCTGCGCGCTGGGGCCGGCTCGCAGTTTGACCCTGCGTGCGTAGACGCGCTCGTCCGGGGTCTGGGCCTGGAGGGAGTCCTGGAAGATCATGCGCCCGTGCATCCGTGAGCCAGGGGACAGCGGCCACGCATTCGCCGCCCGAGGCGACGCTGGACGTGAATGCGGGACGGGGCCGCCAGCGCTACGGTTTCCGTGCCACAAGGTGGAGGTTTACAAACGATCCACCGCGGTCGGCCTCCGTGTAGGCGTCCCAGCGCTCAGCGATCCGTCGGAGCACTTCTTCTTCGACAGCCGCGAGCCGGTCGGCGGGTGCACCGGGCAACATCAGGGCGATCAGTTGCAACTGGCGGAGACCGGATTGCGTCACATCCGGCGTGGGGAAACCGGCGTAATCGGCCTCCTGCTGGCAGCGATCAACTTGTAGACCAGCCGCTTGGACCGCGGCCACGATTTCATCCTCCGGCACGGCCCAGTGGCGTACGCCCAATCCCAGACGTCCTCCCGCTACGAACACAGGTGCCAAGACATCCTCCCAGAACGCGGGCCAAGGGAACGGTAGTGGGGCAGCCAGCGCAAAGCGGCCGCCGGGTCGGAGGACGCGGGCGACCTCCCGCATGACGCGGTATGCGTCAGTGAAATGCAGGAACGTCGATCCAATCACCATGTCGACGCAACCTGCAGCGACAGGGAGGGTTTCGGCTGGCGATCGCAGCAGCCGCACCCACGGAAGGTCCAACGCGCTGAGACGCTCGCGCAACAAGCGCAGCTGGGCGGCTGAGGGGTCTGTCACCAAGAGGTGGCCGCGCGGGCCGACGCGCTGGGCCAAACCGCCGTCCAGGGTGATGCGTCCAGAGCCCGCTCCGAGTTCCACGACCGCGCCACCGATCGGTGGTTCAGAGAAGGCGACGAAGCGCTCCGCTTGGACGACGGCGCGTTGGAGCACGGCGCGGAAGTATGCATCAAAAGAAGACGTGAACCGCGATGCGTAGTCCGTGGGCGAGGGGCCAGGCCCGTCGTCAAGGGAGAGCATGAGCCGCTGTCCCTCGCGGGTGAGGACAAGGCGGGCCCCGGAGCCGGCTCGCAGCAGTACCCCCTTGGCCTCATAGAGAGCGTCGTCCGCCTGCCGCAGGGCTGCGTCCACCTCCCCTGGTCCGAACGTAGCGGCGCCGAACGACAGGATGGGCCGCAGAGGAAGTGTGGTCTGGCCCAGATCACCGACCTGCTCTCTCACTGCGGCGGCCAACCGCTCTGCCTCGTTCAGTCCCGAAACGGCCACCAGGAGCAGGAACTCGTCGCCGCCCCAGCGGAAGACCGAAGCGCCGGGGGGTGCCAGGGTGCGCAGCGTCTGACCAACGGCGGCCAATGCCTGGTCCCCGCTGCGGTGCCCGTACAGATCATTGATCTCCTTGAGGTCATCCAGGTCGAAGACCACCACGGCCCCAGCCACATCGTGCCACCGCTCACGGTCTGTCTCCCAGGCCAGCCGGTTGGGGATGCCCGTAACCGGGTCTATGAGTGCCCATGCCGGAGGGGATTGCTCCGCGACAACGCTGATGGCGGAGTGATCGGTGTCACGCAGCCGTGCACCCACCAAGGAGGCCATGTGGGTGATGCCGTCGCGGCCGGTGATGCGGCAGGGAACGCGGTCAAGCGCTCCCTCCAGGGCTTGCTGGAGCGGGTCGCACTGGCCGGCAGCGTCCTGCGCCGGGCGCACGCCAAGCACATCCGCCGCAACCGAACCGGCCACATCCGCGAGGTCCGCACCCCAGAAGTGCTCGGCCGCGGGGTTCATGGCGACGAGCCGACAATCGCCATCGAGCACGCAGATCGGGATGGGCAGGTGGTCGAAGACCAACCGGGCCGCGACATCCAGGGGCAGGGCCGCAGCCGCCGCTCTGTCCGCCGCCACGACGGCATCTCCTTTGTGGGGCCACGTCCACCCTGACGGGGGTGAAGTAACCAGACCCGTTTCGGGGACACGTACTCCCGACTGGGGCGGGTTTCCTGCCGCATGGGGATCCAGGCTTGTCCAGAGTCGCGACTGGCCGCCGTTGCGCGAAAGTCGCGGGAGAGGTGCCGGGCGCCCGCGCGCCCCCCGCGGATGGGTGGGATCTGGCGGGGGTGCGTGACGCGGGGGCTCGGGCCCGAAGGGCGTCCATTCGTCCGGCGGCCGCATGGTGGGGAAGTCACAGACGGTGAGGGGTTTGCAGGCGCAAGAACCCACATTGCGGCATGTCACGGCGTGGGACGATGTGGTATAGAGGTGATACTATCCACAGCAAGCCCTTCGGTCTTCGCTGGCGATGGTGGTACAATGCGCCACGAGGGGGGATGGGCGATGGGCGTCCTTTCACGCATGGCCACGGTCGTCAAGTCGAAGGTCAACGCGGCGGTGGAAGCCGTCGAGGACCCGCGGCAGACCCTGGAGTACAGCTACCAGAAGCAGATCGACCTGCTGGCGCAGGTCAAGCGCAACCTGGCCGATGTGGTCTCCAGCAAGAAGGGCCTCGAACTGCAGGCCGCACGGGCGCAGCAGCAGGTGGCCGCTCTTGAGGCCCAAGCCAAGGAGGCCCTGGCGGCGGGCCGCGAGGATCTGGCCCGTAGCGCGTTGGAGCGCAAGGCGGTGTTCCTGGCTCAGGCGGAGCAGGTCGCGGCACAGGTGGGGCAACTGCAGGCGGAGCAGGACAAGCTGACGCAGGCTGA
>JAJZZC010000327.1 GCA_021797775.1 Bacillota bacterium
GCGTAGGTATTTCAAGCAGCGGTGGCCGGCTTGGTTTTCGCCGACTACTGGAGATACTATAGCACAAGAGCGGACAGAAGGCAACCTTTACGGTAGCAGTTGGACACCCTCCGCACTGCCTGATCCTAGGATGCGCCGCTGCCGTCCTGGCGCCGTTGACATCCGTTCACCGTGCCAAACCGACTGTTGCCGTTGCCGTGGCCAGTTGTTCACAGCCCTTTCCATCACCAGTCGCTTACAGTGCGGAGGACAGTACTATCGCGGCAGCGAGGACACGACGCCAGCCGCGGGACCACCGCGCCAAGGCCTTGCCAGAAACGCTCGGCTCGGAGCCCGCGCTTGGCCCAAGCGGCCGCGCACACCCCACCCGCCCTCGCCCCGGTCCACACCTCCGCGTCCAGGAGCGGCGGTCCCATCGCGCGTCGTCGGCATGGCGCTGCATCCCCAGCTGTGCAGGGTCGCGTCGTTCTGGGCGAGTCGCTTGCGCCACCGGCCGAATTCGGCGCGTACGGCCGCCAGTGGCCCCCGTGACCCCACGGGCGCCGCGGCCGCATCCAGGCGCCGAACCCGTGCGCAGCAAGCGGTGGCAGGCGCGAGCGGACCGGCGTACCGCTCCGAAGTCACCCCCGCTCGTGGCGCCGTCTGGGCGAAGGCCCCCCCGCTGGAATGACGCCACCCTGCCCAACTGTGCCCGCCGGAAGGTAGCGCCCACCCCCGGAGCGAATGGCTACCAAGCCTCGCTTCGGGACGGGCGTGCCCGGCGCCCTCGGGGTTTGGCCCGGGGTGAATACGGCTGGGGCGGCGGGCCGCGGCGGCCCGCCGCCCCGCGACCCGATGTGCGCGCGGGAGGCTGGACGCCCGCGCGGGCGCTGCACGGCCCGCGGGGAATGCCCGGCGGGGGCGACGGAACGCCGTCGGTGGGGCCTGTTCCCCTCAGCCGCTGGGGGGGCGGGGGCGCGTACGCCGGGCGGACGGCCGCGGGCTCGGCCCGGTGCTCGCGGTGGCTGGCGCGGCACGTCTCCCGGGTCCGGCCTGTTCCCGCCTCTGCACTCCGGGGGCCCCCGGCGCACCGCCGCCCCGCGGGACCGCGAGGGGGTGCGGCCGGCAGGGGGCCCGCCCGGGGCCGCAAGCCGGACGACACGCCGAATGGGTCGGTCAACGTGGGCGGTGACGGCGACCGCGGCAGCGCCGTCGCGTTCTTCCTGCCCGACGCGGCGGGCAAGGAGGGCGTCCTGCGCGCCCTGCGCGCCGGGAACGTCGGCTGCGGGGGGCTCTGGTCGCCGGGTTCGGCCGACGCCCACGTCTACACGGGCTGGCGCGCGCTGCTGGAGCGCCAGGCGCACCATGGAGAGTGGCGGCCCGCGGCCGCGCCGGACGCGCTACGCGCTGGCGCCTGCCCGCGCACCCTGGATCTGCTGCGGCGCGCGGTGCACGCCGACGTGCACCCGGGCTTCGACGAGGAAGACGTGGAAGGGACGGTGCGGGGCATCCGCCGCGTGGTGCGCGCGCTGGTATAGGGCGGCGGCTGGGGCGGCGGCCCCCGCGGCGGCTGGGGCGACGGCGCGCCGAACCCCGGGCGAGACCCACCTGCGCCCGGCAACGATGCCAAGGTGCGCCCCCGCGACGCGTTGTCCCTCGGCCCAGGTGCCCTTCCCCGCGGGGCGACCCAGACCGCCCGGGGCCCGAACGCGCGCGACGGGGGTGGACCACGGGCGGCGGCGGCGGCAGTACGATCCGCCCTGCGGCGAGGAACGGCTCGTGTGGACTCCCACGGGCTGTTCCCAGGCGCGATCGCGCGCGTCGGTGGACCGAGCCGGGCCGCTGCCCGGCGGCGGCGTTGCGTCGGAGCCCTCGGTGATGACCGGTGACGGTCCCGGACCGATTGCCCTGCCTCCGTGGTTGACTGGCCGACCGGGTCTCGGGCCGCCCGGCCGTCGCCGCGCCATGGGTCGGTGCCGGCGGCCCGGTCCGCGGCCCGTCGCGCGCCAGACGCGGCGCGCCACCGCCCAGGGAAGGTGATCGGGAGCTGAGCCGGCCCACTGTTCGCGATGTCGCCCGCCGCGCGGGCGTGTCGGTGGCCACCGTCTCGTACGTCCTTACCGGCGCGCGCCCGGTGGCCGCGGAGACGCGGGAACGCATCCGCCTTGCCATGCGCGACCTGGGCTATGAGCCGAATCGCTTGGCCCAAGGCCTCGCCCGCAACCGGGCCGATACCATCGCCGCGGTGCTGCCGGTCCGGCAGGCTGGCGCCGACCCGCTCTTCGCCGATTTCGTCCGCGGGGCGGCAGAGGGTGCGCACGCCCGCGGTTTTCACCTGCTGGTAGCGTCCGAGGCCAATCTCCCCGCTCCCGAAGCGTATGGCGGGCTGGTGCGGGGCTCGGCGGCCGCCGGGCTGATCGTCACCAGCATCCGCGCCGCCGACCCCCGGGTACGCGCGCTCGCGGCCCAGGGGATCCCCACGGTGCTGTTCGGCCACTCGCCCGATTGCCCCCAGGTGCCGTGGGTGGACGTGGATAACGTCGACGCCGTGCGCGAGGCGGTGCTGCACCTCGTGGCCACGGGCAGGCGCCGCATCGCCTTTCTGGGCGGGCCGCCGGGCTTCGTTTTCTCGGCCGACCGGCTGCTGGGCTACCTGCGGGGCTTACGCGAGGGCGGGCTCGCTGCCGAGCCGCGTCTCATCCGCGAAGGGGACCTGGGCGAGGAGGACGGCCACCGCCTGGCACGAGAACTGCTGGGCGTCACCGCCGTAGATGCCTTCGTCGCCGGGAGCGACCGCATGGCCATGGGCGCGTTGCGCGCGGTGCGCGAGCGCGGGCTGCGGGCGGGGACCGAGGTGGCCCTGGTCGGCTTTGACGACAGCCCGCTCGCACGGGCGGCGCAGCCTCCGCTGACCTCGGTCGCCCAACCGCTGGACGACGCCGGGCGGCGGGCGGCCCAGGTGCTGATCGATCTCCTGACCGGACGCCCCGCGCCGGCGGCCAGCCTGCTACCGGCCGTGCTGCGTGTCCGGGAATCGAGCCAGACCGCGCCCGCACCGCCGGGGTAAAACCGTCAGTTGTCGCGTGCCCCTTGCCGGATCCAGCGCGCCACCAACTGGATCCGCGCCGGGGTCAGGCGGGTGTCTGCCGCTGCAAGGCGGTGGCCACCCGCGAGCAGGGCGGGGAAGGCTCGACCCCGCGGCGCAGAGGGCCTGGCGGGGGGTCGCGGGCCACCCCCCTTTCGGCACGGTGCTGCGCCTCGCCGTCCGACGGCGGCTGTGCGCGCAGCCGGCGCACCGTACCCACGCCGACCCCGAGGGTCCGGGCCACCCCTCGCGCACGGAGAGGCTCCCGTCCTCGAGGGCCGCTGCCACCTCGGGCCAACGGCGTCGGACATCGGGCCTGGCGGTGGCCGGCGGCCGGCCGAGGTGCTTGCCCTCTGGGCGTGCGCGCTGCATCCCGGCCCGGACCCGTTCGGCAATGAGCGCGCGCTCCAGGCCAGAGAGAGCGTAGGCCACGGTGATGTAGTAGAGGGCCTCGCCGAAGGGCGTGGTGGTGTCCAGCCAGGGCTCCTGGTAGGAGCGGAGGCCGACGCCCCAAGCGCGGAGGCGTTCCAGCGTCTGCGCCGCGTCGAGGATCGAGCGGAAGGCACGGTCGATCCGCCGCACCAGAAGGAGGTCGAACTTGCGACGGCTTCCGAGGGCGAGGAGTTCGCGCCAGGCGGTGCACCCGCGAAGGTCGGTGGCGGGTGCGTGGTCGACCCACTCGCCGGCCGCCGTCCAGGTGGGATCCGCCGCGCAGAAGTCGCGCAGCGGCAGCAGCTGCGTTCGGGGGTCCTTGTCCGCGGTGCTGACGCGGGCGTAGAGGGCCACACGCACATGCATCCCTCCAGAGCGCCGGTTAGACGTCCTTGAACGGGGCGGCCGACGCCGTGGGTGGTGGGCCTTCCTCGCTGTCGTAGCGGGCCTCGCTGGCGGCCAACGAGCGCAGGGCCGAACCCATTGCCGTCAACGCTTCCGCGGTACGGAGCACTGCGCCCGGGAGGGCCCGTTCCGCTCTCCTCTCGAGGGCGCTCACAGCGGTCCTGGCGGCTTCCCGGGCCGCCGTCTCGTCGGGGGCCGCCACCATTCCCTGGGCGAGCACCTCGTCCTCGACGACGGCCTCCCACTCCCACTGATCACCGTCGGACGGCGGACTCACGGGCCGCACGTTGATGGGCACGTCGCAATCCTCCTTGTTGTGACTGTGGCCGCAGGGTTCCGTCCGGATCTAGCAGCCGCTGCCCAGACAGAGCACCGCCGGCCCGCCCGGGCTCTCCACCGTCGCCCGTTCGGCGATTTCGTAGAGGTTGGTCACGTCGAGCACGGGCGTGACGGTCGGATCCGTGGTCGCGAGCGCCAGGCGGTAGCAGAGGGAGGTGCCCGGCGGGGCGGAGACGTTGGTGAAGACCGGCGTATTCGTCCAGGTGTGGCAGCCGTCCGTGCTCACCTGGTAGGCAACCGATGTGCCGGCGGGTAGGCTGGGGAGCCCGGTGCAGTTCGGCGGCGTCTTGCCGGCGGCGCAGTCGGCATCCTCCACGCGCACGTCGTTGACCGTGTGGCCCACGGGCAGCAGGGCGGACT
>JAJZZC010000328.1 GCA_021797775.1 Bacillota bacterium
TCGAACCACTAGACGTGGTACCAATCGCGACGATGACGTGCTGCAGGTGGTACGGTGATCCGGCAGACCGCGTGCGGGACGCACAGTCTGCCAGCTTTTGGGTGATCCTTGGGGCTCAACGGTTTCCTGGCGGCGGCGAACCGATGAGCCGAAGTCTGGGACAGAGAGAGCGTCATGAAGGAATCACGTCCTGGGGTGCTTGCCGGCGCGCGGACCACGCCGTGTGGTCGAGGGGTGGAGTGGATGTTCGCGCGCCTTTTGCGGGGCGACGGTAGCTGGACCCGTGGTCCAGAGGCGGGGTGGGGCGCCCCGGGCCGAGACAGGTAAACCGCCCTGGTCAAGCGGGCGGGCGGCACGACGCATAATGAGGGCAGGCAGAGCGACCGGCGTGGACTGGCATATGCCGACGCATGGCGACTTCCGCCGCGGCGCCACACACTTGCAAGCCGGGCCTCGCATCTCTACACTGCACACAGTGCGAAGGATTCGAATCTGTGTGGAGGTGGAGGACATGGGTGCTCTTCTGGAGCACGCCGCAACGGGGGAAGCGGGGGAAGCCGGCACGGTGAGCCGTTCGCTGAACCGCGACGAGAAGCGTGCCACGGCGCTGGCCAAACTGCTGGCCAAGGTGGAGGCGGCGGGGGGCCAGGTGACCATCACGGGGGCGTCGCTGGCCGACGAACTCGGACTGCCCTTGGTGACCGTGCGCGCCTGGCTCGGCCGCTGGACGAAGGAGGGAGCCATTCGCACACAATCCGCCGGCCCCCACGGCACGGTGGTGCGTGCGGGCGGCGCCCGAGGCACGGCCCGGGGCGTGGCGGGTCGTGCTGCGCCGGGAGCCACCCGCAAAGAGGTGGAGGCGCGGGCCCGGCGGGCGCCAGTGACGGGCCCGACCGTTTTCTGCGTCTGGTGCGGGGCTCAGAGCAAGTACCAGGGGGCCCGGTTCTGCTCGTCCTGCGGCAAGGAGTTGCCGCGCTCGTAGACGGCACCCAATCAGCGTCGTGGCCTTGGGCAAGGAGGCGCGCAGCCGGATCGACTCACCGGCCGCGCGCCCCTTTGCGGGGATGCGATCGCCACCGCGGGCCCGTGCGCCTTTTACGATCGTCGGGAACGTGGTCCGCGGATCGGGCTGCGGGCGCGTGGCCCGCAGCCCACCTCACCGCTCCCACTCTGGCGCTTCGCCGTGCGCCGGAGCCCATCGAGACCCCTGCGTATAGATGAGTGCATGTTCCCCCTGCTGGACCGCCCCGTGGCTAGGCCTCGGGATCTATGCCTGTCCGACCTGGACGAACTGGTTCGGCTGGAAGCCGCTGAGGTTGTCGAAGAGCGCCTTGATCTTCTGTCCCGGCGCGAAGCCGCCTGAGTCGTTGTGGCTGGTGGCGAAGAGCCCCGCGGCGCCGTGGCAGGCCGTCGCAAGGCCCCGGGAACACGGCCATCTGGGGGACCGCCAGGCCTGAGGACGCCCGCAGCGGCCGCTCGCGGCGAGCCGTAAGCCGCTATGCCGGGGCCGTTCAACTCCCTGGCGTCGGGCTCCGCTCCAGCTCGGCGAGGAAGCGATCGGCTGCGTGGCTGGACGTGAGGTGCACCACGCGCGTGCCCGCGGGGATCGCCTGTAACCGGCGCAACATCGCCGGGCGCTTGGCGCGGCGGAAGCTCCAGATGAAGGCGAGAAACGTCAGGTCGAGGCGCTCGCGGCAGCCGTCGGCCATGTCGGGCCGCGTCACCCAGCGGGCGCGCAGCACCCGGGTCAGCGCGCGCCACAGGCAGACGCCGCGGGGAAGGTCCAGGAAGATCACCGTGTCCGCCACGGCCAGGCGGAGGTCCAGCGAGGCGGCGTAGTTGCCGTCGACGATCCAGCGCTCGCCAGCGAGGGCGGCCTGCTGGATGCGCACCCATTCCTCTCGGGGCGTGGGTACCCAACCGGGGTGCCAGTAGAGGCGGTCGAGGTGGACCACTTCGAGGCCCACAACCTGCGCCAGACGCAGGGCGAAGGTCGACTTGCCGGCCCCGGGGCAGCCGATCACCGCGACCCTGCGCACCGGGGGCCCCCCCTCAGCGGGCGCCGACCCGTGCCCGCCGGTCGGGGAGCGGGCGACCGTCATGCCGGTCCCGGGGGCGCGGCCACCGACGGTGCATCGGGCCGCCGGGTGGGCCGCAGACTCCGTCCGACACCGTGACACCGGCCCCCGGCCCGCGCGCCGCGGGTGCTCGTCGCCCCTACCTTTCGCCGGTGCGCTGCAGGCGACCTTGGCCGGCGGCGGCGCCGTTCCCACGGGTGGTCGCCCGCCGCGTGGGGTGGTCGGGCCGGGTGGGCGCCGAGGCACCCTCTCGCCCCCCGGTGCGCCTTGGCGCCCGCAGCCGGGCGGCTGTCCGCCGCCGTGGGGAAACGCGCCGCATCCCGCGGGGGGCCCGCCGGGCGCCAGGATCCGCCGCAGGCGCGGCACGCCGCTCAGAGGCCCTCGGACTCAGCGGGGCGCGGTCCGCAGCGCACGCGTGAGCAGGCGCACACCCCATGCCAACATGGGCCACGCCGGCCAGAAGTAGCCCCTGCCCGCCAGGGCCCAGATGCCGACCAGCATCACGGTGAGGCCGGCGTAGCGCACGAGTTCGTCGCGGACCCCACCGGAAGGGCCGCACGCGATGCGGGCCCGGCGGCGGCCACGGGGCGCGGGAGCGACGGCCAGCGCCGGCTCAGGATCGGGCTCAGGCGGCAGGTCGGCCACCAGCTCGTCCAGCGCGCCCAGGGTCCGGCTGGCGTATGCGGTCTGCGTCCGCTCTTCCAGTTCCGCGACGGTCAGGCGGCCGGCCGCGTAGTGGCGCTGCAGCCGCTCGACGGTCTCCGCTCGTTCCGCGTCCGAAGCGCGCAGCGCCGGGTCCCGACGCGCCATGGGCCAGCCCTCCCGCGCGAGGCCACTCGGGCCATGGTGCATCATAGCGCGCACGCCGCCCCCTGCACAGACGGGGGGCAGCACGGGGCGCAGCGCAAAGCCGGTTTTGAGGGCCACCCCGTGCGGGGCGACCGGAAAGGTGCTCCTCCCCATGGGCCATCGCTTCGCCGCGACGGGCGCCACCAAGACGTGCGCCTCTGATGGGGCGGGCGTGAGCTGGGGTCGTCCCCGGGCCGGCATAGGCCCGTCGCGGTCGGTGGGGCCAAGGGGATGCGTCACCGGATCCTGCCCATCCAGCCATCGCCCCCCCGTGGAATGGCCCCCGCCGAGCCGCCACGACGCCGGCCGCCCGCCCCCAGGGATCTTTGCGAGCCAGGTGCCCTCCGGGGGCGCACGCCCGTGCCAGGACGGGCCTCGAGACACGGCGGGTCAGGGGCGGTGTCCAGGGGGCCGCCCGTTACCCCGGGATCGTCCGTCCCGCCTCTCCCTGTTGCCCCCCCGCCGTCGAAATCGGTCACAACGAAAGGGAATTCGCGCCTGGACTGGAGCCTGCGCCTGTGGCCAGCGGACGCGGCGAACGTGCCGCGGCCGCGGTCCGGTCCCGCCAGGGGTCCTGGCTGCGTGGTCCTGCCACGCGGCCGCCCCTTGCCTGCGGATCCCCGTCGTCGGGGCCCGGGTCGGACCGCGTGGCCGGCGGCGGGCCGGTTGCTGCCCCATCAGCCACCCGCCGCGGGAGGGGGGCGTCCTCGCCTTGCAGGGCCCTGAGGCCGAGGGAGACGCGACCGGCACGGCGTCGAGGTGGCGTCGGCGTCCGTGGGGACCGGCGGCCCGCGCGGGATCTTCGCCAGGTGCGGCGTGCCGAGACCTGGGCGCGCCGTACGCCCCCCGGCGCCAGCGGACGTGCTGCGCGACCGGTACCATCGCCGCGCGGTAGGGGTGCGCGCGGCGGAGTGCTACGGGCACCTGCCGCGGCTTGAGGTCGATGCCGAGGGTGCGGCGCCCGGGACGCTGAATAGTGCCACGCCCACGCTGCGCGGGGCGCTCCGGCGAGGCGCCTCCGGCGCCCGGCACGGCGCGTCTCCCGGGGGAGCCCGTGGGGAGGCTATGGTCCCGTCCCACGGCCCTGCCCGCGCCTGCACAGATCCCCAGGGGTACAGGCGGCGGAGGCGTGCCCGGTGCCGCGGCAGGGTGGGTGCCCCCTGCCACGTGGCCAGGCCAACACAGCACGACACCATGGCCGGGGGCGGTGCCGGCAGCGACGGGATGGTGTGGCCAACGGTTGTTCCCGGACCTGCTGGTGCCGAGGCGCTCCGGTCGCTGGTCGGGGTCATCGGCCATGAGGGCCGTGTGCTGAAGGTGCCGTGCGAGAAGCGGGGGCGCCTGCGCACCGGTGACGTCGATGACGTAGTAAGCGTTGTGCGTCCAACGAAGGTTCCTGGGATCGAGCCGGTGAGAGACCGGTCGCCGAAAGTCGGAGCCGCGTAGCCGCCCTCCCGGCGCATGTCGGCGACGATCCCGTCGGAGCGGAGGGAAGTGGTAACCGCGACGACCTGGCGAGCATGGAGGCGAGCTGACCCAGCAAAACGTGCCACCTGCCGAAGCCGGAGAACGGCGCCCACTCCCGAGACGCGGCTGGGAAAGCGGAGACAGGGGCGGACGGGGGACCAGCGGGATCCCCCAGGGA
>JAJZZC010000329.1 GCA_021797775.1 Bacillota bacterium
CAGGCGGACGCCGCTGGCGCAGAAGGACCCCGCGACGGCAGCGGGTGAGGTCGTGGCGAGGGGCAGGCCCCTGGGCACCAAGGCGACCGGCCGCCCCTTTGCGAAAGTCAGGATAATGCAAACATGCGAGCGGTGCCACCGTCGGGGGAGCGGGGTCGGCGGGCGAGGCACCCGCTCGGTAAATACCCCGCACTCGCCTTCGGTGTCATACCCCATACCCATAAAGACGCTCGATGGCCGATCTCGCGTCATCGGGCGCCGCGACGTTACCCGTGTCCCGCACATCTGTCATCCTCCATCATCCCTCGACCCCATGGCGCCGCCCACGCGGCCGTCGGGAGGCCGTGCCGGGTCCAGTTCATACCGCACCGAGCCTCACCTGCTGCTCCCGTGGGCTCCACGGCCAGCGCCTGCGCTCTGCGGCACGGCTGGCGGGATGGTGCTACTGACCAACGCTATGTGCGAAACGACTGACCACGGTGTTTGCGACCGGCCTGCCGGCCCTGGCGGGCGCGCCTCCGGCGCCGCCGATTCCGGCGGCAGCGGCATCGCCTTGAAGGGCATGCCGCCCGGCAAGACAGCCTACGGCGGCGCCCCCTCACCCGCCAGGGCTTCGCAAGCCGGCAGGACTGTCAAGTAGCGTGAGCAGCGTGCGTGGTGTTCGGTGTCAAGTCGCGTGGTCAGTAGCGGGATGGCAGGCGTGACGCCGAGCCGTCCGCATCGAAGGTGTGGACAACCCAACGTACAAGGCCTCGGATCCGGACAAAGATCCGCTTCCGCAGGCCGCCTCACCACCCCGTGGCTAAGGGGGCGCTGGCCGATCGGTTGTTTGGCGCGACGCGCGGCGGGGGGGACCTATCGGACAGCGGGTGGCGGTGGGCACGCCGAGTCTCGCATCACAAGGCTCACAGGGACCACGACTTGCTGACCCGTGACCTGTTTGCCTTCCTTGGCCTGCCTAAGCAGAACGTCCACGGCTGTTCGTCCCATCTCGCGCAGCGGGAGGAGAACGGTGGAAAGGGGGGGGCGCAGGTGAGCAGCGACCGTTTGGTCGTCGTAACCGATGACCGACAGGTCCTCGGGGATGCGTAACCCCAGCAACCGTACCGCGTCATACACCCCGACGGCGATGGTGTCGTTCGCGGCCAGGATGGCGCTGGGACGCTCCGCGGAACGTAAGATGCGCAGCCGTTCCCCTTCTCATAGTCATTTGTTTCCAACCGCCGCAGCGGCCGGTTTCCGACTCGAAGGTTCCTGCCCTCTCCGCCGAGGAGCTCCGGCGCAGCGTCTACGTTGCCAACGGCAAGTTGGTTACGGCCTCCAACCTCGGCGAAGGTTCGCTGGTCCCTGCTGGCCACTGCCCGCCGCCGCAAACGTCAAGACTCCGTCGCTGCTCCGCCCACGGGCACTCCCCGGAGCCGCACCGCCCAGAGCGTGAACGGCCCGTCCCCGGCCTGACCCCGGTACACCCCGGGCGCCACGCCCTCTTCCCGCCAGAGGAGCCCCGCCGCCGGATCCACTGCCAACACGTAGCCCAGGTGGCCCGCCGCCAGCGTCGCCTGCTGGCCCGCCACGGTGCAGAAGACCACGCGGTAGGCCGCTGGCCCCGACCCCGCGCGGTTGGCCGCGACGGCGATCACGCCCGAACCGTGGGGCCGCCACGCCAGGGCCGTGATGGCGCCGGGACCCACGGTGAAGCCCTGGGTCACCGCCCGGGCCGTGCTGCTCCACAGCACTACGCGGTTGCCCTCCGCGACGGCCAGGACCCCGCCGGACGACCACGCCATGCGGACCGCCTGCCCTGGGGCGGGCGCGGGCAGCGAACCGATCCGCCTGCCATCGGATAGGCGGAAGACGGCCACGGCGGCGGGCGTCCGTACCGCGACCAGCGAGCGGGACGGGTCGAGGACGAAGCCGCCGGGGACGGGCGGTGGGGTGGGCAGGGGGTACGCGCTGGCGGAGGACACAGCGCCGAGACCCGTGGCGGAGACGGGCGCGACCTCCAGACTCGGGCCACAGAACCAGGCCACCGCGCCAGGGAGCGGCTGCACGCCGGAACGCGCGGCGCAGTGGGGGAGCGGGACGACCCTGCCATCCGCGGCCTGCACGAGGTCGTAGGCCGGTCCCCCGAGAGGCGCAGGGACCGCGTGCCCCTCCAGGAGCCAGTTCGTCCCGGGCACCCAGCGGGGCGGCGGCACGCCCGCTGGCAGCCGCCCGGGTAGCGTCAACCGCTGACCGGCACGCAGCACACCCTGGGTCCCGTCCGCGAAGGTGACGCCGAGTGTACCGGGTTGGGGCCCGGGCACTGCGGCTGTGACGAGCGTGCCGAATGCCAGCCGCGTGTCGGCGGCGACGCCAGGCAGGCCCGCCGGCGGCCGGGTACGGGCCAGATCCGCGAAGCCCCAGTCGAGCAGCCGCTCCACCGCCGTGACGTTGGCCGGGAACGTCGGGCTCCCCAGCACGACCACGATGACGGTGTGCCCGCCCTGCCGCGCGACGGTGACCAGATGGTAACCGCTCTGCGGCAGCCAACCGCCCTTCGCGCCGACCACGCGCGGGTCGCAGCTGAGGAGCGGGTCGAGGAGGTTGGTGAGCGTCAGCCCGTTCCAGTGTAGGACTTGCCGTGAGGTGAACTGGGCGAAGTCGGGGTGCCGCCGGATGATGTGGCGCGCCAGCAGCGCCATGTCGGCTGCCGTCGTGAGCTGCCCAGGGGCGGGCAGCCCGTCGGGGTTGCCAAAGTGCGTGTCGTGCATGCCGAGGCGCTGCGCCAGCGCGTTCATGCGGGCGACAAAGGCCCCGACGCCGCCGCCGTGCCCCCCGAGATAGTCCGCCACGGCCACCGCGGCGTCGTTCCCCGACTGCAGCGTCATGCCGAGCAGGAGGTCGCGCATCGACACCGTGGGCCCCGCGAGCCCGAGGCCCATCAGCGTGATGCCTGGCGTGTTGGCCAATTGGCGCACCCGTGGGCCGATGGGCACGGCTGTCGAGAGTCGCGCGGCGTGTGTGCCCAAGGCACCCAGCGCCAAGTCCAGCGTTGCCAGCTTCACGAGGCTGGCGGGCGCGACTTGACGGTCTGGCTGGTCGGCGGCGAGGACCCGGCCCGTGGTCGCATCCATCACCTCATAGGCCAGCCCGTTGACCGGCGGGGGATCCGGGGAGCGGCGCGCGGGCACGCCGCAGTAGGCGGGGGCGCGCGCCGCCACGGCAACGCTGGAAGCGGCGGCAGGCCCCGGGGTGAGGCCGAGGACCAGCAGGCCGAGGGCCGTCAGCGACAGCGCCAAGCGACCGTTCGCGACGGCGCGGGCGCCCGTGCTGATGGTATGGCGTGACAAGGCTTGTCCCTCCCTGGAAGGGCAATGCGCCTCTTCGCGCCGATCGACGGCATGTCCTGGCGAGTGGCGGTGACGATTCGACGGCAGCCGCGCGCGGTGCGCTGAGCAGCGCGGACGGGGCCGGGCCATGACAGGCCGGGGGCGCGCATGGCGCGCCTCGGGGGCAGGGCCACGCGCAGCGGGGCGGCCCCCATCGCGCCTGGGCTCGCCATCCCTCCTCGGGCCCGGGAAAAGCCCTGGCAGAGAGCGGAAGCCCTTCCTTGCCGGCCCCCTTTTACACCACCACCAGAGACTCTAACGTCGGCTACTGCTTCGTACCCTCCGGCTAGCCTGCGCCGGCAGTTGGCCACCAGCCACGCGGCGCTGGCGCTGGTGGGAACGGCCCTGCTCACCGGCCTGGCGTTGCGCGTCTTCGCGTCGGCCTCCCTCGGCGCGGAGCGCCCCCGTGCCTTGCGCGCCGCGGCAGGCGTGGCCCCGGCCTTCGCCGCCAGCGTGGCGGAGGAGCGCGACCCGTCCGCAGCCGCGCGCCAACTGGGCCTCGCCGCCGGAGGGCGCGTGGTCCGGCTCGGACCCGAGGGCACCGTCTGGGTCGACGGCTTCGGCAATCCACAACGCGTGGGCACCCGACTGTCCCTGCCACCGGGGTGGAACCCGGCCGGCGGCCCGCAGGCCGGAGTTTACGCCACCGGCGCGGGGTGGGCGGCCTGCGCGCTCACCCCCCTGGAGGTCAACGCCCAGCCAGAGACGGCGCGATCATCCTGGTGCGCGACCTCACGCCCCTGCAGCGCGAGGTCGCCGCCGTGCGGACGCGCCTGTGGCTGCTCGACGCGCTCATGGGAGCCATCGGGGTCGCCGGCGGCGCCGGCCTGGCCGGATCCTGGGCCCGACCGCTGGAAGGGCTGACCTCAGCGGTGCGCCGCATGCGCGCGGGCGACCTGAGGCAGGCCGTGGTCCCCGCCGGCAGCGCCGAAACGGCTGCCCTGCCGGCGGCCTTCAACCTGAATCTCGCAGTGTCAGGCTGGCGCCGCTGTCCGAGAAGGACCCCGCGTACGAGCGGGTGCGGTCGTGGCGAGGGGCCGGCCCCTGGGCGCCAAGGCGACCGGCCGCCCGATTGGGTAGGTAGGAGGCAGCCTCGTGCCACCGGGCCGAACGGATCGTGCGTCGCTGTGGAACCCGTTTAGGTCCGGTGCCCTCATGTGGCCGCAGTACACTTGTGCCACCTCCCCCCTCAGAACCC
>JAJZZC010000330.1 GCA_021797775.1 Bacillota bacterium
GTTACGGCACCAAGACCCTCGGCCCGTCGAACCCGGGCACCGGGGACGGTAACGCCGCGACGATCGCCCTCTACCAGAACCAGGTGACCGGCACGGTCACGGCGATCAACTCCAGCAGCACGGCCCCGAACATCAAGAACGGCAACCCCCTGGAGGTCAGTTCGTTCACGCTCAGCCTGAGCAACGGCTCGAGCCAGACCTACACCGCCGGCGGGCGATTCAACAGCAGTAACCTCGTGGTGGGCGCGCAGGTGACCATCGCCCTGAACGCCAAGGGGCATGCCCGCTACGTCGTCACCACATCGGCCACCTCGACGCCGACGGTGGCCCTGGTGACCGGTAGCGGCCAGGTGCAGACGCAGACGCAGACGACCGACACCATCGCCGTTCAGGACGTGAACGGCGCGCAGACCTTCAACGTGCCGGCCGCGTACACCGCGTCGCCGGAGAGCGGCCAGGTCTACAGCAGCACGTACAAGGACGGGGCCAGCGGCGGCAATAACGGCGCGGTCCTGTTTGTGACCAACGCGTCCGGCCAGGCCGTCTCGCCCGTCAGCTCGGGCAGCGACCCCCTGCTGATGACCCAGGCGACTGCGGCCACCCTGTTCCCGGGGGCCCCGAGCACCGATGAACTCGGCGTGGTCTCGACCACCAGCAACAGCGTGGTGCTCGGTCTCTTCAGCTGCGGCAACAGCTGCGGCAGCACCAACGTGACGTGGTCGCTCGACACCGCCACCGCGGCCAACCCGTACATCAGCGTCGTCGCGGGCGCGGCCTTCAAGGGCAGCAGCGGCGATAACCTCGCCTTCACCGCCCTGAACGCCGACAGCTCGGGTGGCGACTGGGTGACGGTCTACACCGCGCAGGCGAACAACGGGCAGACGTACTACGCCCTGATCGCCCAGACCCAGTAAGCGGTTCCGCCGGGTCCCGCAATCAGCGGCCGGGGGCGCCCCGCAGGGGGCGCCCCCGGCCGCTTCCTTCCCCGTCTCCGGATCCGCCCGGCAAGAGGCACGCACGGGCCGAGGCGCGGCTGGAGCTTTCATAGTCGCACCCGAGCCCTGCAGAACCGTACCGGCAACGCCCGCGCAGCGGGCAGGCGATGGGCGCGGCCCCAACGCACAATTGCTTGTGTCCGCGGCACGCTCGCCCGCGGCGCGGGCGCCGCCCCGAATTCATCCGCAACCCTCCGGAGACGCGGGGGGCAGTACCGGGACGGCGAGGCAAGGGCCGGGTTCCACACCGGCCGTGCAGCGTGGACCCCTGTGGGGCCAGGGGCAGCGGCGCGGTGGGGCACGCGGGAGCGGGACGGGGCAGCACCCACCCCGGGCCGTCCGGGCGCCGGGTGGCCGCAGGGCGCACCGCGGCGTCCGGGGCGGGCAGCCGGGAGGGGCAGCGTCAACCCAGGGGAAACAGGCGGCGGAGTTCGCCTTCATCCGGACGGCGACCGAGTTCGCAGATCTCGAACACCTCGGCGTACCGGGCGGCCTCGGCCCGCTCCGGCCCGTACCAACGCGCGAGCAGGTCCCGGTGGCGTTCGGCGCGCGCGGCGTCCGCCCGCAGCCAGTGCCGCAGCCAGACCAGGCGCTCGGCCTCCGCCGCCGGGACCGCGGGGAGCGTGCCGGAATTGTACGGAAGCCACTCATAGACCTGGGATGCGTGCCGGTGCAGCGCCCGCAGCTTGCGCTCGGCGCGGAAAGTGGTGTCCACCGCCACATCGGGCACCAGTGGACAGGGGCGGGTGAATTCGTCCGCCACGTAGGCGAAGACCGGGTTGCGCCCCAGGTGTGCGGTCAGCGGCGCGACGTTCGGCACCGTGACCATGTAAGCCGCGTCCTGGACCGCCTGGGCCGCCGCCCGGTGATCCGGGTGGTAGTCCCAGGGCCGGGGGAGAAGGACCAGTTCCGCGCCCACCTCCCGGATGATCCGGATGACCTCGGTCCGGAGCTCCAGCGACGGGACCAGACCGCCGTCACTGTGCTCCAGCACCCTGCAGCGCACGCCGAGTTCGGCGGCCGCGTCCTGCGCCTCCGCGCGGCGCCTGCGCGCGAGTTCCCCACCGGCCAGGGACTGGTGTCCGGCGTCGCCGTTGGTCAGGGAGACGAACAGCACCTCGTCCCCGCGCTCCGCCCAGGCGGCCGCCGTACCCCCCGCCTTGATGTCGTCGTCGTCGGGATGCGCCCCGAACACCACCACCCGCACCGGCTCTGCCATGCGTACCCGCCTCCTTAGGTCTGCGCCTCCTGGCTTCTTCGGCCAGGAGGTCTTCCCTGGCGCGCCGCCGCGCATGACCGGGGAGGTGTCAGGCCGGAGAGGGGCCACGGGCGCGGGGTCCGGCAACCCGGGATGACGGTCGGCATTGTCTGTGGTCCGGACCGCTCACCGCGGCCGGCGTGACCCTGCCAGGCATGACGCCGGGCGTACAGCGTCGACGTGCGGACATCGTGCGAGGTGGGCCGCCCGCTCCGTGCCCGCGGGGACGGCGGTTGCCCGGCTCGGCGCGGCAAGTGTCGGTTCCCACACCGACCACGTCCAGCGAACCCCTGGGGGACGACGGATATCGGATCAGGGGCCGCGCGGGAGCGACCTTGAAGGTCGCCCCCGCGCGGGCGCTCGCAGCCATCCGGATATGTGTGCGGCGGTTGCCCGGCTCGGCGCGCGCGGGACGCGGACTTCACAATTCGTTCACAGGTTTGTGATCGAACTGTGATCGTGAACAATTGCTTTCTACCAGTTTTGTGTTGCTTTGGTCGGGGACCGGAGTCAAGATCAATGGGGCGGCAGTTACGTGCCCGCCGATGGGGGGATGTGTGTCCATTGGACTCCACGCGGCAACGGTTCCGGAAGGGGGAGAATCGCGCATTGCGCCATGCGAAGGCCCTGGTGACCCTGAGCGCCGCGGCCCTGGTGATCGGCTCGATCGCCACCGGGCTGCCGGCCAGCGCGGCGAGCGCCGGGTCGGCTCCGTTCTCGGATATTTCGGGAAGCAGTGAGGCGCCGGCCATCACCTTTCTCGCGAGCATCAACGCGGTCAACGGGGTGGGCGGGGGGATGTTCGACCCGAGCGGGCCGATCACGCGGGCCGAAATGGCCAAGGTGGTCGTCAACCTGATCGGCAAGGGCAACGTCGCCGCCGCCCTGCAGAACGAGACGCCGGCATTCACGGATGCGGCCTCGATCCCGACGTGGGCGTGGGGCTACGTGAACGTGGCCGCCGACATGGGGATCGTCAACGGCTTCCCGGACGGCAGCTTCCAGCCCAACGCCCCGGTGACGGACGTCCAGGTGGCGGCGATGCTGGTGCGCGCCATCGGCGACAGCAATCAGGTGCTGGGCGCGTGGCCGGGCAACTACGTCGAGGCTGCGTTCAGCCTGGGCATGAACGACGGCGTGGACTTTGTGGCCAACCTGCCCGCGACGCGCGGGGACGTGGCCCAGATGGCCTACAACGCCGCCGTCTACGCCCCGGTGTACACCGCGACGACGGTGAACGGCATCACCAGCTACGTCAAGGGGCTGCCGCTGTACCAGTCCGGCGCCGTGAACGGCAACACCGTCGAGGTCGGCACCGTGACCGGCGTCAGCAACACCGGCATCACCCTGTCGGAGACCACCTCGAGCGGCACCACGACGGTGACCAAGAACTGGGCGTCCACCTATCAACTCGCCGGGGTCAGCTCGCTGGCGAGCCTCATCGGCGAGACCGTGACGGCCAACGTGGACAGTAACGGCAACGTCGACTTCGTGACGCTGGCCCAGAACCAGTCGGCCACGACGAGCTCGGCCACGCTGGCGAGCAAGAGCACGGCCGTGCCGAGCGGTTTTTACGACGTCAACAGCAACTGGCCCTGGCTGGTGACCAATAGCTACACCTGCGGGGACGGCAGCGGCAACGTGGCCGAGAGCGGCCTGGGCGCCGCGGTGTACGGCGTCGCCTGCGGCGGCACGTATTACCTGCTGCTGGGCGGCACCTCGCCGACCACGGTGCAGTTGGCTACGTACGACAACGTGCCCACCGGCACAACCTATGAAGTCAACCCGGCCAGCGACGGCTCCGATCCCGGAACCGTGCCCGACGTCACCTACCTCACCGCCAACGACGCGGTGACGTACACGCTCAATAGCAGCAACAAGGTCGCCTCCCTGGTGGAGAAGGACACCAACGACAAGATCGGGCGGGTTGTGAGCACGGCCTGCGCCTCCGGCTGCGACAACACGATCGCCACCGGGGCCACGCCCTCGATCACGATCAGCATCAGCAAGAAGTCGTACACGGTGAACGTGCAGCCGTACACGCAGCTGACGCTCAACGGCGCCTCCGCGACGCTGAGTAAGGCCCTGGACGGCACGGTGGCCTACGTCAAAGTGGTGGGCGGTTACGGCACCAAGACCCTCGGCCCGTCGAACCCGGGCACCGGGGACGGCAACGCCGCGACGATCGCCCTCTACCAGAACCAGGTGACCGGCACGGTCACGGCGATCAACTCCAGCAGCACGGCCCCGAACATCAAGAACGGCAACCCCCTGGAGGTCAGTTCGTTCACGCTCAGC
>JAJZZC010000331.1 GCA_021797775.1 Bacillota bacterium
CAGGTGCGGGACGCCGGCTTCTCCGGGGTGCAGAACTTCCCCACCGCGGCCGCCGCACAGCGGCAGGGCGGCGCCCCCCTCAGGCCGGCGCCCGGGCCAGCTCGGCCAGGGCGCGGCGGGCGGCCGCCAGCAGCGTGGGCGCGGGGCCCGGCTCCCCGAACCACACCTCCCAAGCCAGCGCGGCCTGCCAGGCCAGCATCCCCAGCCCGCCGACCGTGGTGAGGCCGCGGCGGCGGGCGGCCGCCAAGAGCGGCGTCTCCTCCGGCACGTAGACGATGTCGCACACAAGCGAGCCGCCGGGCAGGCGGTCAAGGTCGTCCTCGGGGAGCGGGAGGCCGCGGCCATGCATGCCCACCGTCGTGGCGTTAAGGAGCAGGTCCGCGTCGCCCAGGGCGGCGCGCCAGCCGTCCGCCCCCGCAACCAGGGCGCGCACACCGCCAAGACGCGCCAGATCCACCGCCAGGCGCTCGGCGCGCTCCGCGCTCCGGTTCGCCACGGCGATGTCGGCCACCCCGGCCGTCAGCAACGCGGCGACGATGGCCCGAGCGGCACCGCCCGCGCCCACCACCACCACGCGCCGGCCCTCCGGTCGCCAGCCGCTCTCTTCTTGGAGCGACCGCAGCAGCCCGCGGCCGTCCGTGGTGTCGGCGAAGACGCGGTCGCCGTCGAACCGCAAGGTGTTGGCGGAACCTGTGGCCGCCGCCTCCGGGCTGCGCGCGTCCGCCAGGCGGCAGCCAGCCTCCTTGTGGGGCACCGTGAGGTTGCAGCCGCGGAACCCCAGCGCCGCCAACCCGGCCACGGCCATAGCCAGGCCCTGCGGCGCCACGTCGCAGGCGACGTACCGCGCCGTACGGCCCGTGGCCGCGAAGCCCGCCTCGTGCAGGGCCGGCGAGAGCGAATGGGCGACGGGATGGCCGAGGACGGCCAGGAGTGCTGGAGGCAGGGCGGGGACGACCGCCGGGTGCACGGTGTGGAGCCTGGTCCAGCGGGCAACCGGCGCGCCATGGCCGGCACGCCGCCCACCGACCAGGCCGTCCCCCTTTCAGGACTCGGATGGCGACCCGTCGCGCCAGGCCGCGGAAGGGATCCTCGCCTGGGCCCCGGCACGGCAAGGCCTCGCCGCGGTGAGGCCCTATCCCCGGGGGGAGGTTGGTTCTCCGTGCCACCCGCCGCCGCGGCCGGAAGGTGCGGCGCAAGGCCGACGGCGCAGTCGCGCCGCGGCCCTCTACAGTGCGCGCAACGCGCCCTCGGCCCGCAGCCGGCGCAGCCACCAACCCTCGACCAACCGCACCACGCGCGTGGCCGGGAACTCGCGCTCCGCCAGCGGCGTGACCAGGATGGCCACCAGCCCCGCGCGTTTCCCGCCAAGGACGTCGGTGAACACCTGGTCTCCCACGGCCGCTGTGTGGGCGGGCTCCGCGGAGAGCATCCGCAGCGCGCGCTGGTAAACCCCGCGGCGCGGCTTGCCAGCCCGCGCGATCCACGGCAAGTCTGCGTCGCAGCCCCGCAGGAAGGCGCGCACCCGCTCGGGCCCGTTGTTGGATACGATGCATACGGCGATGCCGGCCACACGCAGGGCACGAAGCCACGCCGCCACCTGGGGGTCGCAGCCGGGCTGGTTCCACGGGCTGAGGGTGTTGTCCAGGTCGACGAGCAGCGCGCGGATCCCGCGCCGCCGCAGGCCCTGCGGCGAGATCGCCGTGGCGTGCGTGCATGTCGCATCCGGCGTCAGGAGACCCCTCCACCCCGTCGCACGCACCCCCCCCGGCGAGGCGAGACCGCCAACACCGCACTCTACCACAGGGCGAGACCGCCGGATCGGCGCGTCGGCGCGCTTCGGTGGGAGCGGGCTCCGGGCCGCGCCCCGTTGCCCGCAGGTGTCCCGAACGTCGCGGTTTCCGCCCGCCAGCCGCCCTGGCCTGTCGCTCAGGCGGTTCACCGAGAACGCCGCGGCCCTGGGCCACCCTGCCGCCGCTGGGGGCGGCAGGGCACCCGCGAAATACGTCGAACCGCCGACGGGTGGCCGCGGGGTCCCGCGGCACCGCCAAACCTCGACATGACGGGATGTGGGCCATGCCGGAGATGGTGGTGGAGTTTGTGAAAGAGCGCGAGACCAAGAACACGGTGCGCTTTCAAGAGGTGGAGAACCCGGACGGCGAGCCGCCCGTCGTGGGTACGCTCTACGTGCAGAAGTGGGTCCTGAAGCGCTTGGGTGATCCAGACCGCATCGCGGTGGCCATCCGGCCGAGCACGCCCACCCCGCCGGCCTAGGAACCGGGCAGCGGGCGCGATGGGCCGTGGGGAACCGGTTGGCGGCCCCCCCGGCGGACGCCGGTGCCCGTGCGCGCGGCGGGGCCTGCCCGCCGCGCGCGGGAGCACCGGGGCGATGCCGGCCCGGCGGCGGCCCGGCGACTCCACGCGTCGCCCCCCGGTCGGGCGGGATCGGCGCGCTCCAGCAAGGGAGGTCGGCCCCGGCGGTCCCCACCGCGCAAGGCCCGTGCACACACCGCAGCCGTCCGGTCGAAGCGGGCGGGGGCGCGTGGGCTGCCGGTCGGCTGCGGTCCGCCGCCGGAGCGCACGCCAGCCAGCGCGCCGCGGCGGGGCGGGCGGGCGCACGCCCACCTACCCCGCCCGTGCGGCCAGGGCGCGCGCCACCTTGCCGATCGCGCGGCCCAGGTCGTCCACGTCGCGGTCGGTGTACCCCTGGGACCAGGGCACGTAGACCAGGCGCGCGGCCATCGACTCGGCGCGCGGGCAGAGCCCCGGCGCGTAGGCCGGCTGGGGGCGCGCCTGGGGCGCGCCGAAGGGGAAGCCCGAGGCCCCGTAGGTGCGGCGCTCCGCCAAGGCAGGCACCGTATAGAGCGGCGGCACGTAGCCGCTGGCCAACGGCACCCCCTCCGCGCGCACGGCTTCGGCGAAGCCCGACGCATCGACGCCCAGGACGGCCGGATCCACCAGGCAAGGGTACATCCAGTACGCCGAACGCGCCCCGGCGGGCGGGCGGGGCAGGCGCACGCCCGGCAGGTCGGCCAGCCAGCGATCCAGGCGCGCCGCGCGCTCCTGCCGCCGGCGCACGATGCCGGCCAAGCGGGGCACCTGGGCCAAGGCCACGGCACCCTGCATCTCTGTCAGGCGATAGTTGAGACCGAAGTGCAGGTGGGTGCGCACCTGCCCCTCGCGCGGCCACCCCTTGTCGGCGAACAGACGCATGCGGCTGGCCCGACCCGCGTCGGCCGCCAGGGTCAGCCCGCCCTCGCCCGCGGTGATGTGCTTGCTCTGTTGCAGGCTGAAGCAGCCGAAGTCGCCGAAGGTGCCCATCGGCTGCCCGTCCACGTCGGCGAGCGGGGCCTGGGCACAGTCCTCGATCAGCGCCAACCCGCGCGCCCGCGCCAGTTGCGCCAGCGCGCGCACGTCGCAGGGCTGGCCGAAGAGGTGCACGGCGACAATGGCGCGCGTCCGCGGCGTGATGGCGCGCTCGACCGCCGCGGGATCGAGGCAGAACGTCTCGGCGTCCACGTCGGCGAATACGGGAATCGCATTCTGGGCCAGAATGGGGATGACACTGCCAAAGTCGGTGATAGGCGCGACGATGATCTCATCGCCGGGCTCCGGGTCCACCGCGCCCACGGCGAGGTGGATGGCCGCCGTCCCGGACGTGCTCGCCGTCACCTGAGCCGCGGGACGGCCGTGTAGCGCGGCCCACGCCGCCTCCAGGTCCGCGACCCGGCGCCCCCCGTGGCGCCAGAGGTTCCGGCTCCGGACCACCTCCGCGACGGCGTCGGCATCCTCGGCGGTGATCTCCGGCCCCGTCACGCCCTCGGGGAACCGATCCCGCCGCACCGGGCTGCCGCCCTCGCTCGCCAACCGCTCCACCGCGCCATCCCCCCAGCCCGCTGTCCAGTCGGGTCCTGCGGGAGTTGGGCGCGGTCAGCCGCTCCCCTGCACCGCGCGGCAAAGCCGAGGGATCGCCCGCGGGCGCGGCGACCGCCAGCGGGGCCGATTTCATCCTGAATCTCGCAGTGTCAGGCGGGCGCCGCTGCGCAGAAGGACCTCGCGACGCGAGCAGGTGAGGTCGTGGCGTGGGATCGGCCCCTGGGCGCCAAGCTGGCCGGCCGCCCGATTGCGAAGCATCACGCTGCTAGCCAACGATGGCTGACCCCACCTCTCGGGCTGGGCCTTCGCCCTGGTTGATGGCCCGCGGCGACCTCACCAACGGCGCCCCGATGATCGCCCGCGGTGTCAGCGGCGCCTACCACTGCCCTTAGCGTTGGCAGTATGTGGTGGCGAAGGGGGCAGTGAAGAAGTGGTCACGACGCCGGCAAGAGGCGTTTTACGGCGCTGAACGTACGCGCACTGGGCCGCGGCGCCCGTCGTTGTTCCTACGATCAGGAAGTGCCCAGGGTTCCCAACTGCTACCATAAAGGTTGCCTTCGGTCCACTCTTGTGCTATAGTATCTCCAGTAGTCGGCGAAAACCAAGCCGGCCACCGCTGCTTGAAATACCTACGCTTTGGCGGCTGTGTCGGGAAGAAGCGTCCGGCACGTA
>JAJZZC010000332.1 GCA_021797775.1 Bacillota bacterium
CGATGTGTTACCTGACCTGGGACTGGGGCGCGGCGTCGCAGGTGCTGCCCGCCTGGCTATCCTGGGCGCCGCAAGCCCCGGACGCACTCTGGTCCAACTGCATCCTGGCCGGCGGCTCCGCCAACGGATCGCCCTCGCTGGCCATCAGCGGTGTATACGTCGGGACCGAGAAGGCGCTCAGCACCCTGCTCGGCCCGTTCGAACGGGCGGTCGGCGCCGCGCCGGCGTCGCGCTCGGTATGGCGGAGCGGGTTCCTGGACGCGATGCTCAGCGAGGCGGGGTGTCACGGGCTGAGTGTGCGGCAGTGCCACCAGCGCGGGCAGGGCCAGGGGGGCATCCTGCCGCGCCAGGCGTTCGCCGCCAAGTCGGACTTCCTCGCCGCACCGCTGGGCGCGCGCGGGGTGGCGGCGCTGCTCGACGGCATGGAGGCGCACGGGCGCACCTATGGCCTGCCGGGAGGCGCGGTGATCATGGACGCCTCGGGGGGCGTCGTGAACCGGGTGGCGGCGGACGCGACCGCCTACGTGCATCGGAACGACCTCTGTTCCGTGCAGTACTTCACGGCCTGGGTGAAGGACGCATCCGCGGCGACCGTGCGCGCCAACCGGGCCTGGCTGACGGCCATCCACACCGCCATGCGTCCCTACGTCAGCGGTTACGCCTATCAGAACTACATCGATCCCGAGCTGGCCGACTGGCAACACGCATACTATGGAGCGAACATTGCCAGGCTGGTCGCGGTCAAGCGCAAGTACGACCCCGACAACGTGTTCCGCTTCGCGCAGAGCATCCCGCTGCGCATCTGACCCCGCGCTGCGCGCCCAGCGGACCCCGAGAGCGCCACGGCCACCAGGCGAGCAGCGGCCGGTTCGACGGCCACAAGGCCGAGATCGGCATGGACCGCGAGACGGAACTGATCACGCCCATCGAGACTCAGCCCGGCAACAGGGCAGACGGCGGGCGCTTGACGGAGAAGCTTTGGCCGAGACCGAGGAGGCTACGGACCTCCGCGTCGCCCGCATGATCGGCGACCCGGTCATACGGGCGACCGGCGGTGCGGGGGACCAGGCGGAAGCGGGGCACGGCGTCCTCGCCCCCGTAACGGAGCCACACCACCGTGGGCTTTTCACCAAGAACGCCTTTCAGATCGACCTGCAAGGATGTCGCTGCCCATGCCCGCTGGAGGCATCCGGGGCGTCCGGTCTGCAACGTTGACGGGGGTGCGGAGGGCCGGCGGGAAGCGCTCGCGGCCTGGGCGGAGCGGGGACGGCTGGCGTGGCTGGTCGGGCGCGGGGCGGAGATCGTCATGTCGGCGGCGGAGCGAGGGGAACAGGAGAGCGCGTGGCTCGCCGAGTTGGAAGCGCTGGTCGGCGGGGGGGCGCGGGCACCGGGCAGCGACGGGGGTGAAGAGCCGGAAGCCGGAGGGCAAGCAGTCTGCCCGGCGGCCGGCTGACGACCAGGAGCGGCAGCGCGCGGCGCCGTGGCGACCGGACGGACAGCGGCTGGATGGGCGGCGGCAACTGGTGCTGTGGGTGGGTGCGGCGCGGGTGCAGGGCGCGTGGACGAGCATGGCCCTCCCCGTGGACGAGGAAGGACGCAAGCAGGTGGCGGGGCTGTGGTCGGGCAGCACGGCGGACGCCGCCTTCAGCCGCGCGCTGGTGGGGCATCTGGCGGCGAAGGGGCTGTCGGCGCGAGACGGGCTGCTGGCGGTGCACGACGGGGGCCCCGGGTTGGATGGGGCGCTGCGGGCGGCTTGGGGGGAGCAGGTGCTAGTTGGCCACTGCCGGCAGCACGTGTGTGCGGAGGTGCTGGCGCACCTGCCCGAGAAGCGTCGGCCCGGCTTCCTGGAGTCATGGCGGTGGCTGTGGACGGGTGGCGTCACCAACGCGGCGGGCGGGTTGGCCGCGCTGGGAGGCGACTTGGAGCGCGAGCACCCCGGGGCGGCGGCTCGGCTGCAGCGGAGCCGTGAGGCGCTGCTGGCCGTGGCGCGCTTGGACCTCCCGGCGAACCTGGCGGCACGCCTGGGCAGCGTGAGCGCCGTGCGCCGCCTGCTGGCGGAGGCCAGCGCCGGCCAGGTGGGCGCGGGCGCCGCGGCGGTGGCGGCCGGATTGCCGGAACCGCTGCGCCACCAGCGGCGGGTGGTCGGCCACGAGGCGTTGCCGCAACTGGCTGAGCGCCTGGTCCTGCATGCGCGGGGCAAAGAAAACGGGGCCGCCCACAGCTGACACCCGGCGGCCCCGTCAAGGAGAATCCACATGGCACGCTACCACAGTGACCCGTCCTCGGGCGAGAGGGGATCCGGCCGGCACAGCCGGTGCGAGATGCTGCGCCGGGCGGTGGCACGGCAGCAGGCGGATGACCAGGCCCGGGAGTGGCGGGGGTTGCCGCGGGCAGAACGTCGACGGCGGCTCCGCGCCGCCCTGCGACTGACGGCCGAGGCGCTGGAGGCGGAGAGCCACGGGGCCGTCATCCGCCTGGCGGACGGCAGCGCGCTGCTGCAGGTCCAGCGGGAGATGGAAGCGGAGGCAGACGCCCTGTGCGGGGTGAAGCGCAAGGGCGCCCACGGCGGGGGACGCGTGGCGTACCGCCACGGCCATGAGTTGGGTAGCATCGTGTTGCGGGGTGCGCGGGTGCCGGTGCTGCGCCCGCGCGTGCGCCAAGCGGGCAAGGAGCTTTCCCTGCAGACCTAGGCGGCGTACCAGAACGCCGAGATGCTCTCCGAGGCGACCTTGCATGCCTGCATCCTCGGGGTGGCCACGCGCGGCTATCGGCAGGACCAGGCGGCACATGGGACGCTGCCCGAGGGCGTGCCGGTGCTGGCGGCATCGCGGAGCACGGTGAGCCGCCGCTTCACCCGCGACGCCCAGGCACTGCTGGAGGAGCAACTCGCGCGGCCCCTGCAAGCGGAGCGCTACCTGGCGCTGTTCCTGGACGGGGTGCAGTTGGGCGCGCACCAGATCCTCGTGGCCCTGGGGTTGACCGCGGCAGGCGAGAAGCAGGTCCTGGGGCTCCGCGAGGGGGACAGCGAGAACCACGCGGTGTGCGGGGCGCTGCTCGAGGACTTGGTGGCCCGCGGGCTTTCCACGGAATCGGGGCTGTTGGCCGTCGTCGATGGCGGCAAGGGCTGGGCGGCGGGCATCGCGCGGGTCTTCGGCGCGCGCGTGCTGGTGCAGCGCTGCGTGGTCCATTATGCCGACGCCCGGATTATGCCGGTCTCGTGAGTAAGCCGGTTGGGGCTGAGGCGAATCCCTTTACGGAAGTCGGGATAATCGTCGGCTGCCCGAGCCCCCCGAGGTGTCGCCCCAGAGGGACTGCTGGCGGGTACCGGCCGCTCCCTACCGTTGGGGCGCACGGCTATAGAGCGATGAAGCGTTCCTTGCCGACCCACGCTCTCGTCGCCGGCAGAACCCGTCCCGCCCGGAGCCAGTGATTATGCCGACCACGCCTGATGTATGTCCGTGTGCTGCAACCTCACCCGGACCCACCTCGGCATAACCCAAACATCGGCATAATGTTCATTATGCCGACGTCGGCATAATGAACACAAGGCCCGCAACGTGATGAACAAGCTCCCCCAGACCGCACAGCGCAGGGTGAAGCGGGCACTGGCCACGGCCTGGACGGACGCGAACCCCGCGCGCGCGGAACAGCGCCTGAAGCGGCTGGCGGACGCCCTGCAGCAGCAGGGATACCCGGAGGCCGCCGCCAGCTTGCGCGAGGGGCGCGAGGACACCCTGACACACCTGCGGCTGCGGGTGCCGGCGGCCCTGGCCCGGAGCCTCCGCAGCACCAATGCCATCGAGTCCGTGTTCTCGCAACACCGGCGTACGACCCGGCGGGTCAGTCGCTGGCGGCACGGCAAGCAGGCGGAGCGTTGGTCCGCAGCAGCGCTCATGGAGGCCGAGTTCCGCTTGCGGCGTCTGCCGGGCAGCCGCCACCTGCCGGCGCTCCAGGCGGCGCTGGAGCACCACGTCCGGCAGGGCGGTTGGCTGGCCGTCGGCGCCTGAGCCGACACCGACGGGCTCGGGCCGTGCCACCGCCGGGGCGCTCGATCGCCCGGCCGTTGCCCCGTCGCGCCACGTCCGTGGCGCTTGATCATGGCTGTGTGGGGTTCGCGCCCTCCGTGCCGTCCACGCTCTTCCCCCTGCCGTCAGCGCCCCGCGCACGGCCTCGCGCCCCACGCCGCTCTGCCCGCTCACCACAACCCCCAGCTACTCGCCCCGCACCCCCCCTTGACGCTCCCCCTTCCTCCCGCCACACTCCTGGCTGGGCCGCTTGCCCCTCCGAATTCCACGACCTGTGGGACACCTCCCGCTTGGGGAGACCGGCGTGCCAAAGCCGAGGTGGGGCGGGTGCATCCCACAAATGTGGCGTCAAGCCACCTTCCGCAGCGGAGCCAGGTCGCGGGCGCGTGGGAGGTCCAGCCAAGGGCGCCCGGCCCAGAAGGCCTGCCAGCGCCGGATCGGGGAGAGAGC
>JAJZZC010000059.1 GCA_021797775.1 Bacillota bacterium
GAACTTGTCCTCTCCGCCCCAACGTGTCAGCTCCCGGCGTGAGGTCAAGGTCCAGCATCCCGACGATACCATCGTGCACCGCCCGTCGCTTGTCAACCGAGGAGCTTTGATGATGCGCGGCTCCTGAGCAGGTCCGCGGTGTCGTTGAACACCTGCCGCTGCAGCCCGGGCTCGGCCTCCAGCACCAAGTCCATCACCTGATCGAGGTCGTGGACCTCCACAGCCGGCAGGCCCGGCAGCACCACGTCCTTGGCGACCCATTCCTCCATGCTCAGCTTGCTGCTCGGAGCCAGGGCACGCGCCGCGACTAGGGCGAACAGCAGGCGCTCCGGCGAGAACCGGAACTTGCGCCGCCCCCAGAGGCGCTCGACGGCCTTGTCCAGACGGAGTTGGTGCCAGACCGCATCCAGCAGCCACGCTCCCCCGAGCGGCTTGGCGTGGAGGAAGGCCAAGCCCCGGGCCTCGACCTCGGCGCGGACGCCTTCGCCGGGCGGGAGCAGGCGGGCGAGGGAGTGGATGAGGCGGCGGATGGCCTCCCGATCGATCTGGTCCGCGCGGCCGAAGTTGTGAATGACGTGGGTCTTGGCACTCTTAGTCTTGGCGTCCCAGACGTTGTGCGCGATCTGGAGGTAGCGGACGGTGGAGCCGTTGGCGTTGTGGCGGGTCATCGTCCGGAGGTACATGCCCAGAGTATAGGGCGCATGCCCAGGCAAGGCAAGGGGCAGATGCCGCCGTGAACACACGATTCAGTCGGAGGCAGTGTCCTGGCCAACGTCTTGTCTCAGAATGTGTGCGGGCCATCCAGTCCAGCAGGACTATGGACGCATATACGCTCCGCACACTAGATCGTCTTTCCAGCGGGCGTATGCCTATGGCTTTCGGCCCTTTTCGCTAGGTCCAGAGCCGCCAGCCCTTGGCCCCCAATGACCGCCGGCGCCGGGTCTATCTAGAACCAGCCAACCCGGGCTGTGTGCAGCCGGTGTTTCCCTGGAGCCGCTGAAACCGTCCTCCCCCTTCGCCCTGTACGCGGCTTTCCCACGCTCCGACTACTGTGGAGAGGTCCGGCTCCGCGCCACGCCTCCGCCGCCCTTCGGCTGTGCCTGTCGGGTGTGGTGTACGCAGTTGCCTGCGACGTGTCGAGGCCTCCCGAGTTCCGTCCTGACCCGCTTTCCGCCATGCCGCGGTCTCAGACCTTGCCGTTACCCACAAGCCCCGGAGCTACTATATCTGGTTTCTATGTCGGCAGAGACACGCAACATGCAGGGCCTCAACGCCCCCACAGCACCCGAGGGCGAGATGTGGGTAACGATGAGGTCTCAGACCCCGCCGAGGTCTCCAGCGCTCTCGCCATACCGAGCGCCTACTATTGCCTTCCAGGAATCTGACCCTGTCGGCCCTCGGACTATGCCGTATCGAGGCTCAATCTCCTCGCCCTTGCGGGCTGCGGCCTGGTCGTCGCGCTGTCTACGCTTCGTCGCCGGCCTCGCGGCCGTCGGCGCAAGACTCGCTTCGCCGTGGCTGGCTGGGCCTTCGGCGGCGGGAATCACACCCGCTCGAATCGGTCGGCTTCGTCTCGGCGCACCAGACTTCGGCTCATCGGTTCGCCGCCCAAGGATAGGCTCGTGTGGCCGGGGCGCCGGCCCTCGCCCCCATCCTGAGCGGTTTGCACTCAACCTGAATCTCGCAGTGTCAGGCGGGCGCCGCTGTCGCAGAAGGTAAGCATTCGGTGAAGTGCGTGCCGAGCCACTAGCTGTGGTACGCGCTCGCCACGGGGGTGCCGTCGACCCACCAGGCGTAGCGGTCCCAACGCAGTTCACCGAACAGGTACCGCAGAAGGACTGTGCCATACGAACGGGTGAGGTCGTGGCGAGGGGCCGGCGCCTGGGCGCGAAGGCGCCGGGCACCCCCTTTGCGAAAATCAGGCTCAATTGCGCTGAGCCGCTACACCGCCGGTTGCCCGACGCCGTGCGCTTGCACCGCTGCCCGCCGTACGCCAACATGCGATGGGCGGTTGCCGCGGGGAGCCGCAACCGACCCTGGCCGGCGGGTGGCGGCCCCGCGCCGCGGGCGCGCGCGGCCGTGGAGAGGGGTGCCTCGTGTCCGACGCCGTCTCTCTCTGGCGCAAGGCCCTGGCCATCTGGCTACCGCTTCAGCACGCGGAGGCCGCCGGCTTCTGCGTCTCGACCGAGCCGTTTCTGCCGGAGATAGCTGCGCGGGCGCGCCACCTCGCCCTGTGGGACTGGCGGCAAAGCGCCCTGGCGGCGTGCGCGCTGGGTGCCCAGCCCTGGGGCGGCGACCCCGCGGACCTGCCCCCTGCCTCAGTGGACATCGCCCTGCTCGACCTGGAAACCCTGCATGGCCGCGCCAGCTTTGAGCAGGCCGCGCGCGGCGCGGCGGCGGTGCTCCGGCCCAGGGGCACGCTCCTGCTGCGCGGCGGCAACGCCAACGGCGTGGGCGGCGCCGCCCGCCGGCTGCGGGACTGGTTTGGCGGTGTGGAGGCCCTGGCTTACGGCGGGGGCCACCGGGTGCTGGCCGCCGTGCGCGGCGAGCGCACCGCGCTGCCCGGCCCGCCCGCCGTCGCATGGGAACATGCCGAGCTGGGGGGTGCCGTCCTGCGCGTCCGGCGCACCCCAGGGGTCTTCGCCGAAGGCCTCGTGGACGCGGGCACGGGCCTGCTGGCCGAGGCGGCCACGGCTCTGGCCCCGGGGCGCCGGGTCTGCGACCTCGGTTGCGGGACCGGGCTCCTCGGTCTGGCGCTGCTCGCTCGCGGCGCGTCGACCTGCGCCTTCTGCGATGAGGACCTGCGAGCGCTCGCGGCCCTGCGTGCCAACCTCGCCGCCAACACCCTCCCACCCGCTGCCTCCACGGAGGTGCAGGCGGTGGACGCCACCATGGGCGTCCCCGGCGGCCCCTACGACCTGGTGGTCTGCAACCCGCCCTTTCACCAAGGGATCGCCGTCAGCCACGCCCTGAGCGAGGCCGTCGTGCGCGCCGGGTGGCGGGCGCTCGCCCCTGGCGGCACCATGCTCGTCGTCGGGATGCGCTTTCTCCCGCTCGATCGCTGGCTCTCCGGCGCGGAGGAGGTGGCGGGCGACCGCGCGTACCGCGTGCTCGCCGCGACCCGGCCCAGGGACGCAGCGCGGGAACGGCGCGGGCGGGGCTGGCCATACGCGCCAAGCGAGGTGAAGGGCACGCGGCGACGTGGTGGCCGTGGTCGCCGGTCCCAGCGTGAAGGGGCCGCGCGAGCCAGGGACGATGCCGACCGGGTCTGATACTGACCTTTCCACTGGCAGCAACTGGTGGCGGAAGCGGCGATGGCTATGCGG
Organism: Bacillota bacterium; assembly: GCA_021797775.1. GTDB lineage: Bacteria > Bacillota > Sulfobacillia > RBS10-35 > JAJYVN01 > JAJZZC01. Next base: position 3,327 of record JAJZZC010000059.1, read on the forward strand.
TCACGGCTCAGGCAAGGGGCGTTGTGCCTCGCGGTACCAGGCGTGCACGACGCTTGCTACAATGGCCAGGGGGAACGGACGTGGTCGCGACCGGTCAGCGGCTCACCTGGGACGATTATCTGGCACGCGCCCCTGAGAGCGCCCTCGCCGAGTGGGTCGACGGGGAGATCCTGGAGCACGTGCCGCCCGTCTTCCGCCATCAGGTCGTCGCCGCCTTCCTCTTCACACTGCTCCACCGCTTCACCCAATTGTTCGGGCTCGGCCAGGTGCTGCACGCCCCGTTCGCCATGCGGCTTCTGCCCGAAGGACCCGCCCGCGAGCCGGACGTGCTGTTCGTCGTCCGCGCCAACAGCGAACGCTTCCGGCGCACGCACCTCGAGGGTCCCGCGGACATCGTGGTCGAGGTCGTGTCCGAGGACAGCGTGGTGCGCGATCGCGTCGAGAAGTTCGACGAGTACCAGCGCGCTGGCGTGCTCAAATACCGGGTGATCGACGTGCGGCCCGGATACGAACGGGCGGACTTCTGGGTCCTTGAAGGCCTGGGTGGGCACGAGGGCGCCATGGGGGGTGACGGCCCACCCGCGACAGGCGCTGACCGGCCCGCCCCGACCGCCCGCGTCCCCCGCTATCGCGCCGTGCCCCCGGACCCGGACGGCGTATACCGGTCCACCGTTGTTCGCGGCTTCTCGCTGCGCGTGGAGTGGATGCTTACAGAAACCCCGCCGGATGCGGAATGGGCGTTCGCCGAACTCGCGGGGCTGCCGCCGGCGGTAACGGAAGCACTGCGCACACTGCGCCAACGAGGACCGCGCGGGTCCGGTGCAAGCCCGAAATAGCGCGGCCCCCGCGGCCGCTCGCACCCGCTGCGCTGCGCAGAGACCCTGTGGCCCACGGCAGAGCGCCCCCCGCTCCCGCGCCGCTACCCCAGCTGCACCTCCGGCAGCCAGACGCGCATCTCGCCCGGCTCGCGGTTGTCCCAGAGGCAGTACGGCACGGCCCGCACGGGGAACGTGCGCAGTCCGGGTCGCCCGTAGCGGTAGGGCACCCGGGCGTCGAAGCCATCGTCGTCCAGCGACGCACCGCTGCCGGTCAGGACGACGACGCCGCCCAGGGTGTCGGCCTCGAACGCCGCCGCGAACGGCGACCCGGCGGGCAGCAGGGTCCGGTGCACCGGGTGGGCGGCGTTGTCCACCCCCTCCAGGCAGTACACGAGCGGCCCCCGCTGCAGGGCCACGCGCCCGACGTCGGCCGCCACCTCTGGGTGGGCGTAGACTCGCTCGACCGGCATCGGCAGGTCGAGCTCCACGCGATCGCCGTCCACCCACACCCGCTCGATCCGCGCATAGCCGCGCGCCGCGCAGGCGGCCAGGTCCTGGGCCTCCCCGTTGACGCGCAACGCGGGGCCGCGGCACCATCCGGGAAGGCGCAGGCGCAAGGCGAAGCGCACGGCTCGCCCAAGGCCCACCTCGAACACCACGCGCCCCTCCCAGGGGTAGTCCGTGCGCTGGCGCAGCCTGACGTCCTCCCCCGCCAGGTTGAGCCGCATCGACCCCTGGGCGTACAGGTGCACCGCGGCTTCCGCCGCCCCCTGCGAGGCCACGTACGCGCCGAGCGAGGCCAGCAGGCGGGCGACGTTGGGCGGGCAGCAGGCGCAGCCGAACCAGGCCTGGCGGTGCGCCCCGCCGAGGCTGGCCAGCGGATTCGCGTAGAAGAAGCGCCGCCCGTCCAGCGAGACGCCGCTCAGCACACCGTTGTACAGCGCCCGCTCCATCACGTCAGCGTACCGGCCGTCGCCGTCGAGGTGCAGCATGCGGTGCGCCCAGAAGACCAGGCCGCAGGTGGCGCAGGTCTCCGCGTAGGCCGTCTCGTTGGGCAGGTCGTAGTCGCCCGTGAACCCCTCGTTGGCGGCCGACGAACCGACCCCGCCCGTGAGGTACATGTGCCGGCCGACCACGTCCTGCCAGAGGCGATCGCAGGCCGCGCGCAGGGCGGCGTCCCCGTCGGCGCGCGCGAGGTCGGCCATCGCGCTGTACAGGTACATCGCCCGCACCGAATGCCCGACCGCCTCGTCCTGCTCGCGCACGGGCTGGTGTGACTGGTTGTAGCGCGCGCTGTCCCGCATGTGGTCCATGAAGCCGCCGAAGTGCCCCGGGGTGCCGCGCTCGGCGGCTTCGACCGCGAAGTAGTACGGGGTGGTGCCGCGCTCGTCCACGAAGTAGCGGGCCAGGTTGAGGTAGCGGGCATCCCCGGTGGCCTGGTGCAGCTTGACCAGGGCCAGCTCGATCTCCTCGTGGCCGCAATACCCGCGCTTTTGGCCCGGGGCGCGCCCGAAGACGCCGCCGATGTGGTCGGCGTACCGGGAGACCACGTCCAGCAGAGTCCGTCGCCCGGTGGCCGCGTAGTGCGCCACGCCCGCCTCGATCAGGTGCCCAGCGCAGTACAGCTCGTGCGCGTCGCGCAGATCCGTCCAGCGGCGCTCCGGTTCCACCATGGTGAAGTAGGTGTTGAGGTAGCCGTCGGACTGTTGCGCCGAGGCGATGAGCGCCACGACCCGCTCGACCAGGGCCTCGTGCTCCCGGTCGGGGTGGGTGGCCAGGGCAAAGCAGGCCGCCTCCAGCCACTTGGCCACGTCGGAGTCCCAGAAGAAATGGGGCCGGGGCTCCATCCCCGGCCGCCAGGCCAGGCGGAAGGCCTCGATGCGGCCCGTCTCCTCGCACTGGGCGTACGCGTGGGGGATCGTGGCCTCGCGGTTGACCCGCAGCCGCGGGGCCCAGAACCGGTCCTCGATGGTCACCGCGGTCAGCGGAACGGGGGACAGGGCATCCTTGGGGGCGTCGGTCGCCACGCGCACCACACCCTCTCGCCGCGCCCTCTTCGCCGCGCCCGGCCGGGCCCCCCCTGCCAGGTGGGGCGCGTGGGGCGCTGGTGCGAACAGTTCGGGGTGGGCCGATTCCCCAGCCCGGCCAACGGGGCATGCCGGCGCCCCGCAACGCGGGCTGACGGCCGGGCGATCCGCCGGGCCCGAGCCATGGGGTGGCCCGCTCGCGCAGTCCCCGTCGCGAACGGTGGTTGGCGAGCCGATCCCCCGGCCCGGCCGGCCGCTGTGCGCGCGTCCTCCGTGTCGGCCCCGCTCCGCAAGCCGCCGCGAACGACGTGCGCCGCGACGCTTCGGTCAAGCGCCGGTGACGCGCGGTTCCCCACCCCGCAGCCCCCGACCCGCGGCCTCCCCTCCCTGTCTCGCCCGGGACCCCGCGGGGCCCCCGCCCGGCGGGGTTCACACCGTCCCTCACCCGAGAGGCCCCCCGGTCTTCGTCCTTCCCCGGGCCCCCAACCCGCTCCCTCGCTCCGTCCTGGCGTGCCCGCGAGACATCGGTGGCCGCAGCGGGTTCCCCGCTATCTCTTGACGGATGGATCGACGCGATCGACCACATCTGGTATCCAAGCAACGACGCGGGTCCTCCATCTAGCTGTGCGGCGGGCCAGCCCGGCCGCCACACACTGCCTTCACATTTCCCGCTTACCCTGACCGTGGGACTACCGGTCCGGGCGAGATCCGCCGCGGCGTGCGGCCCCGGCCGGACTGACCATTCCAACCGGAGACGGGGGATCGTCATGCGCAGTCAGCCCACGGGCGGACCCGCTACGCGCACCGGCCGCGCGGCCGCCGGCACGGCCAGGAGGAGGGGGACGCGCGCCGACCGCGCCGGGCGGCACACGTCCCCACGCCACACACCTGGGCAGGAAGCGCCCGCACCGCGCGCCGACACCGCCGGGCCGGCCGGCCCACGGAGGGACGCGGGGCGGGTGCAGCCGCGCGGCAGGGGACGGACCGACGGCGCTGAGGGGGCGCATCCACGGAACACCGGTTCCGACACGGCGCGGGACGCGGAGGAATGGCTGGATGGCGTAGACCCTGTGCGGGAGGCCTTGGCCGGCGCCGTACCAGTGGGAGAGGACGCGGATACGGCCTCCGAGGGTGCGGAGGAAGACCCGATGCGTCTCTACCTGCTGGAGATCGGCCGTGTCCCCCTGCTATCATGGCCGGAGGAGGTTGACCTGGCCCGGCGCATCGCGCGGGGCGACGCGCAGGCACGCGCGGCGCTAGCCCAGGCCAACCTGCGCCTAGTGGTTAGCATCGCCAAGCGCTACGCACGGCGCGGCGTGCGCCTGCTCGACCTGATCCAGGAGGGCAACCTCGGCCTGCTCAAGGCCGTAGAGAAGTTCGACCACCGGCGCGGCTACCGCTTCAGCACCTACGCCACCTGGTGGATCCGCCAGTCCGTCATGCGGGCGATCGCGGACCAGGCCAGGACCATTCGCATCCCGGTGCACATGGCCGAAACCGTCAACCAGGTGCTGCGCAGCGAGCGGGGCCTGGTGCAGCGCCTGGGGCGGCAGCCGAGCCCGGCAGAGATCGGCGCGGACGCTGGGCTGTCGGAGGAGAAGGTCCGCGAGATCCAGATCATGGCACAGGACCCCGTGAGTTTAGAGACCCCCGTTGGCAGGGAAGACGACGGCCGCCTTGGTGACTTCATCCCGGACGAGGTCACGGCCACCCCCGCCGACACCGGGGATCTGTCGCTACTCCGCCGGCAGGTGGCGGACATGCTCACCGCCCTCAGCCGGCGCGAGGCGGACGTGGTGCGCCTGCGCTTCGGGCTGGAGGGCGGCCTGCCGCGTACGCTCAAGGAGGTGAGCCGGCACCTCGGGCTGACCCCCGAGCGCATCCGGCAGATCGAGGCCGACGCCCTGCGCAAGCTGCGCCGCGCCTGCCGCGCCGCGGAACTGCAGTGCTACCTGCAGTAGGAGGCTGCGGCTAAGCCAGCGGTGACGGTAGCCGCAAGGCGTCCGATCCGGGCCCGCCGACAGCCGCGCTTGGCGCGGCGCCGCTGCCGGGCGCAAACGCTCGGCGACTTGGACGGCTGGCGGCGATCTGCTGCGAACGCCACCGGCTTTCGCCGTGCCGTCCCGGCGGACGGCATGCCCGCGGGCAGGTGGGGTCCGCCTGCCATCGCACCCGCCGGCCCCGGCCGGGGCTGGCGGATGGGCGCGCCCGGCGCTTGGCGCGGGCCCGCCAGGTACGGACCGACTACGGGCCCGAGCGTTCCCCTTGGGGCACGTGTCGCCGGCGAGCGGTGCTGGCTCGGGATGCGCCCTGGCGCGCACGCGGCCGCCGCAACGACAGATCGGGCTCCGCGGCGGGTCAGTTGGTGCGCCCCCAGTGCGCCCAACCGCTCGCACCCGGCTATACTCCCGCATGGAGGTGTCGCGCAATGTACTCCGTTCCACGACAGGTGTCGGCGGAGAGGGCCGGGGTCTCCGTTGTCGCCCGCAGCCTCATCTGGATGATGGCCGGCCTGCTCACCACCTTCCTGGCCTCGTTGGGCGTGCTGGCCACGCTTCCCACATGGGTGCCCTTCTACTCGGGCTGGGGCCCCCTGGTCCTTGTCCTCGCCGAGTTCGCCTTGGTCTGGTATCTCACATCCCGCCTGCGGGCCAACGCCATCGCTCCAGGCGAGGCCAAGGCGCTGTTCCTGGTATACGCCGCGTCGCTGGGCTTCGTCCTGGTGCCGGCCCTGGCCGCGGCGCCCGGCGCCGTCCTGCCCGCGCTGCTCGTGTCCTCCGGCATGTTCGGGGCGGCCGGCCTCTGGGGCTATACGACACGGGCCGACATGCGGCCCATGGGCACCTTCCTCTTCATGGGCGTCGTCGGCCTGATGATCGCCATGCTGGTCAACGCCTTCCTGGCCCACGGCGCCCTGACCTTCTGGGTCTCGGTGATCGGCGTGCTGCTGTTCAGCGGCCTGACCGCGTACGACGTGCAGCGCATTCGGAACATGGGGTACTACGGTGACGGCGCGGCCATCCTCGGCGCCCTGGCGCTTTACCTGGACTTCATCAACCTCTTTCTGTTCGTCCTGCGCCTGATGAGCGGTCGCCGCCGCTGAGACCGTGGGGCGGCGGCGACCGCGGCCCCACGCGCCATGGGGGGTGCCGCGACGGCCCCAGGGCGTGGGCACGGGTGCCTGCGGGGACCGCCGGACTTGGCCCCACGCGGCGGGTGCGCGCCGCGATGGCCCCCGGCTCCGCCCGTCGCTCCACAGCCCCCCTGGCGGCCGTTCTCTGACCCGTCACGGACAGGCGGCCCCAGGGCAGCGCCCGCGGAGCGCTGCCCTGGGGCCGCCGCCTACCCGCCGAAGGGTGTGGGGGTGCCCCTGGCCGAGCGCGCGTCGGCGCCCTCCCCGGGTGGCAGCACCAGGCGAGCGGCCAGATCGAGCTGCCATCCCGCTGGCGCCACGCGGGTGAACGCGCCGCCCAGAGGCGCCGGCGCGTCCAGCGGTCGCGCGTCAACACCGCCCAGGGCCAACACGGTGCCGGCGCGGACCTCACCCCGCCAACCGGGTCGCACCGCCAGCGCGGAGCGCTCATCGAGCACCAGCGCCTGCACCCCGCTGGTCAGGGCCGCCGCAAAGACCTGTGCCAGGCGCCCGCCCACCACGGGCGCGGTGGCGACGAACGTGCCCGGCAGCAGACCGAGCCCTTGGCGCAGGGGCGCCCCGGCAGGCGTGGGATGGGGAGTGCGCGCCGCGCCCGCGGGGGGCGCGGGCGCGGCCGCGCCTGCCTGTGCTTCCGTCCCCTCCGCCGGTGGCAGACACCACTCCCCCGCGGCCTCGGAGGCTGGGCCGAAGAGGGCCACGACGGCGCCACGCGCCAGGGCGGCCTGCAGGGCGCTCTCTACCGCCGTGCCGCCCATCACAGCCAGGAGCAGGTCGGGGCTGCCGCCCCCGATCACCAGCAGGTCCGCCGCGGAGAGCCGCGTGGCGGTGGCCGCGGCTTCGGCGCGGGGCCGTGTGGACACGTCCGCCGTCTCGGTGTGTGTCATGCCGAAGCGCTGCAGATAGCGCCGGTAGCGCTCCCCCGCGGAGGCGAAGTCGTAGGAGGCGGCGGGCAGCACCACGGCGCGCGCCCCGCGGCCCCCCGCCAAGTGCACCAATTCCACCAAGACCTCATCGGGCGCCGTACCCGCCGTCAGGACCAGGTGCCCGCGGACCCGAACGGGCAGGCCGCGCGGCGCCCCGCGTGCAGGCGGGACGGGCAACCGGCGGCGCGGCGAGCCGCGCGGCTCGCCGCGCCGCCGGAACGGCAGCAGGATCGCGGAGGCGAGCATCTGCGAGAAATCGCCGACGGCGGCGCCGAAGTCGGAGAGTTCCATCCGGCGCCCCTCCCCTCGCGTGCCACACAGCATGCCACCCGGAACTTGTCCCCGCAGTATGCGCAAGGGCCCACCCATTCCCGACTCTGGGAGACGGGGCGCCTGCCTACCGCCCTGGCTCGGCAGGCCTCGACGCGGGCATGGCCCCACGGCTTTGCCGCCGCGCGGGCGGGGCGACGGCGTCGCCCGGGCCGGGACTCTAGCTATGGAACTCCGATTCCTTCGCGGCACCGGGCTGCGACCCTGGGTCCTCCCGTGCGCAATGTATCCGACGGAGCCGACCCTCTGCATCCACCACGGCCTTCCTCCCCAGGGTGGCATGCACGGCTGATCCAGGCACCTCTTGCGATAGCGGGGGTTGCATCGGCGGCCCGGGCGGCGGGCGGGCGGGACCGGAAGGCGGCCCCGGGCGGCCGCACCCGGGTGGAGTGCCCGCCGACGGCCGGCCCACGCGAGGCGCGGCAAGGGGTCGCGCCTACGGGGCCCCCACGACCGGTGGCTTTGCCAGAGGGGCCAGACGAGGCCCCCTCCTGCGCCGGCCCCACACGGATGCGGGGGTGGAGCCCCCCCGGCGTCAGCCCTGGAGATGAAGCGCCGGACCCTGGGCACCATCCAAGGCGCCGTGCGCCACCTGTCCCGTATGCCGGACGTGCCGGTGGGACGCGGGATGCGCTCAGGCGTTCGCCGACCCCGTGGGGAGTCCCGCCGCTGGGGCGCTCCGGGCGCCCACCTTGGGGAACAAGCGTACCGCGACCAGTCAACCTGAATCTCGCAGTGTCGGGCTGGCGCCGCTGTCCGAGAAGGACCCCGCGTACGAGCGGGTGCGGTCGTGGCGAGGGGCTGGCCCCTGGGCGCCAAGGCGACGGGCAAACCCTTTGCGAAAGTCAGGTTCAAAGCGCCGTGCGCTACCTATCCTGCGTGCCCGAAGTGCCCCCATCCAGCGTTCGGTGTCACAAGGCTCCGGCGGGGCAGGGTGTCAGCGAAACAGGTTCACGCCAGCGACGCCCCCGAGCGCGCCGATGACGGCGCCTAGCGCCAGGCGCTGCACCGCTCCCGCGAAGGTCAAGGCGCCGGGGAACAGGAGGGGGGTCAGTACCAGCGTGACTAGGACGTATACCAGTCCAATGGCCAGTCCGTGGACCCATCCGAGGGTGCCGGCCAAGCGCGCGCCGTACCCCGCGGCCAGTGCCAGGCTCAGCAGCCCCGTCGTGAAGAGCAGGGAACTGGCGGCCTGCTCGCTCACCGTCGTCGTATAGACCACGAGCGCGATGATCCCAGCGGCGGCCAGGCTGACCGCGAAGGCGGCGACCACCCCCGCTGCCAGCGCGCTCACCTGGAACCCCCCACCGCGCACGACCACCTGCTTCGCCTGCTGACGTACCACCGCCCTCACCCCCCTTCACCGCGGGCACGCTATGCCCCAACGGACCGCCACATGACGACCGACCGCGGCGCACGGGAGATCGGAGTCCACGCTTACTGACGGGCCTCTGCATCGTTTGCCGCGGGCCGTCCCGGCGGCCGGTGCCAGGACCGACCGTCACACACGCGACCGGGGCTCCGGCCTGTTTGTGGCCGGAGCCCCGTAGCTCGAGCACGGCTCCCGATTTTCGACTGCGCGTTCCCTTTGCGCCCGCAACGGCGCTAGGTGTCCGCGCGCCCACCCGCCCGGGCACCGCCCTCAGGCATGTGCCGTTCGGCGAAACGGATCATCCTCCGCACCATGTGGCCACCGATCGTGCCGACCTCGCGGGTCGTCATCTCCGCCCAGCCGCGCTTCTCCACGTCGTCGCGCAGGCCAAGCTCTTCGGCCACTTCGTACTTCAGTCGATCCAGGGCCGCATCGGCGCCGGCCTCCTGCAGGGCTGTCCTTCGCCGTCGTGACGACAGGCGTCTCGACCTCCTCCGCGTCTTCGGCCGCCCGAGCCGGTCCCAGTGTGTGCCGAGCGGCGGGGCCCCAGTCTGGGAAGCGGCGGACCCGCCGCCGCGCGTGGGCTGCGGCGGCGCTCCCTGTCGGGGGACCCGGCGCCTCCCTGTCCAGGGTGCTCCGCAGGCAGATCTGGGCCCGTCCACCGTGTGTGGGCAGCGCCCGCCCCGCGGGCGCCGTCCCGGGGGAACCCAGAGCGCCCCGCCATCACCAGCCGTGCTCCGCAGGCGGGCCCGGGCCCACCGCCCAGCTTGGCGGACTGCCCCGGGGGCGCGTTCCCGGGGGCCCCGACGTCCCCCTTTCCCGCTGGAGCGACCGGTATCGCGGTTCCAAGGAGTGCGGTCGCAGGCGCCCGCATAGGCGTGGTCGGCAGGCGAGCCTGGCGCGCGCGGCATGAGGGCGCGGGCGCGCCGAGGGGGTGGTCGCGTGCGCGGAAGGCGGGGCCCGCTCCACGGGAGGCGCGGGGCACCGCGGCCGCTCCCCGCCCGCGGTGTGCGAGAGGCGGCACGCCAGATACGCAGCCAGATACCGCGCTTCGGCACCGAGGCAGCCCTGGCCGCGTTGGTCATCGGCGCCTCGTTCGTGCTCTCGCAGATGTTCGGCGCCCCCGCCCCCTACCCCCTGGCGTTTCAGTCCCCTACCGCGGCTGGACGGCCCGCCCTGGCCTTCGGCGCCAACGCCCCATCCCCCGCTCTCCCACCCGTCGCGCGCCGCGTTGGCGCTTCGGCCCTCCAAGCCACCCCCCCGCCGCGCCCGCCCCTGGAACGACTGGGGGCCACGGCAGAGGTCCAACTGGTCGGGACCGGAGCGGGTCGGGCCGCCCTAATCCTCTCCGGCGGGCAAGCGGCGATGGTGGACGCGGGCTCGTCCGCCGTCGCCGCAGAGGCGGTGCAGCGGCTGGAGGCGGCCGGGATCCATCGGTTGGAAGCCGTGCTGCTCGTGCGCCACGGCGCGGCGGCGGCGCAGGGGCTGCCCCTGGTGCTGCGCCAGATGAAGGCCGCGCGCCTGGTGGTGCCAGGGCCGCGGCCGGAGCCCGGCTTCCGCGAGTCCCTAGCCGCCGCACGGGCGGCAGGCGTACCCGTCGGCACCGCCAGCCGCGGCTCCACGCTCGCCGTGGGTGACGCGCGGATCGAGTGGCTCTGGCCGCCGCAGGGCCTCGGACAGCCGGCCGACGGTGGGGGGTCAGGGCTGATCCGCGTACAGGCCGGGCGGGTGGTCATCCTGCTGGCCGGTTCGTTCGACCCGGCTGAGGAAGACGCCCTGGTGCGGCTGGGCGGTCCCCTGCGAGCCCAGGTCCTGGAGGTGCCCGCTGGGGGCGCCGGCCGCCTCAGCGCCGCGTTTTTACGCGCGGTCTCCCCCCGCGTCGCCGTGGTGGGAGACGCCCCGGATCAGGCCGGCCCGGCGGTGGTGCAGCAACTGGCCGCTGCCGGAGTGGCCGTCGTCCACGGGGGCCGCCTGTCCGACCTCACGCTCGCCACCGACGGTCGCCGGGTCACGGTCGCCTTCGATCCGGGCCCGGCGGAGGAGCCACTGGCCAGCGGAACGGGGACCGGCCAGTGAACGGTAGCCATGGACCATACGGCACGCCACCGGCCGGCACCAACTGGGGCACGGCGACCCTGTGACGAACCGGAACGAACACCCGGCGGGCGCACGAGCGCGATCGCCGCAGCCTCTCAGCCGGCCGCGCCCTCCGCCCCGCCTGCCACCTCCAGCCAGTCCCGCACACGGTCCACCACATCGGCACTGGGCGCCACAAGCACCTCTGGAGCAGGCAAGGACTGCAGGAAGGCGCGCCCGTACGACGCCGTCGCCACGCGCGGGTCCAGGACCACCACCGCCCCCCGATCGGTCGTGGCGCGGACCAGGCGGCCGAAGCCCTGCTTGAAGCGCAGCACGGCCTGGGGCAGTTGCAGATCGCCGAAGGGGTGGCCACCCCGCTGTGCGACAGCCTCCTGCCGGGCCTGTTGCAACGGCTGGTCCGGCGGCGAGAAGGGCAGTTGGGCGATCACCACCAGGCGTAGGCCCTCACCGCGCACATCCACACCCTCCCAAAAGGACGCGGCCCCGAGCACCACGGTCTCCTCGTTGCGCCGCAGGGCCTGGGTCAGCGCCGTACGGCTGCCATCCACCCCCTGGGCCAGACAAGCGATGCCCTCGGCCTCCAGGGCCGGCTTCAGGGCGGCCCGCATCTCGCGCAGCAGGCGGTTGGCGGTGAAAAGGATGAGCGCGTGGCCGCGGCTGGCGCGCAGCAACTCCAGCAGCATGGGGGTCACGGCCCGCACCCCCTCGGCCGCTCGCTGGGACTCCAGGCGCGGCGCGTCCGCCGGCACCGCCAGCAACGCCTGCCGTCGGTAGTCGAAGGGCGAACCCACGAGCAGTTCGTCGGTGCGCTCGGCCTCCTCCCCCCGGTCCAGCCCGAGGCGCCCACGCAGAAAGCCACACTGCCCTCGGACGGAGAGGGTGGCCGAGGTCAACACCACCGAGCGCCGCGCGCGGAAGAGGAGGCGTTGCAGCGGCTCGGCGGGGTCCACCGGGCAGGCGCGCAGCACGACGGCGCCAGCATCCCCTGCCCGGGTGGCCGCGACCTCGGCCCAGGCCACCCAGCCCTCCCGGCCGCCAAGGCAGAGTTCGACGGCTTCGGCGAGTTCGCCCGCCTGCCCGGCCAGCGTGCGCAGTTCCGCCACGCGCCCCTCGTCGCCCGCGGCCTCGGGAGAACCGTCGTCCATGGCAGCGGCCACGCCTTCCAGCCCCGCGGCCAGCCCGCGCAGCCCGAGCACGAGCCGTTCGCCCTCCACCAGGGCGGTGCGCCACAGCACGTCCGCCGTCGGCGGCTCCGCCGGCAGGCGCACCGCCCAGCGGTCCAGGCCGGCCGCGCCTTGACGCGCGGCGACCCAGGCGCGCAGCGCCGCGCACCCCGTGGACGCACCCTCGCGGGCGGCACGCAGGGTCGAGCCCGCATCAGCCAGGCGCTGGGCGACCCGGCTGGCGCGCTGGCCTTCCGCTCCCGGCAATAGGCCCAGGGGGTCGAAGCGCGCGCGCAGCAGTGGCAGGAGGCCGGCGGGGCGGGCCGGCCTCCCCGGTGCGGCCACGCTGCGCTCCAGCAGGCGGAAGTAGCGCTCCAACGCGCGCTCCCCCACCACGCGCCCCAGGTGCTGACTGGCCTCGTCCTCCAGGTGGTGCGCCTCGTCGCACACCACGCGCGCGCACTCCGGCAGCACGGAGCGCTCTGCGCGCAAGTCGGCGCAGAGCAGCGCGTGGTTGACGACCACCACGTCAGCCGCTTCGGCCCGGCGGCGGGCGCGGAAGAGGAAGCAGGGCTCGTAGAAGGGGCAGCGCCGGGCGGTACAGGCCACCGCGTCGGCCGACAGGGCCCCGAAGCGCTCCTCGTCCTCGCCGTGCAGCCCGAGCTCCCCCCGGTCCCCCGTCTCGGTCACTGCCAGCCACGACGCGAAGCGCGCCAGGAAGGGGGCCTCGTCCGGGTCATGCTCGCCCGCCAGCGACTCCTCCCAGAGCCGCAGGCAGGCGTACTGCCCCCGCCCCTTGAGCAGCGCGACCCGCCCGGGCGCGGCGCCTGATGCGGCGATGGCCGGGATGTCCTTCTCCAGCAATTGCTCCTGGAGGTTGAGCGTATGCGTCGAGACCAGGACGCGCTCCCCGCTGGACGCCGCCCAGGCGAGCGCGGGGAGGAGGTAGGCCAGGCTCTTGCCCGTCCCCGTGCCGGCCTCCACCACCAGGTGGCGGTCGCTGGCGAAGGCACGCCAGACGGCCGCCAGCATCTGCGCCTGCCCCGGCCGCGCCTCGAACCCGCCCACAGCCGCAGCGAGCGGAGAACCCGCGCGCAGCAGCCGTTCCAGGGCGAGGGCGCCCACGGTGGCCGTGATGTTGGCGGCGGCCGCCGCGAGGGCGCCCACCCCGTGGGCGTCACCGGCTCCGCCACCGGACAGGCCAGCGGCCGTTGGACTGGTGAGGGGTCCTCCCTCTGGCACGAACAGGTCCGGGTCGGGCGGACCCGGCGCCCCCTCCCCGGTGGTGGATGCCGATGGGCGAGGGCGTTCCCGTTCCGCCGGCGGCGGGAGCGCGCGGTAGAGGACCGCCGGCGGGCCCGCGGCCCCCAGGAGCGCGCGCAGGAGCGCGGCCTGCTCGCCGGCGCCGCGCGCCAGCAGGTGGGCAAGCGTGCGCCGCAGCGCGGGATCCAGGCGGACCAGCCGGCCGAGCAGCACCGAGGCGAGCGCCGCCGTCGCGCGCGCGTCGTGCAGGGCGTCGTGGGCCTGCGCCAGCGCCACCCCGTGACGCGCCGCGAGGTCCGCCAGGCGGTGCGACGGGGCCAGCGGATCGACCAGGCGGGAGAGTTCCAACGTGTCATACACCGGTCCCGGCAGCGGGCCGACCCCCCCGCGCCGCATGCCGGCGCGCAGGAAGGATGCGTCGAACGGGGCGTGGTGCGCGACAAGGGGCAGGCCCGCGGCGAAGGCGGAGAAGGCGGCCAGCGCGTCGGCCGGCGGCGGGGCATTGGCGACGGCGTCGTCGCCGATGCCCGTGAGGCGCCGCACGTGTAGCGGGATCGGCCGGCCGGGGGCAACCGGCGTCCACCATTCGCTCACGCCGTCGGGTGCGACGCGCACGGCGGCCAACTGGATCAGCGCGTCGCGCTCGGGGTCCAGTCCGGTCGTCTCGCAGTCCACCGCCACGAACGCCTGCAGCGGTGCGCCCGCATCCGGCGCCGCCCACCCTTCACCGGTCCCTGCCTGCGGTCCGCCCAACCGGCCGCCCGTCCCTTCGTAGATCCGTCTCCGCTGCCATCGGCGGCGGCCCCCGGCTGGGCTGGCGTGCGGGGCGCGAACCGGTCGAAATCCGCTACCGCCGGGCCTGGGCCGGAAGCAGCGCGCAACGGCCGGGCCCGGAGAGGCATCGCCCCCCGCGTGGCGATGGGGTGCTCTGCGCCCGGGAGCGGACGGGGCGGGCCCGCATGGTCCGCTGGGGCCCGCCCCGACGGAGCGGGCGGATCCGCCCACCGCCGAGGACCGGCAGGGTCTTCGCGAGTCTCCCCTTAGCGCCTCTTCGCGACGGTGCCGCCCGCGGGGGCGGCACCACAGGGAGGCCCCTTCGCGGTCGTCGCCGCGCGCGCCAGGGCCGATCGGTCCCAGGAGCCGCAGAACACAGCCCGTCGCCCGCCGGTGCCCGCGCACGCGACCCCAGCGGGCGACGGGCACCCGCAGCCATCGGCCCGGGATGCGCCTCCCGCCCTGCCCCCTTCCCCGCGCGACCAAACTCGGGCCGGCACCGCGCGCCGGGACCCCACCGGACAGAGGGCGTGGCCCAAGCGCTCAGGGTGGTCGCTCGGTATCGCCCCGGTGATGCATCGGCGTCTCCGGGGCGCCCGTCGGCGCACCCCGGGCAGGGCCCGCACCGGGCGCCAGCGGAGCGCCGGGGCACGCGAACCATTGGCCGGCAGACGCGCCGGGACGGGACCTGGGCTCGCCGCCGACCGTGACCGCGAAGCCGGGGGCCCAGCGGTCCCCAGGGATACGCGGAACCCACGGCCCTTGGCGCCCGCGCCTGCCAGCCGCGCCCTGCCCTGCGCGCGGCGATCCGCTGGGCCCCTCGCCCGACCGCCCCCGGGACCACGCGCCGCGGCAGCGCCTCCCCCGGGGGCGGGCCCGGCCCCGCCACCCGGGGCCCGTGCCGGGCCCCCCGGGCCCCCCGGGCCCCCCGGGCCCCCCGGGCACGGCGGACATCCCCTCTGCATCAGGGCGCGGCGCACGCTCAGGACACCCCTGCGAGGGCCCCCTCGATGCGGCGTAGCGCCTCCTGGTAGCGTGCGGCCGCCGCGGCGACGACGTCGGGCGGCAGGGTGGGCGTCGGCGGCTCCAGGTTCCAGCCGATGGATTCGACGTAGTCGCGGATCGGCTGCTTGTCCAGCGAGTCGATCGGCTCGCCCACACGATGGCGGTCCGCGGGCCAGAAGCGGCTGCTGTCCGGCGTAAACACCTCATCGATCAGGGTGAGTTCGCCGTTCACATAGCCGAACTCGAACTTGGTGTCCGCCAGGAGGATGCCGGCGGCGGCGCAGCGCTCGGCGGCAAACCCGTAGAGCCGCAGGCTCACCGCCCGCAGGAGCCCCGCGAGATCCCGACCGACCCGCGCGGCGAGGGCGCCGAAGGACACGTTCTCGTCGTGGCCGACGTCGTTCTTCAGGGCAGGGGTGAAGATGGGCTCGGGCAACCGCTCATTCATCCGCAGGCCGGCCGGCAGCGCGACGCCGCAGGCGGTACCCGCCCCCCGGTACTCCTTCCAGGCCGAACCCGCGAGATACCCGCGCACGACACACTCCACGTCAATCCGGCGCGCGCGCTGCACCACCATACTCCGCCCGGCCAGGAGCGCGCGGGCGGGGGCGCCGATCCCCAGGCCGTCCACCCCGTCGCGAACCAGGTGATGGCGCGCGATCCCGGCCGTGGCGCCGAACCACAGGGTAGACAGCCGGGTCAGCACCCGCCCCTTGCCGGGGATGCCCTGCGCGAACACCACGTCGAAGGCCGAGAGGCGATCCGTGGCCACGAGCAGCAGATACTCGCCGAGGTCGAACACCTCGCGCACCTTGCCGCGGTGCACCAGGGGCAACCCAACGTCCGGGCAGGAGAGCAGAACCCCGTCCGCCTCTCCCCCCGCGCCGCTCACCGCATCCGTAGATTCCGCCGGATCCTCTGCCATGCGCCTATCCCCGGTCTGCCAACCCGTACGCGCCGGCCGCGCGGGACCGGTGCGCACCGTCCGCCCGACCGGGGCGTTGCCCCTTTCGGCCTGTGATTCGCCCTCCGGCGGGCGCAGACGACAGGCGGACGGCCCGGCGAGCCGCCGGGTCCCCAGCGTTCGCCCCGCCGCGTCGCCATCCTTCTCAGCGGGCCGCCTGCCGGATGTGGCGTCGTTCCGCCAGCGAGCTTGGGGCACGAACGACTGTGCATACAGCCGTGTGGGGGTGGGCAGGGGCACCCCAGGTGCCCGCTACCGCAACGGCCGCACGATTGCGGCAGAGAGGCGCCTACGGTGGCGGCGCACGGAGGGGCCCCCCGAGCCCCCGTACGTCCCGGGTTGTCGCTATAGGTTGCCAGCCGTTGTCGCTGAGGCCGTCCGCCGAGAACGCCGCGGCCCCTGGCGGCATGCCCGAGGTGGCGTCACGTCACGTTGGCGCGCGGGGGGAGATGCTGGAGGCGGTAGACGGCTACGGGAGCCCGGCGTCCGGGACGCGCCCGCAGGGCGCCCCGTCTCCGTCGCTGTGATTCCGCGCATCCACCCTCCTGGTTGGAATGATCTGCTTGCCCCGGCACACCGAAGGCGGATCACTCTCCAGCAGGGCGAGAATGATCCGCCTATGGAAGGAGGGCCTGGCCGGCCGCGACTAGGCGACCAGGCCCCGGGCCACTGCCCAAACGAGGCCATTGTGCTGTAGTCTGTGTCCACTGGGTGAAGATTACAGACGGTGGTCTCTTCCGTCACTTGAACGATAGCTGCTCCACAGCTAGGCTGCTGATTAGAACCATCCCAAAACGGCCAACTGGCAATGTCGTTGCTTGGTAGAGAACATCCCGAAGGTGGCGTGCAAAGCGCTTGAAGGGTGTAGTTGTCCGAGTACACGGCGGCCGTGTACTCGCCCCCCAACCCAGATTGAAAACCGAGGAGGTACTCGACAAGGGCATGGATATTGCTGCACACGGACAAGTCGATGTTGGGATTAACCTCGTTGACGTCTACATAGGCCGCGACGCCGCTGTTTGTGGGCACGCCATGCTTCTTCATCTTGTTAGCGGTGTTCGTGCCATCGCTGTAGCCGTTGTTATACAGCCAGCCACCAACGCCATTGAACCCATTCCCACTGGCTGTTGAGCAAAGGAGAACGAGACCCAACCCGGCGTCGTGGATTTGCGTGGCCTCTGTCTTACCAAGCTCATACGAGGTGTCTGGGTAAGCGTACGCGTAACGTCCGACCCACAAGTAATTGTTCGTCTTCAGGCAGGTAAGCTGCGAAGACACGTCAATCGTCGAGTCGACTCCGTTCGACATCCGTGATGCCTCCCTGCGCGAGTGCCTCCGTTCGTGTCCCCGACTGTAGAACGCAACCGGCGCTTCCGGCCACACCAGAGCGTGACCTGGTGCCCCACCTAACCCTCCCGCATCCGTCCGCCCAAGCCCCGCCCCCTTCGAAGGCGTCCAAACAGACTTGAACCGCGCTTGTCGTAGCACGGATTGGTTCATGAAGCAAGGCGCTGCAGCGGCCGGTAGTCGCCCGCCCGCGGCCGCTGGCGCTTCTCTCACCACACGGCCGCCCCCCCCCCGTCCAGAAGGAGATCCTTTCGGCGCGTTGCCCGCCGTATGCCCCGGCCGCCGGCGGGCCATGCTGAGGGGGCGGGACCGATCGGCCGGGCGTGCCGCCGTGGCCCCACGGGGGCGCGCCGCCCGGCGCCACGCCGATCCCTGGCGCGGCCCGCCACAGGGGGTGCCGAGCGCATGGGCTCGCGGGTGCGCGATTCGGGGGCCTTCCTCGCCAGTTGTGTCAGCGCGGGCGTGGTGGGCGGGCTGGCGTCGTCGCTCTGGGCCGCGCTGTACGCGGGCCTGCGCGGCCTGCCGCTGTGGTCGCCGCTGGCGCTCTACGACACGCATTTCCTCGGCCTCAGCCCGCGGGGCGTGATCACGCGCAGCCTGGCCGAGGCCGTCGTCGCGGGGGTCGTGTGGCAGGCCATGCTGGGCATGGCCGTCGGCGCCTTCTTCGCCTTGGTGGCCGGCACGCTGATCCCCGCGGTCACCCTGGCCCGCGCCGCCTGGCTCGTCGGGGGACTGTACGGGCTCTTGCTCTGGGTGGCGCTGACGCTGGGCCGGCTGCGGCTGGAGAGCCCCGCCATCTCCCGCGACCTGCCGGGGTGGGCCATGGCGCTCGTCTTCGCGCTGATGGGCCTGGTGGTGGGCGCCCTCGCCGGGCGCACGGCGGAGGAGAAGGCGCGCACCTGAGCCCGGCCCCCCGCGGCGGCGCGCGCGGCGTTGCGCGGGGGACGGGGGCGCGGCGCGCCCGCCCTGGTCCGCCGACTGCCCCGTCGCGGCGGAAGGGCCCGACGGGGCGCAGGCGCCCGTCCCCCGCCACCGACTCTCCCGCAAACGTGGCCACGCCCCGCGCGGCCCCATGACCGCGGCGTTCGCGGCGGACGGTCTCAGCGACAAGGGCTGGCGACGTATAGCGACAACCCGGGCGTACAGCGGCTCGGCCGTGCACCGCCACCGTGGGCGCCCCTCTGCCGACATCGTGCGGCGGTTGCGGTGGCGGGCACCGTGGGGGCCACCGGGCCACGACCGCACGGAGGTGTGCGCCATCGTTCGTACCCTCAAGCCCCCTAGCGGAATGACGTCACCCTGCGCGCGGCCCGCCCCGCGGAGGGATCCCCCGCGCCCCGCCGAAGGGTGCGCGGATGGAGGAAACGGCACCGGGCCCGCCACCCGCGCAGCCGAGCCCCGGGTCCCGCGCGGCCCCCCCGTCCCGTGGCCGCGCCCCCACCCCACCGACCCCTGAGGACGAACGCTGGAACGTCGCCGTCAACACGGCGCACGGCGCCGTCCAGGCGGTGGGCATCAACCTCTACAACCCGTTCATCGGCATCAACCTGATCCGCATGGGCGGCAGCAACTTCGAGGTCGGCCTGCTGTCCTCGCTGCCACCGCTCGCCGCGTTGGTGAGCAACCTCCTCGGCGCCCGCTGGCTCTCCCGGAGGCGGGACCCGGTCGCCTCCACCGCGGCGATGCTCGCGCTGGCACGACTGATGGCCCTGGGCCTCGCCGCCGTGGACCTGCTGCTGCCGGCGGGGCACGCCGCCTGGTGGTGGCCGGCGACCTTCGTCGCGGTCTTCGGCCTGCTCAACCTGCCGAACTCCGTGGGCAACCTCGGTTGGCAGGCCCTGCTCACCGGGCTGCTCAGCGCGCAGCGGCGCGGCCCGGCGCTCGCGCGGCGCCTCGGCGTCGCCAGCCTGGTCGGCGTCACCATCGCCCTGCTGGCCGGCTGGTGGGCCCAGGGGCGTCCCGGGGTGCAGGGCTACGTCTGGCTGTTCGCTCTGGCGGCGGCCTGCGGCCTGGCCGAGGGCGCCACCTTCCTGCGCTTCCGCGGCCGGCCGGCGATCCAGGCCCTGCCGCCGAACTTGCTGGCCGCCGCGCGCCGGCTCTGGAGCGACCGCCCCTACCGTGTGTTCCTTCTCAGTTGCCTGCCTTTCTACTTCGGTTGGCTGATGGCGTGGCCACTGTTTCTGAAGTACAACGTCAGCTACAACCACGCCAGCACCCTCTGGATGGGCGCCTACGCCGCCGTGAACGCCCTGGCGAGCACGGCGGGCAATGCGCTCTGGGAGCGCGTCAGCCGGCGCATCGCCGTCGCGCCCGCGCTGGGGCTCTCGGCCGTCTGCCTGTCGATCGTCCCGGCCAGCTACCTTTTTCACCCGGGGCTCTGGGGGGTGATGGTGCCACAGGTGCTCGGCGGCATCGCGGGCGGCGGGATGAACCTGATGGTGCTGTTGCGGCTCATGGAGGTGTCGCCGGAGGCCGACCGCGTCGTGGCCATGGGCGTCAGCAATGCCGTGGTCGGGGCCGTCGGCGTCGTGGGCCCCTTGGTCGGCATCGCCCTGCTCGGGCTGATCGGCGTGCGCGAAGTCTTCTGGGTACCCGCCTCCCTGCGCCTGCTGGGCGGCCTGACGCTCCTGGCCGCGGCGGGGCCGGCGCTGCGGGCATTGCGGCGGCGCGGGAGGGGGACCGGCCAGGCGGCCTCGACGCTGTGACGGGCGGGCCCCCGCCACCACGGCGGCAACGGGCGGT
>JAJZZC010000333.1 GCA_021797775.1 Bacillota bacterium
TGAATATCGCAGTGTCAGGCGGACGCCGCTGGCGCAGACGGACCCCGTGACGGCAGCGGGTGAAGTCGTGGCGAGGGGCCGGCCCCTGGGCACCAAGGCGACCGGCCGCCCCTTTGCGAAAGTCAGGTTAAAAAGTGGCTCACCTCGTGCGCCGGCTGCCTCGGGAGGTGGTTGGGCCCGGTCCGTCGCCGCTGCGAGATGCTTCTGGGCGTTGCGTCGGCGGTCCGCCAGCGCACGCGGGGAGGGGGCACGGACGCGCAACTCCCGCGGTTTGGCGTAGATGCCGCCCGCTCGCAAGAAGCACAGCCGGCTCCGTGGCGCCACCGCGCCGCACCCGATGCTGCGGCTGGCTCCCCGCCTGGCAGCACAACGGCCGACAGCAGCTTACGCAAGCCCCAGTCAAGACCAGCACCCGCCAACGGCACGCCCCGCCGCAGCCGCTTGGTCGGTGTCTCCACCGCCACGTCCGGCACCCAGCGCCCCTCGCAACCCCGGCCGCACGTTACCCCCTACGGCGGGCCAGCGCGGAGCGGGCGAAAACCGCACTCCGCCCAGGACCGGGAGCGCCGGGCACGCTCCCGACCGTGACCTTTGCTGACCTATCGCCTGCGTCGGATTTCCTCTTGGGTTGGCGGTAGAGGTTGATGCATGCTGTCGGCATGTGGCGCGGAGCGAACGGTATCTTGGTCTTGGAGCCAGGCGAGGTCGAGGCCCTCATGCGGGCCGCGCGCGACGCCGCCCGCCGGTGTCCATGGTGGCACCCGCGCCGCGGGATGCTGGCGGCGGTTGCCGTCGCCCTGGCGACGCCGGCGGCCGCGGACGGGGTCGCGGTGGCACCCGCTGACGCGGCTCTGCTCCGGCGGGCCGCGCGTGCCCATGTGCGTGCGGGGCATGTCAAGGGCAGAGCCGAAGGCGAGGCCAAGGGCAGCCCGCAGGCGTGTTGGGCCTACGGCGGCGGCGCGGCAAGCCCGTGGCCGCGGTGGCGCGCCGCGTCTCCGCCGAGCGGGAGGACTTTGCGCGCACGGCGTTCGGACGGGAACGGTAGCCCGGACCAAAGGGGGCTCCGCGACGGGCGCCATGACCTACCTGCAAGCGTAGCGCCCATCCCGCGCGCTGGGACCGAACGCCGCTGCGCGATCACCGGACAAGAAGGAGGCCCTCGGCGTGGCCGCACGGCACCGGGCGCCGGCAGGCGGCCAAGCTACGCGCCCCGGCTTCGCCCCTGACGGGGCCATAGGTGCGGGGCTGCGGGCTGCCCGGATGGTCGAGCTGGCGCGCGTGGTCCAGGCCTTCGTCTTACCCCCGGGCATCCTGCTGATCGCCGGGCTGCTCGCCGTCCCCCTGCTTCCGCCCGGGGGGGCCCGCGCCGCCGCCGCCGTGGCCGTGCTGCTGGTCTACGTGGCCGCGCTGCCCGCGCTCTGGGGCACGCTCCTCCACCGCCTGGAGTGGACGTATCGGCCCCCGGTGGAGGTGACCGGGCAGGTCCTGGTCGTCGTCGGGGAGGGTGCCGCGACGGGCCGGCCGGACTTCCCGGGTTCCGGGCAACTCTCCCGCCCCAGCAGCATGGAACTGCTCACGGCCCTAGCCCTGTACCGGCAGAGCCGCCTGCCGATCCTCTTCTCCGGGGGCGCCGGCCGCAGCGGGGCGGGCAACGAGGCGCTGAACGCGCGCCGCGAGCTGGAGGCCCTGGGCGTGCCGGCGACGGCCATCCTGGTCGACCCCACGAGCCAGACGACCTACCAGAACGCGCGCCACGTCGCCGCCATCCTGCAACAGCGTGGCTGGACCCGGGTAACCCTGATCGTCTCCGCCTTCCACGCCCCGCGCACAGTGGTCGACTTCCACCTGTTCGGGATCGCCGTGCAGCCCTATCCAACCGACTACCAGACCGGGCCCCGCAACCGCCTCTCCTGGCGGAGCTGGATCCCCAGCGCGGGCGCCCTAGACACGGCGGCCCTGGTCCTCAACGAACTCCTGGCCCTGACGGTCACCCGGGCGGGCCTGCGCCTCTGAGCGGGAACTGGCCGCCCAGACAGAGTGGGCCAGCCGCGGCCTCCACCCGCACGGCGCCGCGCGTCCGCGTGGCGCCGCAGGCCGTACCCTCGGCGCGCGGATCACAACAGGCGGGGGACCACCAGTCGGCCGTCCCAAGTCCCCAGTGGTAGGCCGGCCTGACCGAAAAGACAGGGCCGGCTTGACCTGCATCCGATCAGAGCCATCGCCCCGGCCCGACACCTCGGTGAGCTGCCCGCCGCTCTCCTCGGACCTCACCGCCCGCGGGGCGGTCCGCCGGGACGGCCACGGCACGGACGGACGGGCCCCACCACCCGCCGCCCAACCGCGCCCGACGTTGGCCACGCTCCTCCTCGCCAGCGGTTCACAGAGACGCGGTTCCCGGCGATAAAGAGGGATGGGCGCCGTCGGGCGCGTGACCGTTCTGTGCGGCGCACAAGGCGAGGTGTGGCCTGTGCGGCTGGTGGACACCCGTGAGGCGCAGGGATACCGTTTGGCGCAAGCCGTGGCTGATGGGAACGGACGGACGCTCGTCGCGGCCGATGCGCCCCTGACGGGCGGCCTGTGCGATGCATTGGTCCGTCGTGGCTTTCTCCATGTCTTGGTGAAGGACGGGATCGCTGACGACGTCGCGCCCGCGGACGCGCTCCTGCCCCAGACGCGGAGTCTGGCCTTGCGCACGGCGCGCCGCGCGTTAGACGAGGTGCGTGTGGGCGAGGACCTGCCCCTGGAAGCCATGCGTTCCGCCGTGGAAGCGATTCTCGCCGACCTCTGCAACGCCAGGGACGCGGTTCTGGAGTTCAGCACGCTGCGCAGCGTCAGCGGGTATACCTATACGCATTCCGTGAATGTGTGCGTCTATTCCCTGCTGCTGGCCCGCGCCCTCGGCTACGCTTGGTCCGATCTGCGCCTGGTGGGCATCGGCGCCCTCCTGCACGATGTAGGCAAGCTCTGTTGTGCCGACCTCTGTGCCAAGGAGGGCCCCCTGACACCAGACGAATGGGTACGCATGCGGGAGCATCCCGTGTACGGGTTTGAGATGCTGCGGCAGCATCGCGAACTGCATCTCTTCGTCGCGCATATCGCGTTCCAGCATCATGAGCGCCTGGACGGATCCGGATACCCGCGGGGCATCTCCGGAGATGAGATCCTGCCCTGCGCCCGCGTCGTGGCCGTGGCTGACATCTACGACGCCGTGTCCGCGCATCGCCCATACGCCCCGGCCCGCTCCCCCGCGGAAGCGATGGCGGAGGTCGTGCGCATGGCCGGGTCGGGTCTGGACCCCAACGTCGTGCGGGCCTTCGTGGGCCGCATGGCCATTTACCCCAGTGGCACCTTGGTGTTGCTCTCCGACGGGTGCATTGGGGTGGTCACCGGGCAAGGCACCAGCCCACAGACACCGCTGGTGCGGCGCCTGGGATGGGCCGACGGCCGGGAGATCCTCGCCGAAGACACCGCAGTGCCCGTCAACGCCCCCCTGCGCGTCGCGCGCACGCTCGCCCGCCTGCCGCCGTGGCTAGAAGCGGGGCTGCGGGCGAGACCGAGCGAAGAGGCGGGAGCGGGGCCTGCCCCCAGCGACGGCCCCTAACTGCGCTGCCAGGCCGTGGGCCGCCCTTTGCCGCCATGCCCCGCCACCGGTCCACCGCCTCGCCGATGCCCCGGGCAAGGCGTAGCGCATCAGCGGCCGTGCCCGTCACGGGCGTGCGGCGGCTGGCGGTGGCCACGCGGGTGGTACGGCAGGCGCGGGAGGTGGGCCCTAGAAGCCCGCGGCGGCACGGGGACAGGCGGGGCGCTCCGCGAGAGCCAAGGGGTTGTAGCCGTACGCGGCCAGGTCGCTGCGGCCGCTTGCCGAGAACGACACGACCCTGCGACCACCGCCGCTGACACTGTGCCGCTGACCGTTCTGGGCAGAGGTCTTGCCGTTACCCACAAGTCCTGGATCCACTACATCCGGCGTCTATAGGGGCTGCGGAGCGCAACATCCAGGGGCTTGACGTCCCCACAGCACTCGGGGGTCGAGATGTGGGTAACGATGAGGCCTTGCGCAGCCCCAGGTACGGAGAGCGGCGGTTGCCACGCCAGCGCAGGAGGTGCGCATGGACCTTCTCGACACCAGAGAGGCGGCCGCGATCGGCACGCGAGGCGACCCGCCCGCCTCCGGGCACGCGCCCGCGCTTGCGGGCGGTGCGGCGGGGACCGATCAACCGCACGTCGCGGTCGGCCATGGACTCCCGCCGTGCCCGGTCGGTGGTGGCCCCGTCGGCATCCAGCTGAACAGGGCGGCCGAAGATCGGCTGGAGGGCGTCGACGGCGGGGACGAGGGCATCGCCGTC
>JAJZZC010000002.1 GCA_021797775.1 Bacillota bacterium
CGGACACTGCGGGCGCAGAAGGACCCCGCGACGCGAGCGGGTGAGGTCGTGCCGAGGGGCCGGCCCCTGGGCGCCAAGGCGACGAGGCACCCCATTGCGAAAATCAGGTTCAATCGCCGGCCCAACCGGGGGGGACGGGGCCGGCAGCAGGAACCACCCCTGTCCGGCCGAGTTGGTAGCCTTGCACGGGCCGGAAACTGAGGTGGTCGAAAGAGGCGCTGATGTAATAGCGCCCGCCGAACGCCCGGTTGCTGGCACAGGCGTACAGGCCGATCCACGCCGCCGCCATCTCGACCAGTTGTGGCTCACCGGCCCGCTGCCAGGACCGGCCGTCCAGCGATGAATAGGCCGTCCAGTGCACACCGTCACGGTCCAGCCGCAACCAGACCGGTTGCAACAGGTAGTTCGGCGCCCAGACGTCCAGGCTGCGGGTGAGGAACGGGGCGCCGATCAGCCCGCTGGGGCTGGCGGTCTCGCGTGGGCCGTGGGCGACAGCCGGTTCCCCTCCCAAGGACCGGCTCTGCAGCAGCAGGCCGTTGCCGGCGGTGAGGCCGAGCGCCACCGAGGCGGCGGCGTCGCCGAGGTCGCCCCGTGCCATGAGGCCGGCCTGGCCCCACGGACTGAGCCGCGGCCCGCTGACGTTGGCCAACGCCACGATCCGGCACACGAAGCGGGCGTGCGTGTGGGTCGCGGGAACCGCAACAAACACACAGTTGTCCGCGGTCCCACCACAGGAGGCGCCGTCGCCGAGCAGCGTGCACCGTCCCCCCTGCCAACGCACGTACGGGCTTGGGCGCGCGGGCGCTCCCGCACCGGTCGCCGAAGGGGGCGGTAGCACCAGCGGCGTCGGGCTGAGGGCGACCTGCTCGATCTCCTCCACCCGCGCGACCGCGCGCGCCTGGGCGGCCGCGCCACCGGCCTGCAGCGCGTTGACCTGGCGGGTCGCCTGCCGCGCCGCCGACTCCACGCTCAGTTGGCCCGACTGCGCCAGGCTGCTGTACCGGGCGATGACGCCAGCGGAGGCCTCCTCCTCGTAACGAAAGCTGGCTCCGACGTAGGGCGTGCCGGCCTGCACCTCGCGGGTGATGACCTCCAGGCTCTTGCGGCGCAGCGGCGGCGCGACGGCGCGCACCACGTGGGCCCATTCGGCAAAGAGGCCGACCTGGTTGGGCCCGACAAGGGCGAGCTTGATCATCCAGCGTTGCCATGCCGGGTCGACACACAGAAAACGCACGAAGTCCCAGGCCACGTCCGGGTATGCCGTGCCGGACCAGACCCCGTAGAAGTCACTAGAGGCAAAGGTCATGCGCCCCCGGGGCCAGATGGGCATCGGGTAGAGGTTCCAGCGCAGGGACTGCCACGCCGAGGCCGCGGGCGGCAGGGTGCCGTCGGTTCCCACCAAGGCCGTGACGAGCCGCCCGGTCGCAAAGTCCTGCAGCCCGCTCCCGCCGATGACACCGTCGAGCTGGAGGCCGTAGGCCCAACTGAGGCACTCCAGCGAGCCCTGCTCGTCGAGGGCACAGCGCGTGGTGTTCCGCGGATCGACGTACTCGCCACCGAAACCCTTCAAGTAGAAGGGCGCCGGGTTACCCATGCTGTAGTCGTAGCCCGACCAGTACAATTGCCCGCCGAACCGCTGCCGAGAGGGGTCCGTGCTGCGGCGCGTAGACGACTCCCAGAGCCTGGTCCATTCCAGGTAGCTCCAGTCCGGCTCCGGCACGCGCAGCCCCGCCTGTCCGAGCAAGCCCTCGTTGACCGCCACGGCCAGCGTGTGGGTGTACGCCGGCAGCCCATAGAGCCCCGGACCGCCCGGAGCGTAGCGGCCCGTGGTCAGCATGTAACGCATCACGGCGGGCGCGAAGATCCCCGGGTCGACACCGTCACGCCGCGCGTAAGGCGACAGGTTCAGGACCAGGTTGTTCTGGACGTAGATCGGCAACACCCAGTCCTCAAAGACGTCTGGTCCCGCCCCGGCGAGCATGGAGGCCACCGTGTCCTGCTGGTAGCCAAGGGTGGTGAGCCGGACCCGCACGCCGGGGTTCGCACGGAGCCACGGGGCGATGCCCTGCACCATCAGGGAGACGGCGGCCGTCCCCTGCCCGTTGGGGAAGTTGTACCAGGGACGCCACACGAGGACGATCGGCGAAGCAGCGGCCTGCAGCAACTTGGCGGCCGTCGAGCCGCAACCCGCGAGAGCCAGCCCCGATGCCGTGGCTGCGGCGGCGCCGAGCAGCGCGCGCCGCCGCAGTCCCGGACGAGCGATCCCCGGGGCGCGGCGCCACCGCCAGCCCCCACCATCGCCCGCATGGCGGGGCAGCGCGTCTCCCCCTCCGGAGCCGGACCCGGCCCCCAAGCGGCGCCACCCCCGTGTCATAGTCCCATCCGGCTCGCCAGGCCGACCAGAGTAACCATAGTGCTTCTTCGGGATCACCCTCCAGAGGCCCTGCGAGAGGCCCCGCCTCCAGCCGAATTCGCCGCGAGCCCCGCGCCGGTCGCCGGCCTCCCCTACGGCACGCCGGGTTCAACCCCATCGGCGTGCACCCGAACGCAGAGGTTATCGAGAAGGCGCACCTCGCCGAAGCGGGCAGCGACGACTACCAAGGTCTTCCCCTCCGCCCGCTCCAGCGGCTCCCAGCCGTCGGCCCCGACCACCGCCACGTATTCCATGCGTGCCAGCGGCTCCTGGCCCACCGTCTGGCTCACCAGGGCCTCCAGTTCCGCGGCACGGCGCTCCCCCGCCTGGAGCGCCGCCCGCACCCGTTCGAGCGCCCGGTACAGGATCGGCGCGGCGCGACGCTGGTCGGGGGACAGGTAGACGTTGCGCGAGGAAAGCGCGAGGCCATCCCGCTCGCGCACCGTAGGCATGCAGCGCACCTCGGTGGATAGGAGCAGGTCGCGCACGAGGCGGCGTACCACCGCGACCTGCTGGGCGTCCTTCTGGCCGAACACGGCTACGTCGGGCGCCAATACATGCACCAGCTTGGTCACCACGGTCGCCACGCCGCGGAAGTGGCCAGGCCGCGCGGCGCCCTCCAGCATGGCCCCAAGCGGACCGACATCCACGAATGCCGTGGACCCGTGAGGATACATCTCATCGCTGTGCGGCAGGAAGAGCAGGTCCACGCCAGCGGCGGCCGCGAGGGCCGCGTCACGCTGCGGATCACGTGGATAGCGGTCGTAGTCTTCGCCCGGGCCGAACTGCGTCGGGTTCACAAAGACGCTCATGACCACCGCGTCCACGCCGGACCGGCAGCAGTCGACCAACTCCTGATGGGCCACATGCAGGGCGCCCATCGTGGGCACGAACCCGAGCCGCGCCCCGGTGCGCCGCACTCCGTGCACCCATGCCCTGGCCTCAGCCACCGTGCGCGCCTGGATCACCGCCGCCCACCCCCGGAACCGACCGGATCCCTCCGGTCAGCAGTTGCCTCTTCAGGCGTCGCTGCCCGGCTGGATGCCGTCCCCTCCCCAACGGCGCCCGTCGTGGCTATTCTCGGGCCTCGGAAAGGCTCCCCCGCGCACGTCGGCCGCGTATGCGGCCACGGCCGCGGACATCGCCCGCGCCAGGTCGGCGTAGACCCGCGCCAGGCGCGGCACGCGTGGAGAGAGGCCGACGACGTCGTGTAACACGAGAATCTGCCCGTTGCACCCCGGCCCCGCCCCGATGCCGATGGTGGGAAGGCCGCTGGCCGCGGTGACACCAGCGGCCAGTTCAGCGGGGATGAGCTCCAGCACCAGGGCCGAGGCGCCCGCCGTTTCGAGGGCCCGCGCATCGGCGAGGAGCTGGTCGGCCTCCCGCCGGCCCCGCCCCTGGACCCGGGCCCCGCCGAAGCGCCGGACGGACTGGGGCGTGAAACCCAGGTGCCCCACCACCGGGATGCCGGCGGCGACGATGCGTTCCACCGTCCCAGCCATCGCGAGCCCACCCTCGAGCTTCACGGCGGAGGCACCGGCCCGGACCAGGCGCCCCGCGTTGCGCACGGCCTCCGCGGGCTCGGCCTGGTAGGAGAGAAAGGGGAGATCCGCGACCACCAGCGCTCGCCGGACACCCCGGGCGACGGCAGCCGTATGGCGCTCCATGTCCTCGACCGTCACGCCAAGTTCGTCGGGGAGCCCGAGGACCGCGCGACCCAGAGAGTCGCCCACCAGCACGACGTCGACCCCGGCGGCGTCGCAGCAACGGGCCTCTGGGGTCGTGTACGCCGTGATGGCGACAATCGGGTGCCCGGCGGCGCGCATGCGCGCGAGTTCGGGAACCGTCACGCGTTTGACCAAGCCCTCCTGGTTCAACGGCCGACACCTCCGGACGCGGCGCGGGGCGCCGCAGGTCGCGTGCCGCGCACCCGGGCACTCGCCGCCGGAACCCGCACGGCGGGGACCACGCCGCAAGGGCTGGAGCCACTGCCTGGCGCACCCAGCCCGCAACCGCGATTGGCCCCCGGGGCATCCGGCGGGGCCACCCAGTGGCCCCGCCAGGCTTCGCCGACAGCGGGCTCCCGGGCGCCCGCCAGCCGCCGCCGACCCGGGCCAAGGAGGCGGGCGCCCGTGCTGAGAACCGCTGAGCTCAGCCCTGCGGCACCCGCACCCAGCCACCGCCGGCCGCCGACTCGCTGACCGCATCGAGGACCCCTTGGTTGCGGACTCCGTCTTCGAAGTTGGGCGCCGGCGAGCGCCCCGCCGCGATGCCGTTCATCAGCTCCGACACCAGATGTACAAAGGTGTGTTCGTACCCGATGATGTGGGCCGGCGGCCACCAGTGCCCGGCGTACGGGTGCTGCGCCTCGGTGCAGTTGATGGTGCGAAAGCCCTGCTGCCCCGCGGGGTCGTCGTGGAAGTACACCTGAAGGTTATTCATGTTCTCCAAGTCCCAGCGGATCGAGCCCCTGCTGCCGTTCACCTCCCAGCGGTTGCCGTTGCGGTTGCCCCCCGCGAAGCGCGTGGCCTCAAACGTGCCCAGCGCCCCGTTAGCGAAGCGCGCCAAGAAGAGGGCCGCGTCGTCGACATCCACCTCGCCCATCTGGCGGGCGCCAATGGCACGGGCGCCCCACGCCCCCTCGCCGCTGGCGTCCAACGGCCTTTGCTTGATAAACGTGTGCAGCAGGCCGGTGACACTCTCGAATTCCCCGACAAGGAACCGCGCCAGGTCGATGATATGGGCGGAGAGGTCACCGTGGACACCGGAGCCGGCCACCTCCTTCCGGAGGCGCCAGACCAGCGGGAATTCCGGATCCATGATCCAGTCCTGGAGGTACTGGGCTCGAAAGTGGTAGATCGTGCCGATACGCCCATCCGCGATGAGCTGCCGCGCGTATTGCACCGCAGGCGCGAAGCGGTAGTTGTGGCAGATCATGTGGACGACGCCCGCCTGCTCCACTGCTGACCGCATCCGGCGGGCCTGCTCGAGATCCATGGCCAGCGGCTTTTCGCAGAGGACGTGCTTGCCGTGCTGCGCCGCGGCGAGCGTCACATCCGCGTGCAGGTTATTCGGCGTGCACACGTCGATGAGATCAATGTCCGGCCGGGCCACCAGACGCCGCCAGTCGGTCTCCACCTCGCGCCAGCCGAGTTGATCGGCGGCGGCGCGCGCCGCCGCCTCGTCACGGCCGCACAGCGCCACCATCTCGGGCTCCGCGCCGAGGTCGAAGAAGCGCGCGACATCGAAATAGGCGTGGCTGTGGGCCTTGCCCATGAACTTGTACCCGACCATGCCGACCCGGACCTTCTTCTTGGCCATGGACACACCCCTCTGCCGAAGTAGCGGGCGGGCGGCCGTCGCCGCGGCCCGCGGCGCCCCGCGGGTGCAGCCCTTCCGCCGCCGAACGGGTCGCCCCGCGGACAGACAGGGTTGCGACGGCGCCGCCCCGGCTTCCTGCCGAGAGGGCGAAGCCGCCCATGGGTCCGCCAGAGGCAGGCAGAGGCCCCCGCCCTCGATGGTGGCGGGGGCCCCAGCGATCCGACGGCAGCAGGACGCGCGCCTCGCGTTACCGCGGGCATCGCGTTACTTACCGCCCTTTTTCCCGCCCTTCTTCGGCTTCTTACCGCCCTTGGGGCCTTTGTCCGGCAACCGCTACGCCCCCCACCGCGACCGGCTGCCAGGGGTATTTGTGGCCCCCGGCGCGGCTCCTGCACGCCGCCAAGGATTCCGGCGACGGCCGGGGGTTGCGTGGACCGCGCCCTGCCGGACGGGGAGCGTAAGCTGGCACAGGGCTGGACGACGAGGGCGGGCGGCGTGGGGACGGGGAGCCGTTCGGCCCGGGGTCGCGGCCCACCCGTTGCCCAGGATCAGGGCAGCCGCCAGGGCTGCGTCGTTCTTGGCAAACCTCCTCAGCAACAAGGCTTGGCGGGTAGCCGGCAGATCGGGGTGCGCACGGGCCGGCCGGGTCGAGGGTGCGGGGCGCCACGGCGGGCCCGGACGCGTGAAGCGCTTGCGACCCAAGGTGACGCGCAGACCCGGGGGTGAACGGCCGGCGGGGGGCGACGCCATGCGTCACCGTTCAGAGCCAAAGCCGCCTGGAGGAATGACGCCGCCCCGAGGCAGCCGCCAGGGTCGCGGCGTTCTGGGCGAGTCGCTTGCGCCACAGGCGATTGCGCGCGCAGGCCGAATTCGGCGCTTACGGCCGCCAGTGGCCCCCGTGACCCCACGGGCGCCGCGGCCGCGTCGGCGTGCCGAACCGGTGCGCAGCAAGCGGTGGCAGGCGCAAGCGGACCGGCGTACCGCTCCGCAGTCACCCTCGCTCGTGGTGCCGTCTGGGCGAAGGCCCCCCCCGCCGGAATGACGCCACCCTGGGGCAGCCGCGGCCCGGGCAGGATGCAACGCGGAGGTCTCGAAAGAGTTTGGGGGGTAGAGTGTTGTGCATATCCCTGAGTCCGCTGTGGCCTACCGCCCCACCCGGGGCAAATCTGAGGCCGAAAGAGGCGAGAACCTGGTTCGGCGGACGGCGTGACAGACCGCACGTGCCGGTTTGTACACGTTTTTCTAACCAGGCAGAGCGCCCATGGCATACCTGCTCGGCATTGACGTCGGCACCTCCGGTTGCAAGGCGGTCGTGATGGCTTCCGATGGCCGGGTGCTGGGGGAGGGCACCTCGGAATACCCGGTGCTGCAGCCCAGACCGACCTGGGCCGAGCAGGACCCCGCGGCCTGGTGGCGGGGGACCGCGTTGGCTGTGCGCGCGGCGCTGGCGCGCGCGAGCCTCGGCGGCGGTGAGATAGCGGGCGTGGGTCTCACCGGCCAGATGCACGGAGCGGTGGTCCTCGACGAGGCAGACCGGCCCATCCGCCCCGCGCTCATCTGGTGTGACCAGCGCAGCGCCCCCGAGGCGGACGACCTGGCGCGCCGGGTGGGACAGGAACGGATCATCTCATTGGCGGCCAACCCCGCCCTGCCCAATTTCACCGCGACCAAGCTACTCTGGCTGCGCGCCCACGAGCCCGCGCACTACGCGCGCGTCCGCCGGGTCCTCTTGCCGAAGGACTACGTCCGGTTGTGCCTGACGGGCACCGCCGCCGGCGACGTGTCGGACGCGTCAGGCACGCTGGCTTTCGACGTCGCGCGGCGCACCTGGAGCCGCGCCATGTGTGAACTGCTGGAGGTACCGCTGGAGTGGTGGCCCGCCGTGGCCGAATCCCCGACGGTGACGGCGGCGGTATCCGCGGCGGGTGCGGAGGCGACGGGACTGCGCACGGGCACGCCCGTCGTCGCCGGGGCAGGAGACCAGGCGGCCTCGGCGCTCGGCACCGGCATCGCTGCGCCCGGGTTGGTGTCGGCGACCATCGGCACCTCGGGCGTGGTCTTCGCCGCCACGGACGGCGTGGCCCGCGACCCGCGCGGGCGCCTCCACACCTGCTGCTATGCCGTTCCGGGCGTCTGGCACGTGATGGGCGTCACGCAGGCCGCCGGCGGCTCGCTCCAGTGGTGGCGTGACACCTTCGCGCAGCCCGAGCGAGCGGTCGCCGCAGAGACGGGCGAGGACGTCTACGCGGTCATCTGCCGCGAGGCAGGGGCGGTGCCCGCCGGTGCGGAGGGACTCATCTTCCTCCCATACCTCATGGGCGAGCGCACACCACACACCGACCCTCTGGCCCGCGGCGTGTTCTTCGGCATCACGCCCCGTCACCGCCGCGCCCACTTCGCCCGTGCCATCCTTGAAGGCGTCGGGCAGAGTCTGCGCGACTGCCTGGAGCTGATCGGCGACCTGGGATGTCCCGTACGGGAAGTCCGTGTTACGGGCGGGGGCGCGCGCAGCGCCCTGTGGCGCCAGATCCAGGCCGACATCTTCGCGCGCCCTGTGCGTGCGGCACGGGGCGCGGAGGGCCCCGCGACCGGAGCGGCTATCCTCGCCGCGGTGGGCACCGGCGCGTACGCCAGCGTCGCCCAGGCCTGTGCCGCGATCGTGCGCGCCGGGGAGGAGTACCTGCCAACCCCCGACGGCGTCGCGGCGTACGTCCAGCAGGGCGAGGTCTACCGGGCGCTATACACCGCTCTGCGCCCCGTGTTCGTGGCGGCGGCTCGTGGCTGAGCACGGCGGCCGCGCGCCCGCGCCGAGGCCCCGGGCGTTCAGCAGAGAGAGGGATCGCGGCGGCACCGTGACACAGGGCAGATGGCGATGCTGCGGGGGCGCCCCCCGTGCGGATGCGCGGCGTGCCCCGCCTCGTCCGGAAGGCCTGCGCCAGACGGAACACGGGCCTACCGCGCCCACGGCGCCCCACGGGTCGTCATAGGCGGGGCGACGGGGTCCACGGGGACGGCCGGCGCCGCCCCCTGCATCACCGTAGCGCGACGGGATGCACGCCCGCGCGGGCCCGGGCCCACGGCCCGGGCCGCCAACGGGGAATGGTTCTGCCCAAGTGCCCACTCGGCCGCATCGTTGCCCGCCAGCAGAAAACCTCGGAACAACGCTGCCCACAGACTCGGTAACGCTCCCCTCCAGCAGCCCTGCGCAAGCGCGCCACATACGGCGCGGGCGCCACGCGCCCGGCGGAAGGCTCCGTGGGGTGCCGGCACCCTGCCTACGGCGTGACCCCGCCCCGCGGGATCAGCCGGGCGCCCCCCCTTGGGGGGAAGGACCCCGGACGGGCCCCCCAGGTCGTGCCTCCATGGGAGGCCCGCGTAGCCAATCCGCCCCCCAGGCAGCCATGCCTGGCCGGCAATGGAGTGGCGCCAGACTCTGTATCCGCGCCCACAAGGCACGCCTGTTCGGTCGCGCGAACGGGCTGTGGGCACCTCGTCCCCGCGGCGCCATCCGTGGCGCTCGCCGTCAGGCATCGACTGGGTCACCCTGTGCCGCGGACGCACCACCCTCCAGCGCACCTCTCCATCTACCCTGTCGCCTACCCCCACTGCTTCCTTAGGGTCACCTTCGTGCGGGTTATCAGGCATGGTCGCATTGGCCCTAATGGATAGTCCAGAGTGACCTCCCCCATGCCCACCAAGCACTCGCCGTGGCCACCGCAATAGGTGAGTTTACCGAGTGCCACCGTGCTGATACCATGCGGATTCGAGGTGGAGGCGCGTGCGTTTTCCGTGATCCGCGTGTGGCGGATGGCGCGTCACGCTGCAGCCTCCGCAACCGCTGGTCGTCGCTCCGTGGGCGCCCCTCGCGGTTGCCATAGGCGCGTGCCGGTCATTTCCACACCCGCCTCGGTTTGGGTGGGCTTGCCGTGACCAGGACCGATCGGTTGCGGCATCCCGTACGGACGGGGCGTATCCCGGCACGGCATGCGGTCCCGCGCCTGGCGCCGGCCGCTGCGGACACCGCGCCGCCCCCACTCCGCAAGGTCGATCAACCGAGCGCCGCCGGTAGAGCGGGCGGCGGTGCAGCGCCTGGCTATCTGCTCGGGCGGTAGCCGACGCCTGGCGTGGGGGCGCTAAGGGGGTGCACGGCACGCCCCGCCACGCGGCAGGTGCCCGCGGTCTTTGTCTGGCGGTTCCAGACCCACCATGGACCACTCCGCGCACGGGGAGCGACCTCGGATGAACCGTCCGCGATTCCCACGCAGGTCCCTGTCTCTGGCGAGGAGCATGGCCGGGATCGTGGCCGCTCTCCTTCTCAGCGGGTGCGGCAAGCAGTACGTCTTGCTCCACCCCCAGGGACCCGTCGGTCAGAGCGAGCTCCACATGTTGCTCCTGGCCTCGGTCGTGATGGGAGTCGTCATCCTCTTCGTCTTCGTGCTGCTCGCGATCACCCTCATCCGCTTCTCTGACCGCCGGGACCACAAGGCGCCCTACACGCCGGACTACGCGGAGAACAAGCGCCTGGAAGTCCTCTGGTTCGCCATCCCAGCCGTCATCCTCACCATTATCGCAGTCCCCACCGTGACCCAAACGTACCGCCTGGCACACCTACCGCCGAAACGCGACCCCATCGTGGTCGACGTAACCTCCCTCAGCTGGAAGTGGTTGTTTGAGTATCCGGCGCAACACGTGGCCACCGTCAACTACCTTGTCGTGCCCGCAGGCAAGCCCGTACTGTTTAAACTAACAGCCGATTCCGCTATGAACACGTTCTGGATCCCTGCCCTCGGCGGCATGGAGTACACGATGCCCGGTGAGGTCCTGCCGCTCTGGCTGCAGGCCGATAAGCCTGGCACCTACTGGGGGCACAGCGGCAACTTCTCTGGTGTGGAGTTCGAAAAGATGTTCTTCACCGTCCGCGTACTGCAGCCGGCGCAGTTCGCTAGTTGGGCCGCACGAGCTCGGCACAGCGCCCTACCCATGACGACGAAGGCCTACCACGCGCTCCTGGCCTTCGGGACGACCGGCGACCACACCTACTCGTCCTTCCCGGCGCAGACCTTCCCCTCCGAGGCTAACGGCTTCAGCCTGAAGGGCGGACATTACGTCCCCGTGACGGGCGGTGGCACTACCCCCATGCCCATGGGGCTGACGGCCGACCTGGGCTCGCCGGCCAAGGGCGCGCCGCACGGCTAGGGAGCCGTCGGCGCCGACGCAGAGGCTGAAAGGAGTCCAGTGACGGCCATGCCCCATTTCGTCGTATACCTGCTGCACACGCTGTTCCCGCCGAACGTGCGCCGGCCTACCGAGATCGGCGCCGACTTCATGATGGGTATCGCGGGCATCGCGCTGCTGGTGTATATGACGCGCCAGCGCAAGTGGGGCTGGCTCTGGCGCGAATGGATCACGACAACGGATCACAAGAGAATCGGAGTGATGTATCTCGTCGCCGCGCTGTTGATGCTGTTCCGGGGCGGCGTGGACGCGTTGATGATGCGCACCAACCTCGCCCTACCGCAGCATCCGTTCATCAGCGCCGAGGAATACAACGAGGTCTTTACTACGCACGGTGTGATCATGATCTTCTTTATGGCCATGCCCTTTATCTTCGCCCTCTTCAACGCCGTTGTACCGCTGATGATTGGCGCCCGCGACGTCGCTTTCCCCCGCCTGAACGCCGTTAGCTTCTGGCTCTTCGCCTTCGGCGCCGCCCTCTTCAACCTCGCCTTTGTCGTGGGCGGGGCACCCAACGCAGGGTGGACGGCCTATCCACCCCTGACCGAACTTGCCTATAACCCTGGTCCTGGCTTGAACTACTATCTGGTGTCCCTGATCATCTCGGGCATCGGTACCACCATCACCGGCATCAACTTCCTGGTAACGGTCCTGCGCCTGCGGGCACCGGGCATGACGCTGATGCGCATGCCGCTGTTCATCTGGTCGGTCCTCAACACGTCCGCCCTGATCCTCTTCGCCTTCCCGCCATTGACGGTTGCACTGCTGATGACCCTACTCGACCGCCTCGCGGGCACGGCCTTCTTCACGCTCGGCCGTGGGGGTATGCCGATGATGTATGTAAACCTATTCTGGCTTTTCGGCCACCCAGAGGTCTACATCGTGGTGCTGCCCGCCTTCGGCATCTTCTCCGAGGTGGTCGCCACTTACTCGAGCAAACGGCTCTTCGGATATGGCTCCATGGTGCTCTCGATGACAGCGATCATGGTGCTGGCCTATGGTACCTGGGTACACCACTTCTTCACCATGGGCGCCGGCCCCGCAGTCAACGCATTCTTCGGGCTGTCCACCATGCTGATCGCCATCCCCACGGGCGTGAAGATCTTCAACTGGATCTTCACGATGTGGGGTGGCCGCGTGCGCTTCAACGTCGCCATGCTCTACGTACTCGCCTTCATCCCCACCTTCGTCCTCGGCGGCGCAACCGGCGTGCTGCTGGCCACCGTGCCCGCCGACTATCAGCTGCACAACACCTACTTCCTCGTGGCGCACTTCCACACCATGCTCATTGGCGGCACCGTCTTCGGGCTACTGGCGGGCACCTACTACTGGTGGCCCAAGATGTTCGGGTACACCCTCGACGAGCGGCAAGGGAAGATCGCCTTCTGGTTGTTCGCCATTGGCTTCTGGGTCACATTTGGCCCGCAGTATCTGCTCGGCTTCGCCGGTATGACGCGGCGTATGTACACCTATCCCCTCGGGCTCGGCTGGCACGGGCTGAACGTCATCTCCACCGTGGGCGCCTTCACCATGGGCGCCGCCTTCCTTGTCCTCGTCTACAACATCCTCTGGAGCATGCGGCACGGCGTGCGCGACCTCAGTGGCGATCCTTGGAACGGTCGCACCTTAGAGTGGTCGTTGCCTTCGCCGGCTCCGGAGTACAACTTCGCGTGCATCCCCGTCGTGCACGACCGCGACGCCTGGTGGGCGACCAAGCAGGCCCTGCGCCGGGAGTCGGGACAGGAAGACGACGGGAGCCCCGTCGGGCCGCTGCTGCGGCCCGAGGATGTGGGCGGCCTGCACCTCCCCAAGAACACCGCCTATCCTTTCGTTCTCGGCGCCAGTTTCTTCGTGTTCGGTTTCGGGCTGGTGTTTGAGTGGTGGATCATCGCTGCCCTCGGCTTCGTGGGCATCGCCTCTACCCTCGTGTACGCCTGGTTCGACCATGACGAACAGCGCCCCGTTCAGGCCGACGTCGTGCGCGACCACGAGGCGGCCCTGGGGAGGTTGTTGGCTTGAGCGGCATCTCGCTCGACGGGCCGGCGCCCGCTCCTGACGCCTGGGCCCACCGCCAGGCGGAGGCCGCACCCGAGCGGCTGCCCATGGAGTTCGCGGACGAGGAGCAGAGCATCGCCATCACGGGCTTCTGGATGTTTCTCGTGACCGACCTCTTGATCTTCGCGAGCCTCTTTGCGTCCTACGCCGTGTATAAGCCGATGGTCGCGAACGGCCCCTCGGCCCTGCAGCTTTTCCACCTCGGCCCCGCCCTGCTGGAGACGCTACTCCTCCTCACCTCCAGCTTCACCGTGGGCATCGCCGTGTGGTCGATGCGCCGCGGACACCCGCGGGCCATGGTGGCGTGGATGATCCTGACTATGCTGCTAGGCATGGGCTTCGTGGGCACCGAGTTGCACGAGTTCATCGGCGACATCGGTATCGGGGCCTCGTGGCACACCAGCGCCTTCCTGTCGGCCTTCTTCCTGCTTGTCAGCACCCACGGGATCCACGTCACCTTTGGCATCCTCTGGGCGCTGGCCTTGTTACTTCAGGTCGCCCGGCGCGGGCTGAACCCAGTGACGGCTCGCAAGATCTATACGTTCTCACTGTACTGGCACTTCCTGGATATCATCTGGGTCTTCATCCTCACCGTCGTCTACCTGGGCGGCAAGGTCGTTTAGCAACGGGCCGGCGCCGGGCGGGCAGGGCACCCGCCCGGCGCGCCCGGTTCCCGGCCACGGGCCGCGATTCGCTCCCGCGAGCGGCACGCGGTGATCGGGGACGGTCTTGCCGCTCGGAGGCTCTTGAGATGTCGCACGAGGGAGGGCCCCCACGGTGGCCACAGTCATTCACAAACCGGAGACGGCGGCGCTGCACGCCCCCGCGGTCGATCAGTCCGTGCACTTCGAAGAGGGGATCCCGCGCTTTCTGCATCCGCACTTCGCCGAAGAAGGCTTCCCCTGGGTCCAGGTCGGCGGGTACGCCGGTTCGCTGCTCCTGACCTTCATCGCCTTCGGCCTCGTCGTCCACCACCTGCTGACCCCGACCACGCTGCTGGGCGTCATCATGGCCCTGGCAGCGGGCCAGGCCGCCCTCCAGCTCGGCGTGTTCATGCACCTGCGCGAGAGCCGTGGGCCGGCCTGGCAGGTCCTTCCGCTTGGGCTCTCCTTCGCCATCGCCATCGGGCTGGTCATCGCCTCGCTCTGGATCATGGCGTTCAAGTGGGGAGTCTCCTGAGCCGTGGTGTCAGCGAGTGGCGCGGCCGTGGTGTGCGGACGGCACGGCCCCCCGGGTGCGCGCATCGCGCGGAGGGCGGCTACGGTCAAGAGCAGCGGGACGGCCGCGCGGGCGCAACCGTCCCGCTGCCCCACACCGAGCGCACATGGGCCGTCGCTCCGGTTCCGGCGACGGCGCGCGCCGTGCCAAGGCCGGCGGCCACGGGCGCCCTGGCGCGGCGCAACCCCCCTGCGCCGTGTTTCTCCTGCAATCGGTGGAAGCGGTCGCCCCGCCCCGCGGGCGCACGGTCCCCTCCGCGCGCCCCTACGCGCATGGGCCCTCTCAGGTCAAGCCCCGTGCCTGGCGGCCTGGACGGCCAGGGCGAGGAGCAGCATGCCGACGCCGAGCAGCACGAAGGCCCAGAGCGCCCAACGGTTGAGCAGCCCCTCGATGCCGGGGGTGGGGGTGGGTTCGGGGTTCTGCCAAAGCTCCTGGCGGGCCTCGCGCTCCGCCTCGCGCGCGTCGCGGATCGAGCCCCAGAACGCCAGGACGATGGCCGCCGCCCAACAGAGCACGGCGAAGGCCGCGGTCAACTGCACGAGGCCCGGCGCCGCGCCCCCGACGGGGAAGGCGACGGCGACCATCCGCGCTGGCCCTGAGCCCATCTCCTCATCACCGCCTGCAGAGGACGCGCCGCGCGTGGCGCTGAGGCCCTACCCCGGCTTCATGCCTCTGCGCGGGCCAGGCTTATGCTGACGCGCTCGCGCCACTCCGCGCCGGGCGCCAGCTCCAACAGTCCCGTGGGCACACCGCGCCGCTCCAGGTTGAAGGCGTCCGGGACGCAGGTGTACGGCTCCAAGCACACGGCGCCCAGGGTGCGCGGGCTGTACACGACCCAGTGAGCAAAGGCCGGTCCGGCCTTGACAGTCAAAACAAGACCCGCCGTCGGGTCGAGCAGGTCGGCGTGGCTACAGCCGTCCCCGTCCAGGTCGAGGAGCGTGAAGGGATCGTCGTACGACTTGTCAGCAAGTCGGCTGCCCTCGCGCAGATCGTAGGGCCCGTGGACCTCCAGGCGCCTACCCGTCGGGACGAGGGATGGGGTGAGTTCCCAACGCGCGCGCGCAGCCAGGCGCACGGCGCAATCGCCGCGCGTGCCCCCAGGCAGAAGCGGGACCCGGAAGTAGGGGTGCCATCCGTAACCGAAAGGGAAGGAGGAAGGGCCTGCGTTCGTCACCCGCACCTCGTGGCCGTACCCCTGCGGTCCCAGACGATGGATGACATCCAAGACGTACAGCCCGGGAAAGGCGTTGCCAGAGAGATGGAGCGCGGCGTGCTCCACACGCGTGTGCGCCCACGCGCCCGCGGCGTCCACGCCATAGCCCACCAGACGCCACGGGACGCTGTGGACGAAGCCGTGCAGTCCGTGGCGGTCCGGCGGTCCGGGAACGCGGTAGCGCTCCCCGCCGTACTCATACTCCCCGCGGGTGATGCGCCCCGGCCAGGGGAACAGTACCGGGGCGCCACCCGCTAGGCCCGCGCGGGGCAGATCCTCGGCACCGGGCGAAAAGAGGACCTCGACCGCCTCCTCGCCGTGAGCGGGTGGGAGCCGTAGGGACGCCAACTGGCTGCCGCTGCCCGGCAGCACCACGCACCGCGCTCCTGCGGGGCCCGTCAGCACGGCGGAGTCTAGCAGCGCCGAGCGCGTCACGTGCGCCTCATAACCATCGATTGCGCCCATTCCCTCCAACCTGGTTTAAAGGACGTGTCACACCGCGCGCGCGGTCTTCCACGCCGTCCGCCCGACCAGGCTCTCGCCCCTTTCAGCCTTCTGCTTTGCTCCTCTGCGGAGCAACAGGCACCAGGCGGACTGAAGGCGGCGCGGCCGGCCACCCGCCGCACACGCCGGGACTCCCGCCCACACGGGCGAGATGGGGCATGGCCCCCGCTGACTCTCCGCCCCTGCGGAAGCAGACGGTCACCGGAGCCGCCCTGCCGCAGGGCATCAGGTGCGCGGCGGCGCGGGAGCACCTATGGCCCAATCGGCCAGCGCCGCGGCGACAGCGCGCACCGCCTGGCCCCGATGCCCCCGTTGGTCTTTTACCGCCGCTGCCACCTCCGAGAGGCGTCGGCCGTCTTCCAGCAGGAATACGGCGTCGTAACCGAAACCGCCGACGCCCCGGGCATCGTGGGCGATGCGCCCGAGCACCGCGCCAAAGCCAAAGACAAGGCGTGGCGTCTCGGGGCCGGGCAGGGGCAGGGCCAGGCCGACCACGCACACCATACGGGCGGTGCGCCGGTCCTCTGGTACCCCCTGCAGCCGGGCGAGCAGCGCGGCGTTCAAGCCCGCGCCATCGAGCGGCGCGCCCGTAGGGCCCGTAGCCCAACGATTGGAGCGAACGCCGGGCTCGCCGCCGAGGACGTCGACCTCGATCCCGGAATCGTCGGCCAATACCGCTTCGCCGGGGAAGAGCGCCGCGGCGGCGCGCATCTTGATCTCGGCGTTGGCCCGGTAGTCGGCCCCGTCCTCTGCTGGCGCGCGGTAGCCGGCGACCCCGCGCAGGCTCTCCACCTCCAGGCGGGGGGCGCGCTGCCCGATCACAGATCGCACCAGGCGCCGCAGTTCCTCGACCTTGTGGGGGTTGGAACTGGCCAAGCGGAGACGCGGCGCCCCGGCTTCCAGCGGGTCATCGGCACCCGCGGCGCGGCCCACACTCACGGCGTATCGCCCACGCCGCGCGCTGATCCGAGGCGCGTCGTCGCCTCGGCCTCGCTGGCGCCGGCACCGATCCCGGCGACCAGCGGGCCGAGCGCCTGCCGCTGCACGGCGATCAGTTCCTGTGTGCCTTTGTGCGCGAGGTCCAGCAGCCGCTGCAGCCGGACCCCGTCGAACGGCCGCCGCTCCGCCGTGCCCTGCACCTCGACGAACTGCCCGCCCGCTGTCATCACGACGTTCATGTCCACCTCGGCACGTGCGTCCTCGGCGTAGGCGAGGTCGAGCACGGCATCACCTTCCACCACGCCGACGCTGACCGCAGCGACGAAGTCCGACACGGGCAGGTGCACGACGTCCCGCGGCTGACGCAGGGACCCGAGGGCGACGGCCAGGGCCACGAAGGCCCCCGTCACGGCGGCCGTACGGGTACCGCCGTCGGCCTGCAGGACGTCGCAATCCAGCCACACGGTACGCTCGCCGATGGCCCTGAGGTCCGTCACGGCGCGCAGGCTGCGGCCGATGATCCGCTGGATCTCGACCGTGCGGCCCCCCTGCTTGCCGCGCGCCGCCTCGCGCGGCGCACGCGCCGCCGTGCTGCGAGGCAGCATCCCGTACTCGGCGGTCAGCCAGCCATGGCCGCTGCCCCGGAGAAAGGGGGGAACCCCTGTCTCCACCGACGCGGCGCAGACCACGACCGTGTCGCCGAACTCCACCAACGCAGAACCCTCGGCATGCTTCAGAAAGCCGGGGCGGATGCGCACGGGCCGCATCTCCTCGGGTAGGCGCCCGTCCGGGCGGGTCATGCTGGTACCCTGGTGGCGAAAATGTGTACAGACCGATCTCTGGGCCTGTCACCCGTCCGCCCGACCAGGATTTCTCCCCTTTCAGCCTGAGCTTTGCCATTCGTGGGGCGGTGGACGGCAGGGGGACTTGGGCACCGCGGCATACGCCGTGCACACCGGGATCCCCGGCCGGACGGCAGAGCGGACGCGCGACCCGCATCCGTGGCCCGGGTCCGCCCGGTCCCGTGCGACCGCCGGTCGAACTCCCGCAGCCTGTCGGGCCTTCGGTTTGCCTCCATCCAAGCCCCTCCTGCCCCGACGCGTGCCCGATCCAGGTGCGGCGTCAGTCGCTCCCGCGGCCAGGCGGCCACCACCGCCGACTGGCTTTTTGCCTACCTCCCCAAAACCGGCGGCCCAACTCCGCTTCGGCCGCGTCTGTGAGCGCCCGCGCGGCCCATCGCCGCGCATCCCTTACTGGCGTTCTGGGGGCTCGGCGCGACTGCACAGGGCCAGTCTTCCCCGGGGCATCGCCCGCCCCCTCCCTACCGACCAGCCTCTGGGTGGGGTGGGGCGGCGCCAGCCCGGCGACGGGGGCAGCGCTGCCGCCCTTCGCTCCAAAAGCCCCCTGCGGCACCCGCCAAGGGGTCGCAACCAGAGATGGCCCGGTCGCGGCGGGAGCGCGCCGCCGCATGCTTCACGCGGTTTCCTCATGCCGGGCGCGGGCTCTGCCCCCGCGGGTCAGCCACCGCCCTCCCCGGGCTCACGCCCCACGACGACCTCCAGGGGGAGCGTCGCGACTGTCCGCCTATCGATCTCCAGGGCCAACTCGTGCCGTCCGGTCTTGCGCAGCGGGACGCTGGCGAACGCCGCGAGCACGGTACAACTGGTGAACCCGGCCAGAGGGCGCAAGGCCGTGGGCGGACCGGCGCCGATGACCTGGCCGTCGGGGTCGACGAGGACCAGGCGCGCCTGGTGCTCCCCGGGCGGCAGCGCCCAGACCTTGGCGCAGCCGCATAGCCGACGGCGAGCGGGAAGCCGATTGACGATCAGTCCGTCCACCAGGTTGTGCAGGTGGACGCGCTGCCAACTGTCCACCGAAAAGCTCTCGGCCGCGACGAGCGCCGCCTGGGGAGCCAACCCTGTCCAATCCGGCACCATGTCACGGAGGTTCGTCTCCGCCACAAGTGCACCTGCCTTCGGAGCGGGCACACCGGGGTCGCGTCATTCCGGCGGGGGGCCTTCGCCCAGACGGCGCCACGAGCGGGGTGACTTCGGAGCGGTACGCCGGTCCGCTCGCGCCTGCCACCGCTTGCTGCGCACAGGTTCGGCGCCTCGATGCGGCCGCGGAGCCCGCGGGTTCACGCGGGCCACTGACGGCCGTACGCCGCGAATTCGGCCTGTGGCGCAAGCGACTCGCCCAGAACGACGCGACCCTGGCGGGCACACCGGGGGTAGCGTCATTCTCCTGGGCACGGTAGCCGGCGGTGCATGAGGGCGCGCGCAGGAAGCGACGTCGCGGTCGGCCGTGCGGTGGCGCACAGGGACCCCGAGTTGGGCCCCTGCGGCAGACAGCCTACCCTGGTCCCCTGAGTGGCTTGGCATCCGTGCGCCACGTTCGCGGCGCCGATGGCGGGCCACGGTCACATGCCGGCGGGACGGTTCGTTAGCCAGCACGGCACAACCCTGTACTTTGCTGTGGCGCGCTTACTCCTACCCTCCGCACTGCCTGATCCTAGGATGCGCCGCTGCCGTCCTGGCGCCGTTGAC
Source organism: Bacillota bacterium (assembly GCA_021797775.1). Classification (GTDB taxonomy): domain Bacteria; phylum Bacillota; class Sulfobacillia; order RBS10-35; family JAJYVN01; genus JAJZZC01. The sequence goes on from JAJZZC010000002.1 coordinate 19,445, forward strand.
ATCCGTTCACCGTGCCAAACCGACTGTTGCCGTTGTCGTGGCCAGTTGTTCACCCCCCTTTCCATCACCAGTCGCTTACAGTGCAGAGGACAGTATTACATCACCCCACGGAGCGGGGATGCCCGTCGCGCGGGCAAGGAGCGGGTGGAGGTGATGGCGCCAGCGGGGGGGCGCAAGCGGCGCCCCTGTGCGCCGCTTGCGCTTGCGCACCGCTCTCGCACAGGCCCTCGCGCGAAGGACGACGTGAGCGGGGCGGATGCCTGAGGAGCGGCAGTGGGCGGTCCGCCCATGCAGGAACCACACGTTCCGGCGCCAAAGCGGGGCGAGGTCGCGCGTCGGGGAAACGCTGCCCACGGAATGCGGCGCGGTCCCTCGTCGGGCAGGGCGGCTCGGTGGCGGTCCGCCAGGGAAGGGGGCCCGTCCGGTGTGGGCTGGTTGGGGGTCGCGGGGAGCACGTCATACCCGCGGCAGCGGGTTGCGCTTCGCCGGGATCACGCTGCGGGGCGGGGCCATGGAGATCGGCTGGCGGCTACGGCCCGGGGACAGCCCGGGATCGCTCTGCGGGGTACGCCTGCGCGTTGGCGGTGAGTGGCACCCCGTGCAGGTTGTGCCCAGAGACGATACTGAGGACGAGGCACCGGTAGGCACCTTGCGCGTGCCGCTACCGGAGACCGACCCGCCGTGGAGCATGGAGGGGTACGGGCCCGACGGGCCCTGGTCCGAAGAGGTGTCCACGGATCCGCTCGTGCTCGACGACTACCGCCAGAGTATGCCCGTCTCGCCCTCGCCAGGGTCGGTCGCGGAACGCGGGGGGGTGCGCGTGGTGCTGGACCGCCTCGCGGCACGCAGCGACCGGCTCGTGGTCTTCTACACGGTGGACGTGGCGGGAGCCGGGCGGTACGCGCACCAGGTCGCGACCCCCACGCTCTCCGTCGGCGGCGAACGATGGCAGGCACTGCCCCCGCCCGTCAGCGCCGATGGACCGCCGTCCGAACGCCCGGTCCGCGACGGCGTGGCCTACTTCCCCCCCCAACTGGAGGTCGGCGCGCGGGCCGACTTCGCGGTGGCCGAGGTCACCGTGCGTGAACCGCTGGCCCTGCAGACGCGTATCGGCATTCCCGACACCCTGCCCGCCATTGTCGAGCCACAGATGGACCTGCCGTCCGGCCACCGCATCGAAGAGGTGGTCTTCACCCGGAACGGTCTGGTCATCCGCGTGACCGGAGGGGCGGCCATGGAGAGCAGCGTACTGTTCCCGTTACTCCGCACGGATGAGGGACGCACCCTGCTTTCCGCTGGCGGGCTGTCGGGCCCTTCCTCGACGGTGGCGTTGTTCGGACCCGTGCCGCCCGCCGCGCGTGAACTCGTGCTGGAGCGTGCCCTGATCCACGCAGAGGTGCGCGGCCCGTGGCGGATGCGCTTCCCGGTGCCCATGCCGCTGTGAGGGCCGCATCCTGGCCGGAAGTGCTGAAGCGCGCCGCAGCACCGACCGCGACGGAGGCGGCCCTCCGCCCGAAGTTGACCGAGGCCGCCCCGCCCCGGCCGGGAAGGGGCTCGCCATCAGCGACCAATGGAACTCTCTCAACGCACTGCCGGTCGTGCCGTCATGGCCGCGCCAGCGAGGCGCAGACCCGTGGCGTGCCTTGCCTGCCCTTGCGGCACGCGCTTCGATCACCGCCCCGTCCTCGCCACCCCGCCTGCCGATGTGGTGTCAACTGCTGCCCGATTTGCGAGACAAACCGCGACAGCCGTCGTTCGTGCCGCCCCAATCCGGCTTGCGCCGGTCGCCCCTGGTTCCTTCCCACATGCCGGGGGAGGAGCCGACCCCATACGCACGAGTGGGGTCGACGGGCCATTGGGAGTCGTCCCGCGCCTCTCGCGGCAAGCCGCTTTGCGCACTCACGCGGGACCAGCAACCAGCCCCACCACTCTGGCCAGCGCCTTCCGGCGCCAGCCGCAAGGGCATCAGGCCGCAGGGGCATCCGCGGCTCCACCTGACGTTAGCCGCCACCGTCTCCGGTGAGCCCTCGCCTACCGCCGCGCCTCGTACGCGGCGCGCAGTCGGTTCTCCGCCATCCTTGGCTACGAAGCGGCTCGCGGCTGCGCCGGCCTTTCGGCCACGGCTTGCTTCGGCGGCCCGCTTCTCTTCGGCGGTCGGGTAGCCGCAGCAGGGCATCAATATCCCGCGACGAGAACCGGCGCTGCCCGCTCTGCACAGGCGCGCGGTTGGCACCAGCCGCCCGACCGCCTCCCAGCGGTAGATCGTGCGGACCGAGATGCCGAGTCGCTTCGCCGCCTGCCCCGTCGAGGGCACCCGTTCCCCTGCCATACAGGCATCATCCGATCAGGGGCAGGCGATGTTCGACGGAGCACAAGCTAGTCACAGCACCTCGGGCCGAAGCCGGCTCGTTCGTCCCGAGCCATGGCTCCCGCGTTGACCCCGGCCCGCGAACATCCTCCACGAGGCGGACATCCGGTCACAGGCGGACATCCGGTCACAGGCGGACATCCGGTCACAGGCGGACATCCGGTCACAGGCGGACATCCGGTCACAGGCGGACATCCGGTCACAGGCGGACAAGAAGGCCGCCATTTTGGCGGCCTTCTTGTCCCCACAACTAGAGCACAAAATATGTGTTCGAATTCCCCACGCCGCGATCAACCTGAATCTCGCGGTGTCAGGCGGGCGCTGCGGGCGCAGAAGGACCCCGCGACGCGAGCGGGTGAGGTCGGGCCGAGGGGCCGGCCCTTGGGCGCCAAGGCGACGAGCCACCCCATTGCGAAAATCAGGATCAATTGGACACGGCGCCGCACATTACAATGGTGGAGGTGGGGAGGAGCTGCCCCTCCCGTCCGCGGATCGAAGTACAGCGACCTCTACAGGCTTAGTCCCCGCTTACGGTCATCGCCCCCGCGGCGTCCCCGGGGACGGGGACCACGGGCGCCAGGCGGAAAATGTCGGTCCTGCGCCTCCGCCGCTGCGCCGGACCCTAGCCCACTCATGACGCCGACCCCGGCCCCGCGGGCACGGGCCGATCGGCGGTAGCTGCCCTTAGGCCGCTACGGGAAGAGCATTGTCGGCACGTAAGTGCCTGCGCACGGTGTTACGAGGCGTGCGGCTCGGCCTGCCATCGCTGCCAACGGACCCACGTCGAACCTACGCACCCCCACGAACCCAGCCTGGGACGAGGAAGCCACGTAGAGTGTAGCACGCGGCCCGCGTGGGAGCAACGGGGGCGGGCCGGGCAGCCGGATGGAGCCGGTCGTGTGCGGGCGCTCCGCGGCAGGCGCCGTGCCGGCGCGCCATCGACGGCGGCCGGTGGCCCGCGCGGGTGCTACGCGGCGGCCGCGGGCGGGGGTGGTACGGCGCTCGTCCGCCCCGCTCTGCGCCGCTCTGCGCCGGCACACCTCCGCCCCGCCGTTCCTCCACCGCCCGCAATGCCCAGTCGCTCAGGCTTGCGGCGAATGGCGCGGCGGCGGCGCGGGAGTGCGTATCTCGGCGTGCGGCGGGGGTAGGCCGACGGTGTAAGCCCGTGCCCAAGCGCGCCGCCACGGGCATTGAAACGGTGCCTGGCGCAAAGCGCCACCGGTACCCGCGGGAGATCCGCCCCCGCCACCGAACGTGCGTTGCTGCAGCTCCAGCAGGTGGCGGATGGAAGCCGACGTCTCGCGCTCAGCGCAGGACACCATCCTCAAGGCCATGAGCCAGGTCTTCATCGGCCTGCCGCTCTCCGTCCTAGGGCGATATGCGCATACGCAGCCCCCCGCCGTCACCAGCGCTGTCGTCCCGCCATGGCGCGGTCCGTGTCGCGCGCCTGGTCGCGCTCAGCGATCGCCTGCCGCTTGTCGTAGTCGTGCTTGCCGCGCGCCATCGCCAGCGCGACCTTGGCCCGTCCTCTTTTCAAGTAGAGCGACAGCGGTACCAGGGTGTGCCCGCCCTGGCGCGCATAGCGCAGCAGGTCGTCGATCTCCGCACGGTGCAACAGGAGCTTGCGCGTGCGCAACGGCTCGTGGTTCCACCGATTGCCAAAGGCGTACGGCGCGATGTGCATGCCGAACAGCAACGCCTCACCGTGTTCGACACGGGCGAAGGACTCTCGCAACTGCACCCGTCCGGCGCGGATCGAGCCGATCTCCGTCCCCGTCAGCACGAGCCCGGCCTCTACGGTGCCTTCAATGAAGTAGTCATGGCGCGCGCGACGATTCTCGGCGACGACGCGGATACCGTCACGTCCCTCGTCTTCGCGCCGCACCCTCGCCACGCCCACCACCTCCTCCAGCGCTGCCCACAGAAAGGCCCAGACAGAAACGGCCGATGCCGCGCCCATCGGGCGCCCACATCGGCCCCGGCACCGGAAGAGTCGAAGCCAGCATACGGGCGCGCGGCGACCCGCGCAAGGGGCCCTGCCCGCTAGCCGCCGGCCACCGCCGGCAGGATCGAGACCCGGGCGCCGCCGCGCACCTCGGTATCCAGGCCCTGTAGGAAGCGCACGTCCTCCTCGTCCACAAAGACGTTGACGAAGCGCCGCAGCGTCCCGTCCGGCTCGCAGATGCGCGCCTTGAGGCCCGGGTAAGCGCCGTCCAAGTGGTCAATCAGTCCGCGCAGCGTCCCAGCCGGGCCGCGAACCTCCCCCTCCCCCCGGGTCAGGGTGCGGAGCGGTCCCGGCACACGGACACGGACCTCGGCGTCGTTCGGCAACCTTCGCCCTCCTCGATCCGCTCGTTCTCTGACAGGGCGGTGGCCCTGCCGCCCTAGGGCGCCGCATAAGACGCTTGTGGGTGACGGCGGCCGCAGCCTGTGGGGCCGCGGCTGCCGTTGAGGCCACCACCGGTGGGATCGGGGCTCACCTCAAGCGACCTTTGCAGCGCACTCCTAGGCTACGGCACCGGCCAGCGCCTGCGCGAAGGCCTCCAAGCGCGGCTCGATCGCCGCGACGGGGGGCAACGCCCCGGCCACCGCGTCGAGCGTCTTGAGCCCGTTGCCCGTAATGTACAGCACCACCGTCTCGTCGGGATCGATGCGGCCTGCGCGGGCAAGCTTCCGGGCACAGGCCACGGTGACGCCGCCAGCGGTCTCGGTGAGGATCCCCTCGGTCGCGGCCAGCAAGCGCATGCCTTCGACAATCTCCTCGTCCGTCGCCATCTCCGCCGCCCCCCCGCTCTCGCGGATCGTGCGCAGCGCGAAGTCCCCGTCCGCCGGGTTGCCGATAGCCAGCGACTTCGCGATCGTGTGTGGTCGGACGGGTGTTACGTGGTCGGCGCCTCGCGCGAACGCCGAGCTGACGGGGGCACAACCGCTGGCCTGAGCCCCGGAAACCCGCGTCGCCCCCGCGGGGATCCAGCCCAGGTCGCGCAGCTCGCGAAAGCCCTTGGCGATCTTGGTCAGCACGGAACCACCGGCGATGGGCACGACCACATGGTCAGGTGCGCGCCAGCCGAGCTGTTCGGCTGTCTCGTAGGCGAGCGTCTTGCTGCCCTCGGCATAGAATGGCCGCAGGTTGATGTTCACAAAGCCCCAGCCGAAGGTGTCCGCAACCTCCGAGCACAGGCGATTGACGTCATCATAACTACCGCGCACCGGCACCAGGTTCGTGCCGTATACGGCGGTGCCCACCACCTTGGCCGGTTCGAGGTCGGCGGGAATGAAGACATAGCTGCGCATCCCGGCGCGCGCGGCGTGGGCCGCCACCGAGGCGGCCAGATTCCCCGTCGAGGCACAGGCGAGCACGTCCAAGCCAAACTGCAGGGCCGCCGACACGGCGGTGCCCACCACCCGGTCCTTGAAGGAGTAGGTGGGGTTCACGGCGTCGTTCTTGATGTAGACATGCCGCAGACCCAGGGCCCGTCCCAGGTTGTCCGCTCGCAGGAGCGGGGTGAAGCCGGTGCCAAGATCGACCACCGGCGCACCCGGCAGCAGGGGCAGTAGCGCCTGGTACCGCCACATCGTGGCCGGGCCAGCCGCGATATCCTCACGACGCACCGCACGCGTACGCGCCGCGTAGTCATAATGGACCTCCAGCGGCCCCAGGCACTCCGTGCACACATGCACCGGCCCCGGCGCACAGATCGTGCCGCACGCGCGGCAGCGCATCCCAATGACAAACGACACCCGCCCCATCCTCCCCTGCCGAACGAAAGGCCGGGAACGCAAAAAACCGAGCCCCTTCCGGTGAGGAAGAGGCTCGGTATGAGATCATCTTCCCCTTATCTTCCAGGCCTTAAGGCCTGCCGGAATTGGCACCGCGTCTGCCCGGAGGACACAGACCGGTTGCCGGGCTTCATCGGGCCAGTCCCTCCACCTCTCTAGATAAGAGAACGCGTATGCGGTTGTTGTCGAGCAAAACCATACCAGCGCCGCCGCCCAGCGTCAAGCACCCCGTGGGAGCGAGCTGGGGCAACGGTGGGTCCCAGCTCGGGGGGCTGCGCGCCCCCGCTGCGGCCGCGGGCCAAGGGCCCGATAGGCGCCGCGACGCGTTGAGTCGCACGCACGCCGCCGCGCGGCCGATGGGAGGGCTCGCTAGGCGAAACGATCGGAGGGATGCTGGAACGGCCGGCCCTCCCCACCATCCGCTCAAGAAGCGCGCAAGCGTACCGGTTGGCCGCGGACAAGGCGCGCCCCCCGGCGCCCGGACGTCCGCGATCCCCTGCACCATGACGACAGCTAAGTGTTATCATGCTGTGCAGGGGGGGGGTGGCGGGGATGGTGCGCACCCAAGTCCAGTTGACTGAGGAGCAGGCGATCGCCCTGAAGCAATTGGCAGCGCGCCGCGGCGTGTCGCTGGCCGAACTCGTGCGGAACGCCATCGATCGTCTGCTGGCCGACGCGGACCGGCGAGAAAGGCGGGCACGGGCCCTCTCCCTGCTGGGCCGGTATCAGGACAGCGGGAGCGATGTGGCTCGCCAGCACGACCGGTACCTGGTGGAGGAGGACGGCCACTAGTGGGGGTCTTCGTCGACACATCGGCGCTGTATGCGGCGCTAAGTACGCGCGATGAGTGCCACGACCGGGCCCGTACACAGTGGACCGTCCTGCTCAACGAGGACGGGGACCTGGTGACCAGCAACTACGTCCTCGTGGAAACCATGGCGCTACTGGGGAGGAGGCTAGGTCTGCAAGCCGTGCGGGATTTCCAGACGGCCTTTGTCCCGATCCTGGACGTGTCTTGGATAGAAGCTGTGCTGCACGATCGCGCCCTTTCGGCTCTGCTGGCAGCCAATACGCGCGAACTGAGCCTGGTTGACTGCACCAGCTTCGAGGTCATGCGGACCCTCGGGCTGCAAACCGCCTTCGCCTTCGACGACCATTTCCGCGCGCAGGGCTTCCACATGCTTCCTGACGCCTAGGAAAGTGGCGCGAGGCGCAACGGGCGCGCCAGCCGCTCAGCCGGCGGCACCCCCAAGGGACGACACGCCGCCCGCATACAGGCGGGGGACGCCTGGCCTTCCGGCCAGCCGCCCCCCTTGTCCGCGCTTCCCGGTGCGGTGGCACTCGGCTAGAAGTACGCTTCCTCGGTCTCCCCGTCGAAGATGTGCAGTCGGTCACCGCCCAGCGTCACCGTGATGCTGTCACCGGGACGGACGCGGATGTCCGGCGGCACACGGGCGATGATCGGATCGGTATCGGTGGACAGCAACACGTGCTGCTCAGCGCCCAGCGGCTCGACCAGTTCGACCTGGGTGCGGTACTGCAACTCCGGATAGCGGTCCTCGAACTCTGAGCCCACATGCAGGTCCTCGGGGCGCACACCCAGGTACAACTCCCGCCCCATGGCCGCTCGACTCTCGGCCGTGTACTGCTCCGGCATGCGGAACCGGAAACCCGTGCCGACAAAGTACAGACTGGAGCCGCCGTCCTCCAGGGTGCCATTGAGGAAGTTCATAGGCGGCGAGCCAATGAAGCCCGCGACAAACTTATTCTTGGGGCGATCGTAGATCTCTTGGGGCGACGCCGCCTGCATGATCAGGCCGTTGTTCATGACCACGATGCGATGGCCCATGGTCATGGCCTCGACCTGGTCGTGGGTGACGTAGATGACCGTCGTGGCGACGCGCTGGTGTAGCTTACTGATCTCGGTGCGCATCTGGACGCGCAGCTTCGCGTCCAGGTTACTGAGCGGCTCATCCATGAGGAACACGGCCGGGTTGCGCACGATCGCCCGCCCCAACGCGACGCGCTGCTTCTGCCCGCCCGAGAGCTCCTTCGTCTTGCGCTTCAGCAGACCACCGATGCTGAGGATCTCGGCGGCCTCCTTGACGCGCCGGTCGATCTCCGCGCGCGGGAACCGACGCAGCCGGAGCCCGAACGCGAGGTTCTCGTACACGTTCATGTGCGGGTAAAGGGCGTAGTTCTGAAAGACCATAGCGATGTCGCGGTCCTTGGGCTCGACCTCATTGACCAGCCGGTCGCCGATCCAAATCTCGCCGCCGGTGATCTCTTCCAGGCCGGCGACCATGCGGAGCGTGGTCGTCTTGCCACAGCCCGAGGGACCGACCAGTACGAGGAACTCCTTGTCCTCGATGTCGAGGTTGATCTCCTTGACGGCCAACACGTCACCGGAGTACCGCTTGACCAGATCCTTGAGCTTGACCTGGGCCATGCGCCTCACCTTCCCCCCGCGAGTCGGCCGGCGGCCGGCTCCGGCCGGGCCGCTCGTCGCCGCCTGGCTAGACAATACGTCCCGGGCCGCCCGATTCCTGCAACCCCAGCGGGCGACTCCACACCCTGCGTCGCGGGCACCCCGACGGGGGGCAGAGCCGCACCAGATCGTCGCGGGACCAAGTCGCGAACGCCCCGCCCTCAGAGTGCGCCCCAGGGCGAACGGTGGCAACCACTGAGATGCTGGCGGCGGGCCCAGATTCGGCCTGTGGCGCCAAGGATGGTGCCCGCGCCGCCCGGAAGGGCATCTCGCCCAGGCTCTGCCGCATCCGGAGGACCGACCGAACGCCCTGCGGCGCTAGAGCCCGGTTCCTGGGGCTGCCGTGCCAGAGGAGGTCCGCAGCAGCCCGCTAGCCGACGGGGACCGCCAGCTCCGGCGGCACGTCCTCCTCCAGGAAGTAGAGGACGCGCTCCTTCTTGAATTCGCGGCTACTCCAGAGGTAAGCGTGTTCCGCCACCGCCGTGCGCTCGGCGATGGCCTCCAGCGTGCGCAGGCACTCCTCCCGCGAGCGGCCGTGCACCATGGTGTAAAGGTTGTAGGGAAAGTCTGGATAGGTAGGGCGCTCGTAGCAGTGGCTGACCGCGGCGAAGGACGCCATGAGCGAGCCCACCTCGTCCACGCGCTCCGGTGGCACCTTCCAGACGCCCATGGCGTTACTGACGAAACCGGCGTTCTGGTGGCGGAGCACAGCGGCGAAGCGGCGCATCTTGCCGCACGCCTGCATACCGGCGCACCACGCGAACACCGAATCCTCATCACACCCCAACCGGGCACAGGCGGGCAGGAACGGTCGGGATTCGGCCGGCAGGTCCCGCTGCAACTCGCGGATCATGGCGATGTCCCGCGGCGTCAGATCCACGCGCTGCCCGCGCTCGACGTCCTGCCCGGCATAGACGCGGGCGGTCTCGCGGGCTTCGGGCGCGCGCTCACCGGCGACATCGAGGCGGACGCCGATCTTGAAGAGTCGAAGCGTGGGCAGGACCCGCGTGCGCTCCGCACCGACTTCGTGCCCCAGGGCCTGCGCCACCTCCGCCACGTCCTGCCAGGGGGGCACGGCCAGGGTGAACCAAAGGTTGTAGTCGTGCTGGCGGGCGTAGTTGTGGCTCACCCCTGGGTGGGCCGAGATCCGTTGCGCACCGGCATCCAACCGCTCCGGCGGCAGGCGCATCGCCACGAGGGTCGATCGGTATCCCAGGGCGCGGGTATCGAAAATGGCGCTGATCTGGCGGACGATGGCAGCGCCCCGCAGCCGCGCGATGCGGGCCAACACGTCCTCCTCGTCCGTACCGAGGGTCGCCGCCAAGGCGGCGTAGGGCGCGGGCACGAGCGGAAAGTCCTCCTGGATGCGGTTGAGCAACCGCCTGTCGAGGCTATCCAGTGTCGCGAGGGCCACGCTTCTCCTCCCCCTCCCGTTACGCCGGACCCGCCCGGGACGTAGCGTCCACGTGCCGGACAGGGGTTCCAGGCCCCATCCAGGCGGCCTCGCCCAACGTATCGCGATGGCGGTGCGCAATGCGGGAGGCGGCGGCCGCCACGACCGCCGCGATCAGATCATCGAGAAAGGTGTTACAACGCCCGTCCGCGTGTCCGCCGCGGTCGACGCCGCCGACGACACCAGGCTTGACCTTGTCCAGATAGCCGAAGTTCGTGAAGCCGATGCTACCATAGATGTTGACGATAGAGAGCGCCAGGACCTCGTCGATCCCATACAACGGGTCGTCGTGGCGGACCGTGCTCAACAAGGGTTCCGGCAAGGCGCCGCGCTCGGCCAGTTCATCCAGGGCGATGCCGGTGAGCAGGGCATTGCACACCTCACGCTTGGCCAGCACAGCCTCGACGCTCTCCAGGCATTCGGCCGCATCCAGACCCGGGACGAAGGCACACTGCAACCGCAGGACCAACTCGGCCAAGTCGGCCAGGGCGACGCCTCGGTTCCGCAGGTGGGTCTCGCAGATGGCACGCGCCTCGGCCCCCGCCTGCTTGCCCGCCGCGTGTTTCGCCAACCCCGTCCCTCCCGACCGGCGCCAGGGCATGAGTGTAGCACGCGGCACGGGATGGGGCGCGCTGCGGCGGGGCCCTCCCGGGGGGCGGGCGCGGCTAGTCGCTAGGCCGGCGATGCACATGCGTCGCCAAGCCTGGCGGCACCGAGAGCCCAACCCCCGGAGAAGGCCGCGCAGGCGAAGTGTGGCAGCCTCCTACGGCTCCTCTGTCGCGGATTGGCCCAGGGCGCGCAGCAGGGCATTCCAGGCCAGCGTGGCGCACTTGACCCGCACGGGAAACTGGGCGACCCCGGAAAGGGCGACCAGGTCGCCAAGGTGCTCCGGGGCCTGGCCGCCGCTGAGCATCCCCTTGAAGTCCCGGCTGAGCAGGACGGCATCGTCCACGCTCCTGCCCTTGAGGGCCTCAGTCATCATCGAGGCGGAGGCCATGCTGATGGAGCAGCCGCGCCCCGTGAAGCGCGCGTCGGCCACCACGCCGTCGCGCACGGCCAGGGAGAGCTGGATCTCATCGCCGCAGGTGGGGTTCTGCAGTTCCACGCGCAACGCGTCCGCACCCTCGAGCCGACCCCGATTGCGGGGGCTCTTATAGTGTTCAAGGATGACCTCGCGATACAGGTCCTCCAGACCGCCGCCGCTACCCATGGAAGAACGCCCCCGCCCGGCGGACCGCCGCACACAGCGCGTCGACCTCCGCGCGCGTATTGTACAGAGCGAAACTCGCGCGCGCCGTCGCCGCCACACCCAGGTGCCGCATCAGCGGCTGGGCGCAGTGATGGCCGGCGCGCACCGCCACCCCCTCTTGGTCAAGGAATTGCGCAAGGTCGTGGGGGTGGATCGCTCCGACGTTGAAGGTCACCAGGGGGCCTCTGGGCATCGGCGGGCCGTAGATGGTCACATCCGGCAGCTCCCCTAGCCGCTCCAGCGCGTAACGCGTCAGGTCCGCCTCGTGCGCCGCCACCGCCTCCAGCCCCACGGCACGCAGGTAGTCGACGGCGGCCCCCAGGCCCACCGCCCCGGCCACGTTGGGCGTGCCGGCCTCGAACTTGTACGGCACCTCGTTCCAGGTGGAACAGGTCAGGTCGACCCGCAGGATCATCTCCCCGCCACCGAGGAAGGGCTCGGTCTCCTCCAGCAGTTCCGGCCGGCCCCACAGCACGCCGATGCCCAGCGGGGCGTAGAGCTTGTGGCCGGAGAAGGCCAGGAAGTCGCAGCCGAGCGCCCGCACGTCCACGGGCAGGTGCGGCACGCCCTGCGCCGCGTCCAGCACCGAGACCGCGCCGACGGCGCGGGCCCGCCGGCAGATTTCCGCCGCAGGGGTCAGCGTGCCGAGCACATTGCTGGCCTGGGTGAAGGCCACGATGCGCGTCCGCTCGTTCAGGAGGCTGTCGCGCTCCAGGGCCCCGACGTCCAGGTGGCCGTCGGGGAGCAAGGGGACGAAGCGCAGGCGGGCGCCCGTCTCGGCCGCCACCAGTTGCCAGGGCACGAGGTTGCTGTGGTGCTCCATGGGGGTGAGCAGCACCTCGTCTCCGGGCCGCAGGCGACGGCGCCCCCAGGCCCAGGCCACGAGGTTCAGGCCCTCGGTCGCGTTGCGCACGAAGACGCAGCCGCGTGGGTCCGGCGCGCCAATCAGGGCCGCGACCTTGCGACGCGCCTCTTCGTAAGCGAACGTCGCCTCCTCGCCCAGGGTGTGGATCGCGCGGTGCACGTTGGCGTTATACCGGCGATAGACGTCGGCCTCCGCCGCGATCACCGGCTCCGGCTTCTGGGTCGTTGCGGCGTTGTCCAGATACACCAGCGGCCGCCCGTGCACCGTGCGCCCCAGGATGGGGAAGTCCCGGCGCAACCGCTCCACGTCCAGGGGCGCTGGCACCATCGCCTCCGGCTCCCCCACCGCCACGGTCCTCGTCATCCGACTCACTTCCCATTGGGGGCGGGGTCGGGCGACGCGGCGGAGACCCCGTCCAGCTTGCGGTCGACCAGGTCCGCCAGGGCGTCGCGGGCGTCCGCCAGCGGGATGCCCTCCACGATGGGCGCGAAGAAGCCGTGGATGATGAGCCGCTCAGCTTCGCGCTGCGGCACGCCGCGGGCGTGCATGTAAAAGAGCTGTTCGGGGTCCAGCTTCCCCGTCGTGGCCGCGTGGCCCGCCTGAAGCTCGCTCTCGTCGATGTAGAGTGCGGGGATGGCGTCCGAGCGCACCCCGGGCGAGAGGTGCAGCACGTTCTCCTTCTGCTGCGAGTTGCTGCCCTTGGCCGCGTGACGGATGTCCGACGTGCCGCGGTAGATGGCCCGCGCCCGGTCCCGCAGCACGCCCTTGGCCAGCATCAGGCCATCGGTGCGCGCCCCCCAGTGCTGCAACGTGGCCAGGAGGTCCATGTGCTGGGCGCCCGAGGCAAAGAACACCAGTAGCGAGCGCGCCTCACTCCCGTCACCGCGCAGCACCGTCGTCGTCCCCGCCCGGCTCAGGCCGCCGCCCAGCTCGCCCGCCAGCCAGTGGACGCGGGCGTCCCGCCCCAGCTCGGCGCGGCGGTTCGCGAAGCAGCGCACGCCCTCACCCCAGGCCTGCAACTCGACGAAGCGCAACTGCGCGCCGTCGGCGAGGTCGGCTTCCACCACCTCCGTGACCAGGGTGGCGGGTCCGCCGGCAGGTGGGCCGCCCTCCAGCCGTTGCACGACGTTGACCTCGGCCAGAGTGCCCAGGGCCACGACGGTGCGGGGATGGAACTGCCCGCCCCCGCCCTGCGGCAGGTGGTAGACGATCTCGATCGGGGCGCGGAGCGCCACCCGCTCGGGCACGACCAGCAGGCAGCCGTCGTGGGCGGCGAGGTTGCGCGCCTCGAACTTGCCGGCCTCAGCCGGCACGATCCGGCCGAGATGGTGGCGGACCAGGTCCGGTTCGCGGGCGGCGGCCTCGCGGAGCGAGCCGCAGACGATCCCCTTGCCCGCGGCCTCGGGCGGCAGGTGCACCGCGACGCTCCCCCGCACCTCCGGGGCGAATGCCGCGGGATCCAGGCCGGCGACGTCGGTCCGGTCCCAGCGCGGCAGGGGGGTCCGCTCGTCGACCGCCGCGGCCCGCCGCCGCGCGTCGAGCAGCCAGCCAGGGTCTGGCAAGCGGTCGATCCAGTCCGCGAGATCCACCGTCCTTGCCATCGTCATGACACCCCGGTCCTGCCAGCGGCGACCTCTTCCTTGACCCAGTCATACCCCTGGCGCTCGATCCGGTCGACGATCTCGCGGCCGCCGGAGCGCACGATCCGCCCCTCGAACATGACGTGGACGAAGTCCGGCTCGATGTAGCGGAGGATCCGTTCATAGTGCGTGATGATCAGCACGCCGAGGTTCTCGCCCCGCAGCGAGTTGACCCCGCCGGATACGACCTTGATGCTGTCGACGTCGAGCCCGGTGTCGGTCTCGTCCAGCACCGCCACCTTCGGCTCGAGCATCACCATCTGCAGCACCTCGTTGCGCTTGCGCTCGCCGCCGGAGAACCCTTCGTTGAGGTGGCGGCGGGCGATGTCCGGATCCCATTCCAACAGAGCGATCTTCTCCAACAGCCGCCTGCGGAACTCGACAAAGGGCACGTCCTGGCCGCGCGCCTTCAGGGCGGCGTGGATAAAGCTCGCCACCGTGACGCCCGGCACCTCCACGGGGTATTGGAACGCCAGGAACAGCCCTGCGCGCGCCCGCTCGTCCGCGCTCAGCGCCAGCAGGTCCTTCTCGCCCAGGCGCACCCGCCCGCCCGTCACCTCGTAGCGCGGGTGCCCGGCCAGTGTGTTGGCCAGGGTGCTCTTGCCCGAGCCGTTCGGGCCCATGAGGGCGTGCACCTCACCCTGCCGCACGCCCAGCGTCACCCCGCGCAGGATGGGCTTGCCCTCGACGCTGACCCGCAGGTCATCGATCTCCAGGGGGAGTCCGCTCGCCATTTCCGCAGGACCTCCGCTTCCGGGCGGTGCACAGGGCGCGCCGCGCCTGCCCCGCTCGCTCGTCAAGCCACGGCGCACATTATAGGGGTGTCCCCGCGCCGTGTCAAAACCTGAGCGGAACACTCGGAGATGGATCCATACGCTGGGCGACAACGGGTTTGGGGAACCGGGTGCGGCGGGGGCAGCCGCTGCGGCGCGCCCCGTCCCGGGTCGGCCCGCAATCTGCGGCGGAGCCTTTCGCCGCTGTCTGATGTGACAATGCAAGGGGTAGGGACGACGGCGGCCCGGGGCGCCGACAGGGCGGGGACTCGCGCAGAACCCGCCCCTGGAGCCGCCATGACGGGCGCAGCGGGTGCCCGGGCCCGGGGCTCCCAGACCGGAGGACGCCCCCGGCCGCCGGTGGCACGGGACCGCCCTCTCGGCACGGGGCTTCGTCCGGGCCGGGCCGAGCCACCGGGACGACGGGCGGGCGGGCGTTGCCCGCCCCCGCCTACGCCACCGGCACGCCCAGGGCCAGGTAGCGGACGAAGACCGCCGCGGCCTGGGCGCGGTCGAGCACGAGCGCCGGGCGGAAGGAGCCACCGGGGAAGCCCTGGACCAGCCCGGCCGCCGCGGCGGCGGCCACCCCCGCACGCGCCCAAGGGGCGATGGCCGCCGCGTCCGAGAAGCGCGCCGCCGCGCGGCTCGAGAGGCGCCCGACCCAGGGCAGCGCCCGGGCGAGGACGACCGCCGCCTGCTCGCGCGTCACGGGCGCCAGCGGATCAAACACCGTGGGCGCGATGCCCTGGAGCAGGCCCGCCCGGGCGACCGCCCCTACCACCCCCGCATACCACGCGTGTGGCGGCACGTCGCTGAAGCGATGGGCGGCGGCGGCATCGGCCGGCAGCCCCAGGCTGCGCGCCAGCATAGCGGAGAATTCGGCCCGGGTCACCACCCCCGCCGGCGCGAATACCCCAGGGCCCACCCCGTCGACGACGCGATGCGCCGCAGCCACTGCCACGTCGCCAGCCGCCCAGGAGCCAGTGAGGTCGGCGAAGGCCACCCGGGTCGAGAGCACGGTGTAACGCCCGGTGGACGGTACCACGCACGCCACCGTCGCGGACCCCGCCGGGGGTACCGCGCTGGGCACGTACGCGGGGACGCCGCGAGGTCCCAGGCGGTAGCACGCCAGGAACTCAGAGCCGGTGGTGAACCCGGGCGCAAAGGCCAAACGCGCCACGGCCGGGCGGGGCAGGGGCACGGCGGCGGCCGGGTGGCCCTGGGAGAAGAGGCCGAAGGAGAAGACAGGCGCGGCCACCTGCACGCGGGCCCCGACGGGCGCCCCCGCTGCCAGGGTCGCAGCGCGATCCGCCGATTCGCTGGCCGGGGCCGGCGTGACCGCCACCTGCACGACCAGGGTCTCGCTGGCGGGGGCACCCCCGGCGCGGACCGTGGCCAGGGCGCGCCGGGGGGAGAGGTCGGAGGGCGGCAAGGAGAGGGAGGTCGATCCGAACTCCAGGGTCAAGCCCCTGCCCCGCGTGGCCAGCTCCGCCATAGCCCCTGGCGGCAGGGTCACCCGCGCGCGCGCCGGCAGCCGGTCCGAGACCCGCAGACGGACATACAGGGCGCCGGACGGCGTCGCGGCCAGAGCCGCGGCCAAGCGGCCGGGCGTGGCGGTGAGGGCCGCCTCGCCCGAGGGAGCGAGCGCTGTACCGGCGACCGTCGCGGCGGACGGCGCGCCCCCGGCTGCCGCCGACGGGGACGAACCTGCCGGCGCGGCGGACGGCGCGGCACTGCCGCCGCCCGCCGCGGGGAAGGGGGACGACGGGAGGGGCGAGGAGGGCGACGAGGGTCCGGAACCGGGCGCCGGCGCGGCAGATCCCTGCGGCGGCAGCGACGGGGCGGGCGCGGCCGGCGGGGCGGCAACCGCGATCAGCAGGGGGCTCGTGGCGGAAGCGCCCAGCGCGTCGGTGACCCGGATCGTGGCCGCGAAGCTGCCCACCGCCGCCGGCAGGCCGGCGACCTGGCCACTGGCGGCATCCAGGGCCACGCCGGGGGGCAGCGATCCGGAGGCGAGGGACCACGCGTAGGCGGGCGCGCCACCCGACGCCTCCAGCGTGAGGGCGAAGGGGGTGCCCACCTGGGCCGACTGCGGCGCCGGGGCGGCGATGGCCGGGGGCGGCGCGACCGGGAGGATCAGCGCGTTACTACGCAGGCCGGTCGCCGCGTCGTACACCGACAGCGCCACCGTCCCGGGCGTGAGGCCGGCCGGCACGACGGTGTCCACTGATCCCGCGGACCAGGCACCGCCGCTCACGGTGAAGAGCGGGCCCGCGCCCTGCTGGAAGTCGACACTGCCGGCTGCCCCGAACCCGGATCCGCTGAGGCGCAACGCGGCACCCGGCTCTAACGGCAACGGCGACGCGGCGCTCAGGGCCGGCGGGAGGGGTGGTGGCAAGACGAGGAAGGAGAGCGGCGCACTGGTCAGGCCGGTCGCGGCGCTGTACACGGCCAGTCCGACCGATCCCGGCGACAGACTGGCAGGGAGCCGGACGGTCACGGTGCTCTGGGACCATCCGCCCGCCACGGGCGGGAGCGACACAGCGCCCATCCCACTCCCGGTCAGCATCACCGCGCCGGGCTGGGCGCCGAAGCCCTGGCCAGTCAAGGTCACGGCGCTACCGGCCTGCCCCCCGGACGGCGCGAGCGCGGCGAGATCCGGCGCGCAGGCGGCGGCGCCCGGCAGCCCCGCCAGGCCTCCGCTCAAGGGCGCGGCCCAGAGGTCCACCGGCAGGAAGCTGCCGGCGGCCGGCATCCACTCCAGGCTGGCCGTGGTCGTGGTGCCAGGAAGCAAGCAGTATGCTTGCAGCACGGAGCCGAAGATCAGCGGCGGCAGGAACTGGTTGTCGCTCGGCACCGGCGCCCCCGCGACCGGGGCAATCGAGAAGAGCCCCGGCGTCAGGTTGGCGGATGTCGTGAAGTTGCCGCCGCGGGGAATGACGACCAGGGCGAAGTGGGTGGCGCTGCCCCCGGGGGGCGCGGCCACCGTGAGGGTCTCGTGGTACAGCACGCCGTAGTTGCCATAATCCACGACGGTCTGCCGGTCCACCGCGTCGTACCCGGTCAGGTACCGGCCGGCGTCGGCCACGTGCAGGACGAGCTGCCCGCTGCCGGCGGCCTGCAGCGTGTAGGAGCCAACCTCGTCGGCCTGAAGGAACGTGCCGCGCATCGGGGATTGTCCGGGGGCAAGGTGCTGTGAGGGCAGCACGCGCATACCCGCCATGAAGCTCGGCGAGCCGATGGGCACGTTGTCCGCCGCCACGGTGACCTGCACCGGCGCCGTGGTCGTGGCGTCAAAGATGGCGTTGATCGCTTGGCCCGGTTCCACCGCACGGCCCTCGATCTGTGCCGCGGCAGGAAGGCCCGAATCCAGGAAGGCACTGGTGCCGGGGTCGATGGTCAGCGTGGTGGGGGCAGGCGCGCTCGCCAACCACTGCCCCGTGGTCTGTTTGCCGAGGGCCAGGTAGTTGGCGGACGGCCCGCCCACCGCCCAGCGCGTCACCGTGACGGCTGCGGGGGCCGTGCCGCTGTTGGTCAGCACGACGCCGACGTAGAGGGGCCCCCGGGCCGTGGCCGGGTCGACGTGGTAAAGGTAGACGCGAAATGGTTGCGGCGCCGGGCCGGCACGCGGTGTGACGGTATCCTGGTAGAGGATGCCGGGTCCCGGCACGTATTCGGGGTCATCACTGAAGATCAAGGTGGTGCTCCCAGTCGGCTGCTCATCGGCAGGGACCTGGCTCACGCCGAGGGTGGGATCGGTGGGGAAGCAGACGCTCTGGCCCGGTTGCGTCACCGCGTTCAGGCTGGCCACGCAGTTGACGTTAGCGGCCCCGACCGGGGCCGGGTGGCCGCCGACCAGCAGCGCGGCGCCCATCCCCGCCGCCACGCGGGCGAGCACCGCCGCCAGCGGGGCGCGGCCACGCCGCGCAGCGCTCCAGCACGGCCAGCGCACGGCCCTGGCCGTGTCGCACGGCGTCTGCTCACCAGCCACGGTGCGTGGGATCGTTCGCGGGGGTTCGGGCCGGGAGGTTTCACGATGCAAGCGCTCTCGACCGCCTTCCGGACAACATGGCGTCTGCCACCCATGGGATCCGCTTGCAGATCAGGCCGTGCGGGGAAAAGGTTACGCCATGCCCATAGCCCACTCGCCCGGAAACCGGCGCAGCCGGCGGTTATCGGTCGTGGTCCCGGCATGTGGCAGCAGCTGCTCTTCTCCCACCGGGGGAAGGATTCCCGGTAGCGGGGCGGTCTGTGACACGACTGTAATCATGGCGTGACGTATTGGTAATGGCTGCGTGACAGAACGGTTAAACAAAATGTGGGCTTCCCGTGTAAAGCGGTGGGGCAGAGCCGTGGCAATGACATCACCTACCAATGGTCGGTCTGAGCCCACAGGGTCAGGCGGCGGTCCCGCCCGAGCGCCACCGTGGTGGGGGAGGAACCGGTGCACACCGCCACAGCGCGGCGCTTCCGCACCCCATATGGAGGGGAATGGCATTCCGGGTGGGCTATGGGAGGCAGCGCCGATCTGTGGCACGGCCCGAGAAAGGTGCAGAGGGTCGCCCTCTCACGGGGACGGCCCTCTTGTGACGCGACACCGGTGCGCCCGGCAGGATTTGAACCTGCGCAAACCAGGCTCCGGAGGCCTGTGCTCTATCCGGGCTGAGCTACGGGCGCAGGGACAGGGGATCCCCCCGAACCGTTGCACTGACAGCATAGCACGGCGTGTGCCGGCGGTCAAAGCGCTGCCCACGACCCGAGGCACCACGCCCCCTTCGTCATGGCGCCACGTCCTTCGCGGAGGCTCACCTGTCCGACGCGCCAGCCTGGTGGCGCCGGGCGATGCCCCCCTTCCGATCCCCTGCCAGCCGACGGGACCGAAGGCGCCGCCGCCGCCGGCCGGGAGGGAGACCGCGCCCCGGATCGCGCTCACGGCGCCCGGCCCTCATCGGCCAGCTCCTGCCAGAGGGCCCGGTAATAGCGCATCAGCCGCACGGGCTCGGGGCTTTCAGGGATCTCGGCCAGACAGAACCCGGCGTAACTGGACCCGCGCAGCAGGCCGAACAACTCACGGTACGGGTAGGCGCGGTTCCACAGCTCAGTGATGTGCACGAGCCCGATGTGGCCGCGCATGAGATCGAAGGCAGCGCGTACCGAGCCCCCCGCCACGTCCACGGCGTTGCTGTTCCAACACACCCGTACCGACGGATGGCCGCAGGCGCGGAGGATGGTGGCAACGTCCGGCGCAGCCGCCACGGAGCCGTGCATCTCCAGCCGCAGCTCGACGCCCCGGCGGTCCGCATACTCCCCGCACTCCGCCAGGGCGCGGCCGATCTGCTCCAGCGTGCGCGCCCGCGGCACGCCGGCCTGCTCCTGGTCCCCATTGGGCCGCACCTTCACGCCACCGGCGCCGACATCCGCGGCCAGGTCGACGGCGCGCTTGGTCGCCTCGATGTTGGCGTTGACCTCTGCCGGGTCCAGCGCGTGGTACTCGCAAACGGTGCCGAGGCCGACCAATTGCACCGGCGAGCCCGTGAAGCGCTGGCGCACGCGCGCGCGGCCAGCCGCATCCAGCGCCGGCTCCACGCCGTGCGCGTGGGTCGTGCGCAACTCCACCCCCTCAAAGCCCGTCTCGGCGCACCGCTCGATCAGCAGATCCAGGTCCCAACCGCGGGCCAGGTTATACGTGACCAGCCCCAGGTGCAGCACGTCCATCACCACCGTTCCCTGCAGGATGCCGGGCAGCGCGGGCACCCTGTGCCGAGCGCGGCCTGCGTCGCCGTGCCGTCCACCGCATCGGGCCCAAGACGTGTGCCGGCGGGGACGCAGACCCCGGGGTGTCGGGGGTACCGCCCCTCCCAGCACGTGCGGGGCCGGTTCGTGCCGCGCCGCGTCGGGCACGACCGGTCCTCCGCCGGCTGTAGACCCTGCGCGCTCTCCGCCCGGAGGTCGGGCCCCAAGACTTGGCCGCGGCTCAGCGGATCCCCCCTCGGCCCGCCGACCCGGACGACATCCTCTGCAACGGGATTGTACGCGTGGTCATGACCCGGCTCCGCCGCTGGCGCGCCTGCACCCACGATCATCACCTCGCGACCCAAGGGTTCTCGGCGATGGGTGCAGCGGGGACACGCTGGAGCACCGCGCGCGCCAGGTGGCCTCTCCTCCGCCCCGCTCGCGCGGTCGCCGGGCTTGGGGGCTTGGGCGCGCGCGCCACCTTGCGGGATCGTGAGCCCCCGCGCATCGCCCGCGAGCGGGGCCCAGCGCCTCCCTGGCGAAGCGATGGCGGCAAGTGACAAAGCGCGCGGTGGTACAGGGTGCGCACGGCCGGCACGGCGGTGATAGAGTCCGCTGGCGTGGGGTATCGACGGTGGTGGCCGGCGAGCGGCCGGCCGCCGGACCAGCCGGGACACCGCTCCCGAGGTGCCCGGTGGGCGGTCACTTTCGCTCTCCAGGAGACATCACTACCCGCATGGTCATGGATCTGGTCGCGCGCCTTCTCCCCCTGGTCGGCGTCGGCCTCGGCGTCGGCCTGCTCGCCGGCACGTTCGGGATCGGGGGGGGGGTGCTCGCCGTACCCGCCCTCGGTGTGCTGATGGGCCTGGACCAGCACGTCGCCCAGGGCACATCCCTGGCGACCATCGTGCCGACCACGGCGCTCGGCGCCTACCGCTACGCCCGCCGCGGCTACGTGCGCTGGGACGCAGCGCTCCGCCTCGGCGCCGCCGCGCTCTGCTTCGGCTTCCTGGGCGCCCACGTCTCGCTGGCCCTGCCCAGCCGGGCGCTCGACATCATCTTCGCCGCCTTCGTGGTCTTCCTCGCCGTGCGCGCGGCCCGCGGGGGTGCGCCCCCGCACGCCGTGCCGCCGACGGGCGCCAGACGGTCCGGCACGGGAGAAGCGGGTGTCCAGCGGCGGCACGGGCCGCTCCAGATCGGCATCGGCGCACTGGTGGGACTGGTCGCCGGCCTCCTGGGCATTGGCGGTGGGAGCGTGGCCAACCCGCTGCTGGTGCTGCTCTGTGACTTCCCGCAGCAGGTGGCCCAGGGCACAACCCTGGGCGCCATCGTCCTCTCGTCCCTCTCCGGACTCTTCGGCTATGTCACCGCGGGCAAGGTGGACTGGATCGCGGCCGTGGCCCTGTTCACAGGCGCCATGGCCACCGTCCCCGTGGGCGCGGCCGTGGCGCACAGATTGCCGGAACCGACACTGCGCAGGGTGTTCGCGGTATTCCTCATCGCGATCACCGCCGTGGAGGTGGCCCGCGCGCTGTAGGCGGCCCCCGTGCCCCGCTGATGCGCCCGCAGCCAGCCGCCCTGGCGGTTGGCCTCGCGCCCCCCGCACCGG
The DNA here is from genome assembly GCA_021797775.1 of Bacillota bacterium. Lineage (GTDB taxonomy): Bacteria > Bacillota > Sulfobacillia > RBS10-35 > JAJYVN01 > JAJZZC01. Next base: position 41,403 of record JAJZZC010000002.1, read on the forward strand.
CCCGCCTGGAGCGGCGCCGCCACCACCTGCCCCTCTCAACGCAGGCTGGGGACGCGGCTCCAGAGGCGTCGTAGCTCTGCGCGATGCGCGACAGTCAATTCGGCGATCAGGCGGGCCCCACGCTCGCTGAGGCAGACGCGCACGCGGCGCTGGTCTTGGGGATCGGCGACCTTGTCGACGAGGCCGGCGTGCGCGGCGCGCTCCACCAGCCCCGCCGCGCTGTGCGGCCGGACGCGCATGGTCCGGGCCACCTCGCCCACGGACAGCCACCCCCTGGACGAGCCGCGCACGGCGAGCAGGAGCTGGTGCTGCGCGGACGTCAGCCCCGCGCCACGGGCCGCGTCCTCGCTGAAACGCAGGAAGCGCCGTAGCGCATGCCGGAAGCGGGCGTGCGCCCGGAAGTCGGCGTCCGTGGGCGGCTTCGCGGGATCCGGCCAAACCGGGACCCGGCGCACGCGCCGCCCCGGCCCGACTGCCAAGAGACCCACCCCCGGCATCGCCCGCCTCTTTGGCGGGGACCGGTTCCCGCTGCGGGGCCGGGCACCTGCCGCCGGGGTCGCGGCCACAGGGGGGCGTCGTTCCACGGAGGGGGCTTGGGGGTCCGAACGACGGCGCACACAGCCCTGCGGTGGTAGGCCGGGGCACCCCAGGTGCCCGGTGCCTGCCACCGCAATGGCCGCACGATTTCGGCCAGCCCGGCCCACGGTGGCGGTGCGCGGAGGGGCTCCCCAGAGCCGCCGTACGCCTCTGCTCGTCGCCCCACGCTGCCAGCCCTTGTCGCGGCCCGTTTGCCGAGAACGACGCGGCCCTGGTCGCGGCCATAGGGGGGCGTCAGGGAGGGCTTGGAGGCTGCAACAGGTCCCCGCCATCCGCTCTGGCGCGCGCCCCCCCGGGTTCTGTGCGTCCCCGCGACCCACAGGCGTTTCCGCGAGGCGGCGCCCGCCGCGCGCCAGGGGCGCCAAACCGTTGGAGTTCGCCCATCCGCCGGGTGTGCGGCTGGCCCCGACGCGCACGGGAGGGGCGGTCCGGGTCTCCGGTTCCCGCGGGCGCTTCGCATGCCGCCGCGAGGTCCGCGGCGCGCAGGGGCGCACCCCGCCCCGCTGCTCCGGGGGCTCTCCTGCAACAATGGGCTGAGCGCACTACCTGTCGAGGCTATTGTTGCGCTGGGCCACCGCGGCTCCTCCAGGCCGGCACAGGCTTTCCCCCCGCTTCGTGCCGTGCGGCTCCGGCTCCGCCGAGGTGGCGAACTCCCGCGGGAAGAAGCCCAGGGGTGGGCGCACCCCTCGACGCACCAGTTTGCCCGTCATCAGGTCGTACGGCAGGAGGGCGCCCGCAGTCGCGGCGGCGACGGCCGTGGCAAGCAGCAGGACCGGCAGGGCACGGAAATCACCGCTGACCTCCGCTGCGAATACGGCGGCGGTGAGCACCGCCCGGCTGCTGCCCGCGAAGACGGCCGCCATGAACAACAACGCCACCAGGGTGGGGCTCTGGCCGGTAACGTGGGCCAGCGCCAGGCCGACCAGGGCGCCGCTGCTGCCGGCGATGAGGAAGAGCGGCGCCAACACACCACCGACCGTCCCGGAGGCCAGCGCCACCAGCCAGCCCACCGCCTTGGCACCGAGGATGCCGAGGAGCGCGCCAGCGGGAAGCCCGCCAGCCAGCACCTGGCGGATCAGGTCGTAGCCCATGCCGAGCACCTGAGGGAAGGCCAGGGCGATGCAGCCGACCACGACGGCGCCGATGACAGGACGCACGACCAACGGGCGCCAACGGATCCGCTCGAAGAGGTCCTCCAGGCCGTAGAGGGCCCTGGTCAGCGCCACAGCCTCCAGGCCGGCCGCCACGCCGAGCGCGGCGGTCCACAGCACCGCCAGCGGGCCGCCATGAAAGCCCGCGGTCGAGGGGAAGAGTGGGCTCGGCGGCAGCAGGTGCGGGCGCAGGGCCGCGGCCACCGCCGCGGCGGCGGCGATGGGTACGACCGCAGCGGCGGAGAACTCAAAGACCAGCAGTTCCAGGGCCAGCAGCACCGCCGCCAGTGGGGTGGCGAAGATGCCGGTCATTCCCGCCGCGGCGCCGCAGCCGAGCAGGATCGCACGCTCCCGGTCGGTCAGCGGCACGACCTGGCCGACCAGTGAACCGAGGGCGCCCGCGGTCTGGATGATCGGCCCCTCGGCGCCGAACGGGCTCCCCGTGCCGATGACCAGTGCGGCCGTCAACGGCTTGAGCACCGCGATGCGCCAGGGGATGCGGCCGCCGCGCTGCAGCACGGCCTCCATGACCTCCGGGATGCCATGGCCCCGCAGCGCGAGGTCGCCGTACCGGATGGCGAGGCCCGCCACCAAGGCCCCGCAGACCACGACCGCCACCGTGAGCGGCGAGGCGGCAAACGGCGAGGCGTGCGGCTCGACGTAACGGAGCGCGAGGCGGTGATAGTAGAAGAAGTTGCTGAAGAGACCGATCAGCGAGAACAGGGCCACCGCTGCGGCGATCCCGAGCAGGCCGGCCACGGCGCTGACTGGCAATAGCACGTGCAGACGGACACGCTGCTGGTCCCGGCTGCGCGGCGCCCGCTCCTTCCCCTGCACAAGCGGTCCCTCCCCACGCGGCACGCGCGGCCCTCTGCCAATCATATCGTGTTGCGACATATTTGCGGAGGGCGTGACAAACGGCGCATGGCGCGGGTACCACCCAAGGCCAAGCCCGCCAGCGTGCCCCGGCTCCCGGGGCCGCGGGCAGGCGGGCCGCGGGGAGACCCTATCGGGACAAGGTCCCCGGGCGGGCGCCCCACCCGGGGCGGGTTGGTGCGGGCGCCCGCGCGGCGTGCACCGGCGCCGCCGGGGGGACCCGTTGCGGGCCGAGGAGGCATCGCACCATGCAGGCCGTCATCATGGCGGGAGGGCGCGGGCAGCGGCTCCAACCGCTCACGCTGACCCGTCCGAAGCCGCTGGTCCCGTTTTTTGGCCGGCCGCTGCTGGCCGGGCTCGTCGACGCGCTCGCACGCCAGGGTGTGGACGAAGTGTTCATCACCGCCGGCCATCTCGGCGGCCAGATCCACGACTTCGTGTCCACCCTGCGCGGCGACCGGGAGGCGGCCGTACCGGGGGTCGAGGGCGGGGCGGGGCTCTGGCCGCGGCTGCACGTGGCGGTGGAGGAAAGGCCACGCGGCACGGCGGGGGCCGTGGCGGATCTCCTGCCGCGGCTGCGCTCTCCCTTTGCCGTCCTGTCCGGCGACGCCGTACTCGACATCGACCTCTCGGCGCTGGAACGGACCCACCGGGAGGGAGGGCACGTGGCGACCCTCTGCCTGGCCCCGACGGACGAGCGTTTGCGCTTTGGCACGGTGGCGCTGGACGGACACCGCATCGTCCGCTTCCTAGAGAAACCGGCGCTGGGGGAACTGGCCCCCGGCCTCGGTGTCAACACCGGGTGCTACGTCCTGGAGCGGGAGGCCCTGGACGGGGTCGATCCCTCCGGCTCCGTCGACTTCGCTTACGATGTCTTTCCCCGGCTGCTGCACGCGGGCAGTCCCCTGGGCGCCGAAGTGGCCGCCCGCTACTGGCGCGACATCGGCACCCTGGACGCCTACCGCGCCACGCACTTTGAAGGGCTCGCCGGCGCCATGCCCTGGCCGGTGCCCGGCTCTGCGGCGGCGCCGCAAGGCGTGAGCCGCGAGACACTGGAGGGACTGGTCCACTTCGGCGAGGCAATCCGCATCGGCCGAGGGGCACGCCTGATCGGGCCAGCCGTTCTCGGCGAGGGGTGTCGCGTCGGCGACGGCGCTACCGTAGCCCGCTCGGTCCTGCTCCGGGGGAGCCAGGTGGGCCGCGAGGCCAGCGTCGAGGACTGTGTGCTCGACGAGGGGGCGTCCATCCCCGCGGGCTGGCACCTGTCCCAGGCCGGCGTGGCCGGCCACGCCGGCCTGGGCATCCTTCCCCGCACGGTGCGGCGGCGCTTGGCGACCGCCTATGCGGCCCCTACCCCGGAATGGGCGGCGCGCGCAGGCGGATGACCGGACCGCCGTGCCACGGGACGCCCCTTCCCGCGCCGTCCGCGCGCAGCACGGGCGGTGCGGGGTGTGTCCCCGTGCACGGAGAGGCCCGTAGCGCAGCAGCGGTGCATCCGAGGCGCCGGGCCGGCCCCACCCCCACGCAGCTTGGGGGCGCGGGCCCGTGCCCTGAGTCGCCGAGAGCAGCGGTGGTGCAGCCCCTGGCGCGCCACGCAAGCACCACGACTGGACGCCGTGCCCCCCGCTGCTGCAGAGACGCAGTCAGCAGCGGCTCTGACACCAGCACGGCTTTGCCGTTGGCCTGGGCACGGGCGCGCGCGCCTTTGCCACCAGCGGCAAGGTGGTGCAGCCCCTGGCGCGCGCGCCCTCTCCTGCAGAGATCCGGACAACCAACGAGTGGGACGACGATAGCGTGGCATCCGCGCGGGCGCATGGTCGGCACGGTAGGGGCCCGCCCGGGCGACGGCGACCCGTCGGGACGATGCGCCCTACGCGGGCGAACCGCCTACATGACCTCCTCCCCACGGCTAAAGTCGGTGGATTCCCGGTGATCGCTCACCTGGGCTTCCTGCTTCGCCGGGGAACGCCCGCCCGTTTCTGAGTGGGTCTTACGTCCCCTCCACAGGCCGACACCGCAAAGGCCAGCGGCCGTGTCTTTGTGTTTCGCATGGTACCCCGCTCCGCGCAAGAGAGGGCGCCGCGCGGCTCACCCCACGGCTAAAGCCGGGGGCTCACGCCGCGAGTTCGGTCAGCCGGTCGCGCAGCAACCTCCGCCCACGCGGCGCGCAGGCGCTCCAAGGCCTCGTGCAGAGACACGCCGCGCAGGACCACGCCTGCCGCCTGGGGATGTCCGCCGCCACCCAGGGCGTGCGCCAGCGGGAGCACGTCGACGCCGCGGCTGCGCAGGCGGAAGCGAACGTTGTCCCGGCCGCCCTGCAGCACGACGAGCACGCCGCCGCGCGGCGGGAGCAGATGCGAGGGGAGGAGGGCATTTTCGTAGGGTCGCAAAGCGAACCGCTCGGGCAACCCCGCATCGATCGGCACCACGCGGCAAGGAACCGTGCCCTCCCACGTGAGTGCGCTACCTTCCACCGCGGCCAGGTAGGCCCAGAAACCGGGGGAACGCCGGTGGAAGGCCTCCGCCACGCCCTCCGTGTCCGCCCCGGCCCCGGCGAAGCGCCGGGCCCAGGCAAACGACTCGGCTGTCGCCTGCACACGGAAGCCCTCGGTGTCGCCCACTAGGCCGGTGTAGAGCGCGGTGGCCAGGGTCGTGTCGGCAGCCACACCGAGAGCCCCGGCCACTGTCGCGACCAGGCACGTGCACGCTGGCACGCTGCAGACCCAGTTGACCGGCGCAAAGCGCGGGTTGTCCTCGTGATGGTCCAGGTTGACGTCGACCGGGCCGGCCAACTGCAGACGGTCTGCGCGGGCCGTGTCCACGCCGACGCGCGACCAACCCGCCCCCGGCTCGCCAGAGGCGAGCACCTCTGGAGCCAGCGCCCAGCGATGGATCTCGGGCAACTCCGGGGCAAAGACCGCCGCGCGCTTGCCGATGCGCCGCAGCACCAGGCAGAGGGCGCTGGCGGTGGCCAGGGCGTCGACGTCGGGCAGGACGTGGGGGATCACGGCCCAGGCGGCGTGCGCGCGAAAGGTGGAGAGCAACTCCTGCGGCGGCACGGGGGTGTCGTTCAAGGGGGGCACCTCACTGGCGCGCCCTGGCGCGCCCGGCAGAGTGTACCAGGCAGGGCGGCTGAGGGCACCCGGGACAAAGGACCGACGGTCCCGCTCCCCGGGAACGGTCGGGTCCTGGCGGCTGCGCCCACACGGGCGGCGAGCCCCGCCCCGCCTACGCCCCGGCGCCACCCGCCGCCCCGGGACCGATCCCCCGCGCCGCGAGCCTGGCCCGCAGTTGGGCGAAGCTGATGCCGTGCTGGCGGGCGATGGCGGAGGCGAAACTCAACCCGCGCGGCGGTCCGGGCATGATGTGAAAGGTAGGCCGTGGCTCGTCCTCCCCCCTGGCCGCCGGGTCGTCGGGTGGATCGAGTCCCGGCGCCGAGCCTGGGTCACCCGAACGGCCAAAGGTGAACGGATCGGGGGCGCTGTCACCTGGCTCCAGCACGCCGGCGACCAGCGAGCCGACCGTGCTGTCGGCGTCAGGGACCGCGGCGTTGAGGCGATCGACCGAGGCCGCCAGGTCGTGGAGATGCGTGGCGAACACGCAGCGGGCGCCGAGCAGCCGCAGGCCGCGTACCGCGTCGCCAGCAAGCGCCAGCGCCTCCACCTGGCTCGTGCTGCCGGCCAGCACCTCATTCAACAGGATCAGACTCTGCGGGGTCGCTTCCGCGAAGATGCGCGCCAGGCCCTCGGCTTCCTCGTCCAACCGCCCCTCCCCCGGCGTGCCGCGCTCCTGGGTGACGAAGTGCGTAATGATGCGGTCCACGGGCGACAGGCGCGCGCGGCGCCCCGGGACCGGCAGACCCGAGGCGAAGAGGAGATGTGACAGGCCCACCGCCCGCAGAAAGGTCGTCTTGCCGCCGCGGTTGGGACCGGTGAGGATCCATACGCGCCCGCCGGGGCCAAAGGAGATGTCGCTGGGCACGATGCGCCGCGGACCGGGGCGCGGATCAACGAGCAGGCGGAGCGCGAGGGCGAGGCTGAACCCGGCCTCGATGTGCGTGGCGCGCTCCTCCACGGGCGCCACCTCGGGCACGCAGAAGGGCAGACCCATCGCCCGCAGCCGCGAGAACAGCTCGGCCGCGCCCGTGAGGAAGGCGAGTTCGCCCTCTAGGTGCGCCAGGGCGCCCGCATGCACAGTGTGGAACTGTTGCAGCGCGGCGATCACGGGCGCCGCCGTACCCTCCAGCAACGCCCGCAGATCGCGCGCCAGAGAGTGTTCCGCCCCGAGCATCCCGCTGGCGTCCACCCGCCGCAGCGGGGTGAGCGCGTGCTCAGCCTCCTGGCTCGCTAACAGCCGCTGCAGGATGCCGCGCCCCGCGGTGCGCGGGCCGATGGAGAGGATCGCCGCCGATTCGGGCTCCCACGACGGCTTGAGGTTGATGGCCAGCGTGATGCACTCGCCCTGGCTCAACTGGGCGCGCAGCGCCGGCAATCCCGCCTGCAGGGCGCGAAAGGTCTCGCCGCCGGTCTCCTCCTCCAGGGCGGCGCGCAGTGCGTTGAGACCGCGCGAGGCGGGAGAGGCGGCGGCCAACAGGCCTTTGATGCGGTCTGCGGCGCGCACATACAGGGCCAGGTCGTTCAGCCGCCGGGTGAACGCGAGCACGCCCCAGTCGGCCTCCGTGTGGGATGCCGGCTCCTCGCCGCGGGCCGCTTCCGCCAGCAACGGCAGGACGGACGCCAGGCCATCCCGCAGCCGGGCATCCGTCATCAGGTCGGCCAGCACCGCCTGGCGGTAGGCGATCACCGCCCCGTCCGAGACGGGTTCGCCCAGCACGGCACGCACCATGGACTCGCGCCGACGCTCGCGGCCCGCCAGGGCGCGAACCAACGGGTCCAGGTCCAGGTCCGCTGCGGTTTCCGCCCTGAGGCCCCCGCCGCGGCGGGCCCCGCGGACGCCGTCGGGCCATAGGAGGCTCACCTCGGCGAGCGCCACCCCGTCCACCATCCCCCCGGAAGACCAAGCGGGCACCGGCCGCATGCCCCCCGCGCACTGCCCCGCCACAACCCGCTGGCGCTCCGGGCCTCCCGCACGGCGTCCACGGGCCCCACGCGACCCCGCGGCGCCCGCCGGGCCGGTCGAACCGACCGAGAGGCACCGGCCCGCCACCGAGCCGCCGCGGCCGGCGCCGGCCCTGAACGGCGATGGGGCCCCCGCGGCCCCGCAATGCCCCACCCCCTGGCGGCGCGGCGCGACGGCGCGCGCCACGCCGCCTACGGCGACTTACTGCTGCACGGGGGGACAGGTCCCATTCGGGCAAGGGGCCAAGGCCACCGCCTGCTGCGCGCCGTTCACCCGGATCACGAGTTGGGGGCCCGATGTCGGGGTGCCCGCCGGCACCACGAACAGCATCGCGCCGTTGAAAACCTGCCCGGCGGCCAGGGTCACCCCGGCCTGGAGGTTGGAGGGCGGCACGTAGCCGGGCAGCGAGGTGACGGCGTACGGCGCGATCGACAGGCTGCTGCTGAAGCCGAGGGCGAAGTCGCTGGCGCTGAACGAGATGGCACCGGGACCGGGGTTATCGATCCCGAAGTCCACGATCCAGAAGCTCGTGGTCGGGTCGAAATTCGCCGGCTGCAGGTCGGGGGTGATGCGGTTCGTCCGCACCAACGCGCGCACGAGCAGCTCCTGCACGCTGGAGTTCCAGAGGCCACTGAGCGCGTACGTCGCGTTGATCGTCTGCACACCGGTGGCCACGCTGTTGGCGGGCAGCACCGTCGACAGCCGGGTACTCGTAAAGCCGCTGCTCGTGACGCGGTAGGCATTGAAGCCCAACGCGTAGGCTGGGGGCGCGGCCGAGGCCGGCATGTCGAAGACCAGGTACCCGTCAAAGGTCAGGCCTGGGTTGAGGGTAGTCGGCTGCGGGCCGCTGAGCGTCGAATCGGGCGTGTATTCGTCGCCGTTCGGCCCGATCAGCAGGAGCGGCGGCTGGGCGCTGGACATCGTCACCGGCTGCTTACCCCGGTTGGTGGCCTGGTACTGGACGATCCAGTAAACGGTCGAGGTGTTCTGCGAGCCCGGATAGGTGCGGACCTGCAGCCCCGTCGCGGCGTATGCCACCCCCTGAAAGACGAAGCCGATCGCCGCGGCGGAGCCGCTGGCGCCGATGTCCAGCACGCGCCGCGTCCCGTTCCAGGTCACCGGCACGCCGAAGGCGTCCGCCACGTCCGCAACCGGCAGGTAGACCTTGCCGCCGGACACCAGCGGCGGCTCGGGCAACTGCACGACCTGGCCGTTGACGCGCACGGTCACCGCGGGAGCCTTGGCCGCAGCGGCGGCCCCGCCGGCCGTGCCCGCCAGCAGCGCCCCACCCACGGCCGCCGCGAAACCGCGCCGCGAAATCCGATCCACCACGTGTCTTCCCCCTTGGCGCCGGCCTCGCGGGCACCCTCTCGCCGGCGCTTCACACCCCGCGAGCCATTCGAAGGGCAAGTTGCCAACCGGGACCGGCGCCAGCGGCGCGCGGGGCCCCCCACGACCGCGCACCACCCTAGCCCCCCTGCCGGCCGGTCCCGCACGAACCTCTCACCCGCCGCCCCCCTGGCACCCGGCCGGTCAACGACCGAGCGGCCTCACGCCGCGGGGGGACATCCACGGGCGCTTTGCCCGTTGGTTGGGCAACGGGTTGCCAAATTCCTGCTGTGCATGCCTCTTTTGGCGTAACCGCCTTCGGGCAAACCTCCGGCGTCGTGGCGCCATTCCCTCAACAGGACCGAGCGCCGCCCCCTGCGCGACAGATCGCCGCTCCCGTAGACGGCGCCGTCCCCGGGGCCGGCAGCGCGGCAGCGGCTGCGGTGCCCGGTGCGCCACCGCGGGCGACCGGACCAGCCCGCTCGTGTTGGCGCTCGGGTCCGGACCGGATCAGCCCGGTGGCGCGCGGCGCGGCATGCCACGTCCTCCTCCGCCCCTCCCGGGCGCCGCGGGTCCCGCGGACAAGGCCCGCAGGATCCGGTCCAACGCGGCGCGCACCAGCGGGACACGCTGGCGCGCGATGGGGTGGTGGCTGTAGCGCGCCTCCTCGTACGCCCGGGTCAGCGCCGCGGCGTCCGGCGCGGCGCCGCCCACGCGCTCCGCCACCTGCAGTTCGAAACGGGCGGGGCTTTCGCCCGGCGCCCGCGCCACCCCAGCGCCTGCCGCGTGGCGCAACAGGCGGCGGTAGCTGGCGCGCACCGCGCGCCGCGGGTCCAGCAGGCTGAAGGGCGCATCGTCGGGCGGACCCGAGGCCGCCATGGCGCCGTCCCCTGCGCGCGCCCCCGCCAGCCGCGAGGCCGGGGGGCGAAGGGCGTCCAGCCAGCGCCAGAAGGCCAAGATGGACACCAGCGCCTCCCACAGGCGCCGGAACAGCCCGCCCAGCCCCCCGCCGATCTCCCGCGCAAAGCGCAGGTACTGGACCAGCACCACGGAAAGCACAACCGCGGCTACGCCGAGGATCAGCCAATCCTGCAGATCGAAGGCCAGAAAGCGCAGGATGCCGGGTGATACCCCACTCCCACTCTGCCCGACGGGCAAGGGCAGCGCCACACCCGCCACGGGGATGGCTCCTGGCGTCGGGGCCGTCCGGTGCGGCAACGCGGATGGCGTTGCCCGGTGCAGGAACAGCACCTTCAACAGCAGGCGCACGGCGTCGGGGATCCCGCGCGGCACCAGGGCCGGGACAGCGGGGACCGCTATAGCCACGGCCAGCACGGCGGCGGATAGGGCGCCTGCCCAGCGGAGGGCGGCAACGGCGTCGGCGCGCTCCCAGTCGAAGCCTTCGTTGGCGCAAAGCCGCCGTAGCGCATGGAGGTGGCTGCCCGCGGCCAGGGCCAGCCCGCCGCCGGCGGCCAGGGCCAGCGCGGGCGTGACGCCGGGGGCGCGACCGGCCAGCGCGGCGGCGGCGGCCGCCAAGACCCAGGTCTCCAGCACGATGCGCCGCGTCTCGGGCGCCTGGCGGGACCAGTCCCCGGTGGCATCGTCCTCCGGGAGGCGCACCGCCGAAGCCAGGTGCGCGCCGACAGTCTCCGCCGCTCGCGCCGAGAGCGCGCAGAGGGCGACGCCTGGGATCAGCGCGAGCGCCGCCCGCCGCGGCGCCGCGAAGACCAGCGCCGCGGCGCCGGCGAACACCAGGGCCGCCACGGCCGGGCGCCACCACTCGGGGGGCCGCGCCGGGTCCAGAGCCACGCTGGCGGCCTGGGAGAAGGCAAGAACGCCCACGACCACCAGGACGGCGGCAGCGAGGAGAGGGGGCGGCGCCGCCTTCGCCCGCACATGCAGCCACGCCAAGCCAAAGAGATACCCCGAGCCGGCCAGAAGCGCCAGCAGGGCGGGGAGGACCCAACCGGACTCCGCGGCGACCGATCCCCCGTGGGGACGCGCGGCTGGCGGCGAACGCAGCGGCGCGCCTGGTGACGGGCCGCTGCGCTCACTGGAAGGAGACGCCATCTCCCACATGCACCTCCACGGTACGCACCCGCGTGCCGGCCAGGCCGGGGGGCCGGCCCATGCGGCGCTCGCATACCAGCAAGGTGACGGGATGCCCGCGTGCGGCCAGTGTTTCCGCCACCGCGTGCAGTGCGGGCGTGTCCCGCGGCACGAGCACGAGCACTTCCGCGCCCCACGGCATGCCCGCCGCCTCGTCGCGCAGCCGGGCGGCAAAGTCCCCTCCATCGGCGAGAGACAGGGCCGCCAGGGCCTCCAGCACGCGCAGCGGGTGGCCGGCGTCCGCGCGCGGCCGGAACCGCACCCAGGCGCCGGGAGCCACTGCCCGGCTGCCGTGCACCGACCGTTCGGCGAGGCCGCCCCAGGCGGCGAAACCGACGGCCTGGCCCTCCTGGCGGCGTTGCCAGAGCAGGGAGGCGGCCAGGGTCACGGCCTGTTCGCTGAGTTCGTGCCGGCGCAGCGGATCCCAGTCCGCGCCATCGAGGTCGAGCAGGATCCACGCGGTGCTCTCGCGTACCGGCGGGAACTCCCGCACCTGCAGCTCGCCACGCCGGGCCGTGGCCTTCCAAGCGATAGACCGCATGGGGTCCCCCCGCCGGTAGGGGCGTAGGTCCACGGGCAGATCGTCGCGAAACGGGCTGCCGGGCTCGCGGCGCGGGCCGACCGGCAGGCGGCGTTCCGGCCGCAGCGGTGGGAGGCGCAGCAGGGCCGGGTAGACAACGAAGCGGGCGTGGACCGGCGCGTCGGCGCTCTCGCTGCGGAGCCCGAACCAGTCTGCGAAGACGATGCGCGTGTCGCCGATGCGGTACACGCCCCGGCGCAGGCCGGCGATGCGCATGGTGAAGCGCCGCACGGAGCGCGGCCCCAGGCTCACCACGCGGCGGAACGCCCCCGGTACCCCTTCGGGGAGGCGCAGGTGGAGCAACAGCAACGGGATCGGCCAGCGCGAGCCGTTGGAGACCGTGACCACGACGGTGGCGGGCGCACCCAGAAAGACGTGGTGGTCAGCGAGGCGATAGCCCACCGCCACCCCGCCCGAGGCGGCCTGCACGGCGCGGGTGGCTAGGTACAGGGTCAGACCGACGACGATGAGCAGGAAGTCGGCGCCCCGCCCGCCGAGGAAGAGAACGCACAGCACCAATAGCCAGAGCGCGCGCCGCCAGGTGAGCAAGACGCGGGGCGGCGGCATGACACCCGCGGACGCAGAGGCGTCACCGGTCGCCGTGACCGGGCTCGCGTTCGCCACGGGATCGCCCCCCGGCGGAGGGATGGTTCGCCGCGCACCCATCCAGACGATGCACGTTCGGCGTGATCCGTTCATCCCCTGGCGGTGCGGGGCGCAGAGCGGGCCAGGGGTCGTCACGTATGTTGGCGCGCAAGGAGATGCGGGGAGACGCCAGCCGGCCGCAGGAGCCCGGCGTCCGGGACGCGCCCGCAGGGCGCGCGCAGCCCTCGCGCCGCGTGCAGGCTCGTGTAGGCTTGGTGCCGCAGGCGGTGCCCCTTTGGGATCTTTCCAACCAGCGCCAGGCGGACCCGTGGCGCCGGAACGAGGGGACCTGGCTAGAGACCGACGGCGCGCCTGTTCGGGGCCGCGGTACGCACGGCTTTCAACCGGCTGGCGGATGGGCTGATGAGGGCGGCGCGCGGCAAGCCGGCCGCGGCTTCGGCAGACGGGACCGCCCCTTCGGAGCCGGCGGCATCGGTCGAGATCTGCGGGCACCCGCTGCACCAGGTCGTAGGGGACATCGACCTGCGCATCGCGGGCGTGGGACGCATGGCGCACATCCTGCCGCACACGGCGGCGTGCAGTTGCGGCTACGCGCGGCCGCTCGTCCCGGAGGTGTGGGCGCCGTGGTGGGAGCGTACTTCCGCCGACATCCGGAGGCTAACGAGGTCGACGTCGCGGCGCCGCGGTTTTGGACGGAAGCGGAGGGCGGCGCGATGCGGTAGGCCGGGACCCGCGGGGCGGAAGACGGTGCACCACGCGCGGGGGAGGGATCCACTGTCGGGGTCGAGGACCTGAAGGGGACCGTGCCGGCGCTCGGTCCCAGCGGGTCGGTCCGTCAGGAACGGTCTCCGAGGGCTTTGGTGGAGGGGGCGGGCGGACCACCCGCCCCCTCCACCTCAGACCCGGCGCAACTTGCTCACCCGCCCGTCCGCCACCCACTCCACGACATACAGGTCGCCACGGCTGTCCACGCACGCGGCGTGCGGTGCGATGAAGCGCCCCGGCTGGCGCTGATCCGCCGGGATGTTGGGCCAACCCGGGCGTTCCCATACACCGGGGTCATCGCCCAAGTGGCAGACAGGCCGGTCGTCGGCGTCGAGGATGGTCACCCGTGCGTGCAGGTCGGGGACGACCAACTCCTCCCCGAACTGGTATAGGGAGCAGGGCAGGCGCAGTTCGCTCTGGATAAAGCCCATGTGCCGCCCGTCCAGCGTGAAGGCCTGTAGGCGGTGGTTGCCCCGGTCCGCCACCAGCAGCCGGGGGGTCGCGGCACGCGTATCGACCCAGAGCCCGTGGGGGCACTGCAGCTTCCCCGGCTCGGCGCCGGCGCCGCCCCACGAGCGGATGTACCGGGCGTCGCGGTCGTACTGGTGCACCCAGCTCTGCCCGTAGCCATCCCCCACGTAGAAGTCCCCGTTGGGGGCGACGCAGACGTCCGTAGGCCGGTAGCGGTCGGGGGTGGGGTAGACCTCGGGCAGGTCGGGGACGCCGAGGCGCCAGAGGATACGCCCGTCCAGGGTCGCCTTGGCGACCAGGTGCCGCTCGGGGTCGGCGAGGTAAAGGAACTCGCCGCCGGGCTCGCGGCTCAAGAACAGACCATGGGCCCCTCCGGCGAACTCCTCGCCCCAGGAACCAAGGAAACGGCCCTCGCGGTCGAAGACGGCCACCGCGTCCCGGCTGCGGTTGTGTACATACACCCGGTCCTGGGAGTCGACCACGACGCCGTGCGTGTAGCCGAAGGAAACACCAGACGGGGGTCGGCCCCAGTCGGGAACGAGCTCGTAGACGTGGGAGCCGCCGCCAAGACGCACGGGATCGCCCCCTAGAAAGAGGTTTGCGCGGGGGTAGCGGGCGTCGCCGCGCCCCGCCCGTTCGAGCACACAAAACGGACACGTGACGGATGCCCGGCATGCACGCTCCGCCACCGGTCACGATCATCAGCCGTGCCCCCCTGGGGTCCGCAGCCGGCGGGAGACGGGCAGCGCACCGGCCCCGGCGGAAGGGGCGGATGCCCGTCTCGGCACGTGGGCCCAGGGGGCGCCCCACCAGGGATCCCCCAGGCGGCGGGATGGACTCGAACCGTAGAGGCAGCGATCCCCGTCCGCGGCCACAGGAACGGTGGCGGCTTCGCCCCCGTGCACGAGCCGTCCTCCTCGGAGGGCTGCAAACGCAGGGTCGCGTCATTCCGGCGGGGGGCGTTCGCCCAGACGGCGCCACGAGCGGGGGTGACTTCGGAGCGGTACGCCGGTCCGCTCGCGCCCGCGGACTGTCGGACGGCGGCGACCTGCGCCACGTTCAGAGCCCAAGCCCCCCATTGAAACGACGCCGCCCGGCGCACCGTCCCCAGCCTGCAGGACCGTCTGGCGCCGGACGGGAATGTCCGGCCGCGCCGTGGGAGGGTGGTGCCTGCAGCAAGAAGGACACCCCGATACCGCGTGTCGCCGGAGCCGGCCGCGCACCCGAGGCGGGGCCCGCGCAGCCCTCAGTGCGCTCTCGCCAGCCCCGGCGCCCGCGCGATTGGCCACCCCCCGGCCGCCGTCCGAGTGTAGGGTTGGCTGGTTAAGGAGGGAATCGCCATGCCCGAGGTCGCCGCAGCGACGCCGCCCGTCCCGGCGGGCTTCAACGCCAACGTCGACTGGTTTGTGCACGACCGCTTCGGCCTGTTCATCCACTGGGGCATCTACGCCCTGCCCGCACGCCACGAGTGGGTCCGCAACCGCGAACGCATCACGGAGGAGCGGTACCAGCGCTATTTCGATCATTTCGACCCCGACCTCTTTGAGCCTCGCGCGTGGGCGGCGCTGGCCAGGCAGGCCGGGATGCGCTACATGGTGGTGACGAGCAAGCACCACGACGGCTTCTGCCTCTGGGACTCGGCCCTCACCAACTACAAGGCGCCCAACACCCCCGCGCGCCGTGACCTGTTGCGCCCACTGCTCGACGCCTTCCGCGCCGAGGGCCTCAAGGTCGGCCTCTATCACTCGCTGATCGATTGGCACCACCCCGAGTACCCGGTGGACGGCCTGCACCCGCAGCGCGATGACCTGGAGTTCCGTGAGCGGCATCGGCAGCGGGACATGGCCCAGTACGTGGAGTATCTACACGGCCAGGTACGCGAGCTGCTCACCGGCTACGGGCGCATCGACTACATGTGGTTCGACTTCTCCTACCCCGGCCAGGACTGGGGCTGGTCCAAGGGCAAGGGCCGCGCGGACTGGCAGTCCGAACGCCTGGAGACCATGGTGCGCGAGTTGCAGCCGCACATCCTGCTCAACGACCGCCTGGACCTGGGACGCGGCATCAAGACCCCGGAACAGTTCCAGCCGCGCCGCAGCACGCCCGGCACATACCAATTGTGGGAAGCCTGCCAGACCATGAACGGGTCCTGGGGCTATGACCGCGACAACCTGGACTGGAAGCCGGCCAGCCTGCTGGTGCGCATGCTGGTCGACGGCGTGTCCAAGGGGGGCAACCTCCTCCTCAACGTCGGTCCGACGGCGCGCGGCGAGTTCGACCCGCGTTCGCGAGACCGGCTGCTCGCCATCGGCGATTGGATGCGCCACCACGACCGCGCCATCTACGGCTGTGGGCAGAGCGCGTTCTCCGCCCCCGACGACTGCCGCTACACCCAGCGCGGCGACCGGCTCTACCTGCACCTCTTGGCCTGGCCCTTCCGCCACGTGCACCTCGAAGGCCTGGCCGGCCGCGTGGCATACGCGCAGTTGCTGCACGACGCCTCGGAGGTCCGCTACCACGAGCGCGCCGAAGAGGGCGTGCTCACCCTCGACCTACCGGTCCAGCGCCCCGATGTCCTGGTACCGGTGGTGGAACTGTTCCTGCGGTAAGGCCGCAGCGCCAGGGTTCGGCGGAAGCCCTGCGAGGCGGACATCCGCCTGTCCGGCTCCCGCCGAGCGCTGCGCGACACGCCGACCGCCCCTTCGGTCATACGCTGGGTCGGCATGGGGGGATATGCATGCCGACCCTTGTCGACCTCGGCATGGTCGAGGGCACCTGGAGTGAGGCTTGCGCCGTCGGCAGCCGGAGCCAGTTCGTCGGGGGCGCCGAGAGGGCGGACCACGCGGTGCGGGCCTTCCTCTGGCGGGCGGGCGCCGTGGTGGAGCTGGGCACATTGGGCGGGGCCTTCAGCGAGGCACACGCCATTAACCAACGCGGAGACGTCGTCGGCTGCGCCGAGACACCTGGAGGGGCGCAACACGCCGTCCTATGGCGTAACGGAGCGCTGCTCGATCTGGGCACCCTGGGCGGCACGTTCAGCCACGCGTACGGCGTCAACGCCCGTGGCGAGGTCGTCGGTGGCGCGGAGGCCTCCAGCGGTGGTCTCCGGGCCTTCCTCTGGCGAAATGGGACGATGTTCGACCTGGGCACGCTCGGTGGTACGTTCAGTGAGGCCTACGCCGTAAACGACCGCGGGCAGGTGGTGGGCTCGGCGGAAACCGCGGATGGCGCCGTCCACGCCTTCCTCTGGCAGATGGGGAAGATGACCGACCTCGGCACCCTGGGCGGCCTCCACAGCCGCGCCGCGGGCGTTAACCGCCGGGGCTGGGTGGTCGGCGGGGCCGAGACCGAGGGCGGCACCGTGCACGCCTTTCTCTGGCGCGCCACTGGCATGCTAGACCTCGGGACCCTGGGAGGGGGCTTCAGCGACGCCGCTGCCGTGAACCTACGCGGACAGGTGGTCGGCAGCGCGGAAACAGCGACCGGCACCGTCCACGCCTTTCTCTGGCAGAGCGGGCACCTGCTGGACCTTGGGACCCTGGGCGGCCCGGAGAGCCGCTGACCGTATCCGGGAGCCAGATCGCCCGCGCCGACCTCTACCTGACGCCCACGACGCCCTCCCCGGCCACCGTGCACGGCTTCATCCGCAACGCGGGCGGGGGCGGCATCGAAGGGGCCTGCGTCGGCCTGTACGCGATCAGCGGCTCGACCGAGACCCTCGTCCAGGAGACCCTGACCAACCCGGACGGCCTCTACCTCTTCGGGGACGTCAGCCCGGGGCAGTACGTCGTCAAGGCCAAGGACGAGGCCCTCCTGTAGGAGGTCGCCATGGCCGGGGCGGCCGCGACCATCTTTGGAAAACATGGGGGAGGATAGCGGCAGCGGAGGCCGAGAGCGCATATTCGTCCCGTCGCCGCATACCGGCGCAGCAGCGCGAGCCGACCACGAGCCTCTGGACTCCGTCCGTGGACCGGGCGAGCGAATCTGCGCAGCATGGCAACCGAGGCAGTTTCGCAGGAGGTGTAGACAATGCCTGTGGCCGACCAGTACCTGCTGGGCCGCTCGCCCTCCTTCCCGCTGGCCGCCACCCAGGAGGGGCGTACCGACCTGGCCCTGAGTTCCAGCGCGCCCCCCAGCGGGATCGTCCGCGGCACCGTGTCGGACCCAAGCGGGGCCGGGATCGGCGGCGCCACCGTGAAGCTGATCACCCCGGGCGGCGCTCCGGTGGACCATCAGGATACCAACCCCGCCGGCAACTATATCTTCAACAATGTCGCGCCAGGCAGCTACAGCCTCGTGGTGGCGAAGACGGGGTACGTGACCTCGTCGACCGTAACGTTCACCATCGAGGGCGGCCAGCAGTTGACGATCGACGTCACGCTGACGCCGAGCACGACCCCGCAGGGCACCATCTACGGCTTCGTGACGGACTCCAGCACGGGGGCTCCGCTGGCCAGCGCACCGGTCATATTGACGCAAGGATCGCCGCCCACAGCCGTGGCGATCACGCTGACCGACGCCGCGGGCGAGGTGATGTTCTGCGAGGTGCCGGACGGCAGCTACTCCCTGCTCGCCGCCGGCTCGGAAGGCTACCTGGCGTCCCTGCCGAGCCCGGTCACCGTGAACGGCGGGGCCTTCGTCTCGATCTCCATCGCCATGCTTCCCGTTCCCGTGCCCCAGGCGACCGTCAACGGCTTCATCACGGATGCCGCCACGGGGAACCCGATCCCGAACGCCTGCGTCGGCCTCTACACGCTGGACGGCACCGGCCTCGAGACGCTGCAGCAGGTCACCTTCACCGACTCCGGCGGCCGCTACCTCTTCAGCCGCGCCGGCGCCGGCAACTACGTCGTCAAGGCGAAGGCCGAGACGACGGCGCCTTGACCGGTCCGCCCGCTCATGGACCTCCGCCGCCGCCCTGTCCCTGACGCCCCGGGGGGCGGCCGGGGCAGGGCGGCGGCCCCGCGTCGCGTTCGGGCCGTCGGGAGGCCTCAGGCTCGCGGCCTGAGGACGACGTCCCGCTGGACCCGCTCCGCCCTCCGTAGCCGCAGGCGCTCCTGGTGGGGGGTGAAGCCAGGCTTCCACGAGAGGAGCAGGTAGTCGCCCGGCCGGACGCCGCAGAGGAGGTACTCGCCGTCGGCGATGCTGGTAGTGACGTACGTCCTGTCCGGTGCGCGGCCGCCGGCCGGCACCAGAGCCACCCCCGCGCCGGCCACTGGCAGGTGCCCGGCTGTCAGGACGTGGCCGCCGAACGTCGCCCGGTCGGCGTTGGTCTCCCTCATCAGCTCGATGTCCTGCCGCGCGACGCCGCCGGGCCGGACGCGGAAACATCCGCCGAGGAACGTCTCGAAGCCCGGGGAGGCGGCGGCCAGGCGGTAGCGCCCCGGACGGAGGGGGTGAAAGAGGTAGAAACCCGTCTGCCCGTCGGGCTGGACGTGGGCGACGGGTTCCCCGTCGCCGGTCAGGAGCTGCACGACCGCCCGGGCGCGAGCACTACGGGGGGAGAGGCGGCCGAAGACCACACCTGTTCCCAGCGGGGGCGCGGGTCGCAGAGTCAGGTCCTGACGTACCTCCTGGCCGTCTTGCAGGGAAAAGACCGGAGACGGGGTCAAGCTGTAGGTGTCGTGCTGGGCCAACGCGCCGACGCTCCCCACGGACCGGTCTCCGCCCAATCTATGCCGGGTTCGCCCGGCGTAACGGGGCAGGGCAAGGGAACACCAGTGCCCCTGACCCCCATTTGGCCGTCACGGTGGTCCGCTTCTCGCTTGACACAGGCACCTGTCCGCGGGCCAGGCTATGCACAGCCGGGGCGGGGGGTGTCGCGATGGCCCGCAGGCAGCGCCGGGCAACCGTCGGAGGACCGCGGCGGCGCGCGGCCATCGCTTCATGTCGGTCCGCGCGCCGCCCTGGGGTCACCGCCCCGCGCCGCAGGGCGGTCCTGTGCGTGCTCGGGTCGGCCCGGCGGCCAGGGCTGGCCGTCACGGAGGTCCTATCCACATACGCTAACGTGAACACCATACACTCTGGTCCTGTGATTGTGGGATTCATCCGAAGTCGCTCCGGAATCTTACCCTAAACAGTCACATGATGTTTCCCTTTCCACGCAACCGATCTCCTCCGTGCGCCGCGCGCCCCGCAGGACCGTTTTAGCAACGCGGCGAATGACAATCGCGCTCGAACCGGTGCGGTTCGGGGGAATGTTCGGAGAGGGGGACCCCATTGATGCACCGTGCGGCCCCAACGGTCCTGGACACATCACGGGGCTGGACGAGGCGGCGGATGGCGCGATACGCGGCGACCGCCGTGGGCGCGTCCGCTCTTGCTAGCGTGTTGCCGGTACCGGCGGGAGCGGCCCCTGCGGTGACCAACGGCCAGACCACCGTGGTATGGAACCCGATCTGTAGTTACTGGCAGTTTCCCGCGAATACGATCATCCAACTGATTAACGAGAACGTCGTTCCAGAGTTTCAGCGGCAGAACCCCGGCATCCGCTTGGTGTCGGCGGGCCCCATGATCAACACCAGTGACACGACTAGCGCCATTCTCGCCGGCTCGGCACCCGATGTCTTTCCTGACAACAACATCGCCCCGTACGTGGAAAGTAAGCTCGCCCTGGACCTCACGCCCTACATGCAGCAGGACAACGTCAACCAGAACCTGTTCGCCACGAGCCAAATGGCCAAGTTCGCGGGCAACGGCGCAATCTATGCGCTGCCCTCCTACATTGGCACCACCGTCATGCTCGTGAACAAGGGCCTGATCGGCCAACTCGGCCTGAACCTACCCCAGCCGGACTGGACCTATCTGCAATGGACGGATCTCTTCCGCTCCGCCGCGGGGGTGGTCAAAGGGCAGCAGCGCTACGGCACCAGCATCTTCGGCGGCGTCATGCCGTACACGATGCACGGCTTCGGCGCGTCCATCGTGAGCGAGACCGATCCGACGCAGCCCGGCTTCGACAATCCAGCCGGCGTCGCCGCCACAAACTGGGTCATCACCCTACTTCAGGACAAGGTCGCCATCACCAACGGTGGCGGGCAGTTCAACACGGAGAAACTCTTCCCCCAGGGGTTGACCGTGTGCCCGATGTGCTGGATCCAGATGCTGCCGCACTGGGTACCCATCCTCGAGGGCATGGACTGGGACTTCTACCAGATGCCGCTGTGGCCGAAGCAGCCCGGTACCTTCGCCAACTCGGACTTCTGGGCGATCAGCGCGGCCACGAAGGTGCCCGAAGCCGCCTGGGCGCTGCTGAAGTTCATCACGACGGGCGGTCAGTACTCACGCCTACTGATGCGCGCCGCCCTCTTCCCACCGAACCTCAAGTCGCTGTGGCCGGAATGGGTCGGGGCGGTGCAGGCGGTCGCCCCTCCCCTGCGCGGCAAGAACCTTGAAGCCTTCTCGCAGTACGTGCTCACCGACCACGCCTATCCGGGTCGCGACTTCGCGTACTTCAGCAGCCAGGCCCAGGGCATCTTCGGCACCTGGATCGGCAAGATCCTGTCGCGCCAGGTCGACGTCGCTGGGGGCCTCCAGCAGGCCGCCCAGCAGATCCGCGCGTTCGAGGCCAGCGCCCACGGCCTAGAGGCGGCGCAGAGCGCCCTGCAGCAGCGGGACTCCGTCCTTGCCCAAAGCCTGTTTCCGGATCCGGTCCTTGGGCTGAGGCCGTAAGCGAGCGGTGCCGTACCCCCGCTAGGCTCCGGCCCCAACCATTCGGAGAGGAGACCCACATCAGAATGCGCGGAAACGGTTTCGCCCACCGTGGCTGGTTCCGTGCGGGATCGCTGGGCCGCAGCATGGCCGCAGGCGCCGGCGCCGCACTCGTCCTGGCTGCGGCCGCCAGCGCCTGGGCCGCCGGCCTCAAGCCCTACCCCGCCAACGCCGTCCCCGTGGGCACGCACGAGACGTACGCCACCTGTGGGTTCCCCCGCTTGAAGTGCGCGCCGGGCGTGCTCGGCCAGAGCAGCCACACCGAACCGGCGCCGCAGAGCAACGGCCCCTTCGTCGAGGTGTCGCTCGCCCCCTGGATCCAGGCCTACGGGGCAGACGCCGTCGCGCCCCAGCCCGCCAAGCCCCTGGCCAACGGGTCCATCTATCCGAAGCTGACCCCGTACGGCGGATCGCACGGTCCGGGTATCGGCGGGAACGTGCTGCCGTCCGCCTACTTCCCATCCACCGGCACGTGGCAGGCGGATGTCCAGGGTCTCAAGATTCCGTTCCTCATCCCGGACTGGGGGCTCGGGGTACGCTCCGTGCTGCCCGTATCGGCCAACATCACGGTGCCAGTGCCGCATGACCGCTACATCGTGGCCTGGCTGCTCGGTACAGGCACCTACGGCAGCCAGACCGCGATCGTCACCGAGCGGTACAGCGACGGGACCACACAGCAGATCCCGCTCACCTATCCCGACTGGTGCGCCGAGGCCGCGCTGCCCCCGTTCTACCCCGTGATCATCACGCCCTACCGGCTGCACCCCACCGGCGCGCCGGGCTACAGCGGCTGCGGTGCCTTCTATGCGGAGTTCCTGCCGACGGACACGAGCAAGACGCTGGTGTCGCTCTCGTTTCCGAACACCACATCCAACATGTACTTGATGTCCCTAACGCTGGAGGCGGTCTCGGGCAACGCCCCGGCGCCGTTGCCGGTCAGCGCGGTGCACGTGGCCGCGCCGCAGGCGCTTACCTCGGTGTCGTTTGTCGCCGGCGCGCAGCCAGCCACCAACGGCATCATTCAAGTCCAGGCCGGCGGAAATGTAGGCGACAGTGAGTATAGCGTGGGGGCGGTCGCGGGCAGGCCGGCCTTCATCTTCGCCAAGAACACGACGGTGGTTCCGCAGACGCCGACTGCCGCCTCCTACCTGTACTTTCAGGTCGACCGAACCAGCGGTTTCCTGAGCAGCACGCCCCATACCCTCTATCTGACGGTGACGTACTACGATTCCCCCGGCAAGGCGGTGCTGCAGCCGCAGTACGACTCGTCTATCGCCTCCGCGCCGGTGCACGGGGCTTACGCCAGTGCCGCCGCAGTGACGACCACGGGCACGAAGGCGTGGAAGACCGTGACCTTCCAGCTCAACCAGACGAACTTTGCGGAGGGCGAGAACGGAGGCGCGGACTTCCGCTTGGCGGGGACGCCCGGCCTCGCCGTAGCGGGGGTTGCCCTGGCCACGCAACCGCCCACGGGGGCCAAGGTGTTGAAGTAAGCTGCCGCCACGGCACGACCGGCCTGGTCCCGGTGGCAAGCGGCACCGACAGGGGCGCGGCGCGGGCCGACAACGCCCGCACCGCCCTCTTTGGCGACGGTGCTCCCCCTGGTCCGGGAAGCGGGAGGGGTGGCGCCGAGCCCCGCCTCCATGCGGCGCGGGGGACACGCGCCCGCCGCCCGCGCCGCCCAGGATGGCGCCTCCCGGGGCGGGGGGACAGGGCCTCCGCCCGGTGGCCCCGCACGTCTGACATCCCGAGCCGGCATCGCCGAGCCCCTTGCGCCCGTACCCGACTGAGGCACCGCGCCCGGCAACGGCGCCTCAGTCGGCCACCTCCACACTATCGACCCGCACCCCGCCTCGGTCGATGCGCAACAGCACCTCCCCGCGGTCGGTCGACAAACGAAAGCGGTACCCGCCGGGGCCATCCGCCGACACGGTGAACCCCTCTAGCCGTGCGCCGTTCAGGGCTCGCAGCGCACCGGTTACGGCCTCCGCCTGCGCAACGGCCGCGCGCCCCGCTGGCGTCCGCGCGTGCAAGCCGCGGGCCAGCGTGTCGGCGGCGCGGCCGTGCACGCGCTCGAAGCGGCCGGTCTCGATGCCCAGACGCAGTACCTGTTCCAGGGCGGGGAGTTCGGCCTCCCCCACCCGGCGTTCGGCGACGGCTGCCCGCAGTGCGACGAACCGTCCGCGCGCATCCTCACCCCGCACACTGTGCAGAATGCCGTCGACCTCCGGCTGCAGCAGGTCGGCCGCGGCCTCATCCAACGTCACGGGTGCCGGGGCGGAGTCCACCGTCCCGGCACCCGCCTCCTCACCATCCGCACCCACGGCGCCATCCCCCTTTGAAAAGACCGGACTCGCCACGCCGTGGCTCCCGCACCCCGGGCCAACGACCACGAGCGGGACCCGTGCCCCTTCGTTCCCTCCGCGGACCGTGCGGGGCTACACGGTCGCGGTGGGGCGGGGAGGCCACCACTGCGACTACCCGCGACCGCAACAGCGTAGGCATGGCCGACAACGCCGCCCGGTTGGGGCCCGGGATGGCCACGAGGCTTCCCAGAGACATGCTGCTCACCTGGGACGGTATGGCAACCGGGCGATTCCGTGGCACGGGTCACGACCGTGGGGCCGATGCGGGCGCCGAGGCCCCCACAGGGGAGATAGGGCCCCGTAAGCAGGGGACTTGTGCAGCAGCCTCTTAGACCTGCCCTTGGCGCGGAATAGCCCAGGCATATGGGTGCACCGCAGGGCCCGTCCGGGTCGCTGGCACACAGCCCTCCCACCCGGTACCGGCGCGGAACGACCAGGGCGGCGGCACGACCGCGAGAGCGGGACCAGACGAAATGGCCCCGCTCCGATCACATGGCCCTCGGGCGCTCGGCGACGGCGGGTCGGCCCAAAGACCGCTCCGTAGGACGCCGTGCGCCCCGCGGTCGCCCATCGTCCTACCCCGCTCGGCCCCGCACGACGTCGTCCAGCAGGACCTCCAGCTCGTGCTCGAAGCCCCCTGTCTCGATGGAGCAGTGCATGCCGCACTCCTTGGGCGCGCCCTGCTCCCACCACCAGCGGCCGGCCCGCGGGTCCTCACCGGCTGTAGTGGGACGCGTGCAGCATGCGCAGGAGATGCTGGTGTAACCCTGGTCGTAGAGCCGGTTGTATGGCACATCGTGCGCGTGGATGTACGCCCACACGTCCTCGTGGATCCAGTCCGCCAGGGGGTTGAGCTTCACGATCCCGTCGTGGTCGTGGTCGACGTCGATCTTGCGGATGTTGCTGCGCGTCGGCCAGTGCTCGCGCCGCAGGCCGGTCACCCAGGCGTCGAGCTGCGCCAGCTTACGCTTGAGCGGCTCGACCTTCCGCACCTCGCAGCAGAGCAGGCGCTTGGCCACACTCTGGTAGAAGAGGTTGATGCCATGACGCCCCGTCATGCGCGCCAGCTCCGAGGCATCGGGGAACTCCACTTCAACCTCGACCCCGTACTTCGCCCGCACGCGGTCGATCAGTTCGTAGGTCTCCTCGGGCATGCGGCCGGTGTCTACGGTGAAGATGCGTACCCGCGGGTCGATGCGCCAGGCCATGTCGAACAGGACAAGGCTCTCCGCCTGCAGCGAACTGCAGACGGCGAGGCGGTCACCGAATCGCTCGACGGCCCACGCCAGGATCTCTTCGGCGGGCTTGTCGTCGAAAGCGACAGCCAGTTCCCCGACCTCGTAATCGTCGAGCAAGACGCGGTGCTCCGCGCCACGCACAGCCTCCGCCAACGCCGCCACCCCCTTCTCCCCCGGGCTGCCGCAACCAAGTCGCGGCGCCGACCACGCCCCCCCGGCCAGGGCGGAGCGCCCCGGGGGGTCAGGCCCCCCGCGCCAGGGCCACCAATTCCGCGTCGCTCTTGCGCTCAAAGTAGGCACGGTAGCTCTCGCCCGCCTGCCGCTCGCGCAGGTAGCCGGCGACGAGCCGCTCCACGTACGCCGTGACCTGATCCTTGGGCACCCGCCGGACCACGGGCCGCCCGATGGCAGCCTCGGGCCCCTGGCCGCCACGCAGGAAGATGTCGTAGGCCTCGATCTTGTCGCCCGCCTCGCCGCGCAACGTGGTGCCCTGCAGGCCGATGTCACCGATGAAGTGATGGGCGCAGGCGTGCGGGCAGCCGTCCAGGTTAAGGCGGAGGGCCTCCACCTCGGGGCCGAACGTCTCTTCCAGATGACCGACGATGTCGCGCAGCTTGGTCTTGGTCTCGCCCACGGCGTAGTTGCAGAGCGGGCTACCGGTGCAGCCGATGGCCACCCCCCGCAACCCGTGCGCCCCTAACGGGAAGCCGATGTCCACCAGGGCGGCGCGCACGCCCTCCACCCGCCCCGCTGGGACATCGGTAAGAATGACATTCTGCTGGCGGGTGAGCCGGATGCCACCGGCGAAGGACGCGGCCAAGTCGGCCAGCGCCTCCATCTGCGGGCCGCGCACGATCCCCAGGAACACGGGCACGCCCACGTAATAGAGCCCGGGCTGTCGCTGCGGGTGCACCCCCAAGTGGACCTGTGGCCCCGGCGCGGCCTCCGGGGCCACCCCGTCCGCCAGGCGCCGCCCGAGGATCTCCTCCACCCGCCGGCGGTATTCCGCGGGTCCGTGGTCGTCCATCGCGAACTTCAGCCGGGCCTTGGCCCGCGACATCCGGTATTTCATGTCGGCGGACCAGACGTCGATGACGGCGCGGAGGACCGTGATGACCTCGTCCACGTCCGCCGGGACGAAGACCCCGATGTCCCTGCTGATGCGCGGCGCCGTGGACAGCCCCCCGCCGACCCGTAGCGCGAAGCCGTCCCGGCCGCTGCCATCCCGGGTTCCGACCAGGGCGATGCAGTGGATCTCCGGCGCGTTGCACTGGTGCGGGCAGGCCGAGATCGTGATCTTGTGCTTGCGCGGCAGGTTGCAGTACGCGCGGTTGCCGTAAAAGTACGCTGCGGCCGCCTCGACGAAGGGCCGCGTGTCGAAGAGCTCGGCCGGATCGAGCCCCGAGACCGGGCAGCCCGTGATGTTGCGCACGGTGTCGCCGCAGCCGCCGGCTGTGCTCAGGCCGGCCGCCTCCAGCTCCTGGAACACGGCTGGCAGGTCGGGCAGCGTAATCCAGTGCAACTGCACGTTCTGGCGCGTGGTCAGTTCGCCCTCATCGCGCCCGAAGCGCCGGCTGAGGCGCCCGAGCGTCCGCAGCTTCGCGGGGGTGAGCACCCCCGCCGGCAGCTTGACACGCATCATGAAGGTGCCGACCTTGGGCTTGTCGTGGTAGAGGCCCCACCACTGCAGGCGGACGATGTCCTCCTCCGGCACGGCCTCGTAGCCGTCCCGGATGAGACGCGGCAACTCGCCGCGCACGTCCAAGGGATGCAACTCCCGCTTCAGACGCTCGATCGCATTGCGCTTCAGCACGTCCTCATAGGTCGGCGCCCCGGCCCCGGCCGCCGGCCCGGCGGCGCCGCGGTGGACGGTCTCGCTCATGCGGCTTCCCCTCCCCTCCGGGTTCTGCTCCGGGTCGCAAAGGCAGGGCAGACGACGTGCGCCTACCGCGTCCGGTCGTCGCCGCCCGGGCGGCCACCGATACCGGCGCCTGGCATGACATAACCACGCGCCTTCAGGTGGCCGAGGATGCGTTGCACGGACACGTCGACGGTTTCGGCCGAGCTGTCCACCACGATGTCTGGATCCTCCGGCTCCTCGTAGGGGTCGGACACACCGGTGAAGTGCGCGATCTCACCGCGCAATGCCTTGGCATACAGGCCCTTCACGTCACGGCGCACGAGTTCGGGCAGGGGGCAGCGCACGTATACCTCGACGAAGTCACCGATGAGTTCCCGGGCCTCCCGGCGTGCCGCCGCATAGGGCGAGATGGCCGCGGAGATGGCGACAACGCCGTTCCTGCTCAACAGATGGCAGACGAACGCGATGCGGCGCACGTTCGTGTCGCGGTCCTCGCGCGAAAAGCCGAGCCCCTTGCTCAGGTTGGTGCGGACCACGTCGCCGTCCAGGATCTCCACCCGCCGGCCACGGGCGCGCAGTTCTGCCCCTAGCGCCGTGCTGAGCGTCGATTTCCCCGCCCCAGACAACCCCGTGAACCAGATGGTGAAGCCTCGATCCAGGAGGTCACCTGAAGGGACCGGGACCTGGCGGGGGGCTCCGGGCGTTGGCTCGGGCACGAATCGGCCTCCTCCATGCGTAGGGGCGGCGGGGGTGCGGACAGGACCGATGCGGCGCGGGGCCACACCGCCCGCCGCAATCCCCATAATTCCGCCCAACTATGGGTATTTGACAAGGCGGATGGTAAAGCGCGGGGCTCCGGAAGTCAAGGGGCAGCGGCCGTCAAGGCGGCCGGGTCGGCGGCGGGCGTCAACTCGGTCCGCCCGGCCTCGGCCGCCGTGGTGCCTTTGGCGGCGCGGGCGAGACGGCAGCGCCGCCCGTCTCCTTTTCCCGGCGGCGTGCAGGCGGCGGGCCCTCCGCGAAGGGGGGGCCGGACTGTCCCCCCATCCATGCGTTCCCGTCAGGGACGGCCGCTCGCGTTCTGGACATCATGAGCGGGCGCTTTGCGGATCGGGCTGGTCGCTGGCCCGTGGGGTCGGCTCCGGGGCTGGAACCGGCAGTCAGGCGGGGGGCGACCGTACCCGGACCCGTCATGTGTGTTCGGTATCGTCTCGCTTCGGCGGCGTAGCTAAACGCTGGGCGAGCGTATCCGCTGCAGCCGCTTTGGATCGGGGAGACAGGCCACGGCACGGGCGCCCGTGGCTGGTGGCGACCGGCCTTCCGCCAGCGCCGACAGCGGACGGGCGCGGGGTGAATCCCGCCGGTCTGGTAGCGCCCCGCGCGGCCTCTGAAGCAGCCCCCACCCCCGGGGTCACCCCGTCACACCTGCCCCCTGCCCACCTCCGCCAAGCGAGGGGTCGTCGGCCCCCGCCGCTCGTGGCCCGCCCCGCCTGCAGAACGTCTGCCGGGCGCCGGCTTCCTCCCCACCGCCAGGGGTCCTTGTCAGGGGAGGGAGGGTCGCCTCGTTGCACCGCTCCCTCGGGTACCACCCCACTCAGGGCTCAAACCACCCGCCTGAAGGAGTGTGGCCGCTGTGGGTGAATCGGCCACGGGATCGATCATGCCGATCCACGTGATGCCCGGAGAGGTGTGGTGGGATGTGATCCGGGAAGGTCGGCGCTTCACACGTCGCGCGGCCGGGAAAGGCGCCGTGGCCGCCGCTGCGGTGGCCGCAGTGGGCGCCCTGGGCGGGGGCGCCGCCAGCGCGGCCGCCACGCAGAACGGGAAGATCAAGCTCGAGTTCCGGGCGTGGACCCAGGACGCCAGCTACCAGACCGAAGCAGATCTGATGCAACGGGCCGTCGCCCCTTGGCTCAGCCAGAACCCGGGCGTCGATCTGGTCGTCCACGCGCAAGCAGGCAGTATCGGCAACGTCATGAGTCAACTCCTCGCGGGCACCGGGCCGGATGTCTATCATTCCTGGCACCCCCAGTCGGTCTTTTCCAATCCGCTATTCGCCCAGAACCTCACGCCTTATGTAAAGAAGTACAATGCGGAT
Source organism: Bacillota bacterium (assembly GCA_021797775.1). Taxonomy (GTDB): domain Bacteria; phylum Bacillota; class Sulfobacillia; order RBS10-35; family JAJYVN01; genus JAJZZC01. The sequence continues at coordinate 70,236 of JAJZZC010000002.1, forward strand.
CTCTCTGTCTTCAATCAGACTCAGCTCGCGGTGTTCCAGCAGCCACGCGGTCTGCTCGCCCTGCCCTACTACCTCGGTACCTACGCCATGGCCTTCAACCTCACCCTGTTCGACGACGCGGGCATCGCCTACCCCGATCAGGCGTGGGACTACAGGGCCTACGAGCATGCGGCGCGCGCGCTCACCAAGAAGGGCACGAGCAGCACCAAGCAGATCTGGGGAGGCTCCCTCGGCCTCGGCTGGATGGGCTCGCCGCCCACCGACGCCACGGGCGACCCCTTCGTCCCGCCCTTCATCGCCTGGGGTTTCGGGGGGGGCTCCTACGTCGACCCCTCGGACCCGAGCCGGTGTGTGGCCGACTCCACAGCCACGGTGAAGGCCAACGAGTGGGCGTACGGCCTGAGCCGCGAGGGCGTCGTGAACAACGCCGGGGCCTGGTACAGCTTCACGTCGGGCCAGTACGCGATGGCGCCCGCCCCCAGCTTCGACCTGACCGCGGCCGCCGAGCAGTTCCGCCAGTTGAAGTGGGACTTCTGGCCCATGCCCACGTTCCCCCACGGCCCCGCCACCGGAGCCACCGAGGACATGCTCGTGATGAACCCCGCCACCAAGTACCCGGACCTGGCCTGGGACTTCATGTATTGGATCGCCTTCAAGCCCGACTGGCAGCGGTCCATGATGGCTCTCTACCTGCTGTCGCCGGCGCTGACCTCGCTGTGGGAGGAGTGGGTGCGGGTCGTGGGGCAGGTCGCGCCCCCCTTGCGCACCAAGAACGTCAAGGTCTTCGCCGACATGGCCGAACTCAACCGGGCCTTCCCCAAGCAGATCTTCGCCTACCAGGCCACCCAGGCAGACGGCATCTTCGCGGCCTGGGGCCAGAAGATGTCGGCGAATCAGATTTCCGTAGCCGAGGGGCTCCGGCAGATCACCAGCCAGGTCAACGCCCTGGAGGCGGTCGGTCCGCAGGAGGCCGCGCAGAGTGCGGCCGCCCTGAGCAAGATCGTGGCGGAACTCAAGCAGGCGCAGAACACCCCGAAGGTGCTCACGTTCGGTCCGCCGCCGCGCGTGGACGCCGGCCTGCCCCCCACGCCAGCCAGCCAGCTGGTCACGGTGAAGAACAACACTTACACCCTCATCGGCCAGGGCAAGGGCCCCGCCGGGCAGTCCGACTCGGGGACCTTCGCCGCCATGCCCTTTGATCTGAGCAAGGGCACGTTCTCCTGCCGCATCACCGGCATCTACGCGTACCAAAACTCCACCATCCAGGATGGCTGCCAGGTCGCGCTGATGGCGCGCAGCAGCCTGGCCGACGCGGCGGCCAATGCCACCATCGGTTACGCCACCGGCCACGGCGTGCACCTGCATTCGCGCTCGCTGCCCAGCGTCGGGGAGGGAGACCAGAAGGATGGCACCGCCCCAGGGCTGATCCCGCGGGCGCGGTTCCACGTGAACGACTACGCCGCCGCCAAGAACTACCTGCCCATGCCGCTCTGGCTGCAACTCTCCCGCGACGGCGGCCAGTGGACGGCCTACACCTCGCTCAATGGCAAGACCTGGGCACAGGCCGGCAACCCGGTCACGCTGGAGGTCGGCGGGGTGTGGATCGGCCTCTGGGTCAATTCCAATACGGCCTGGAACGCGAACATGAAGATCCAGGCCAGCTTCGACGACCTGACGTTCAAGCCCATCACCTTTGTGCAGGTGGGCACGCCGTAGAACGGGGCGCCGCGAGCTCTGGCGGGAGTCGGACTCCGTATCGAGCCGTTGCGGCGGATGGGAGGGCGCGCGTGCGGGGGTTCTGGGAACGGCAGGGCGGCCGGGAGCCCCCACTCTGCCCCGACGGGGAGTGGCACCACCGGCGGATCTCGCCCATCACCTCGCCAAGAACGCTGTGGCCTCCGCGCGGTCGTGAAACAGATGCCGGACCGCGAGCACGCGGAACCCCGCCTCCAGCCTCCCGCGCACGGCCGCGACCGTATCGAGGGGGTCGCCGCCGAAGAACTTCACGGTGAGGATCCCCCGCGCTCCGGCCCTAAGGCGCGGACGGAAGCGCAGGGCGCAGGCCGCCGTGCGCAACGGGTCCCAGTTGAGGTCCGCCGTCAGCAGGTCGAAGGGGCCTGGAGGGAGGGGGATCTGGGAGGCCGATCCCCGGATCCAGGAAAGGCCGCGAGCGCCTACCAAGGCGGGGCTGGGCGCGCCGGGGTCGACCGCGGTGACGCGCCACCCCTTGCGCAGTAGCACCTGGGTCCAGCCCCCCGGGGCGGCCCCTAGGTCGAGCGCCGCGGCACCGGGGCACGGCGGACCCCATCCCTCGCCACCGAGGAGGAGTGCCTCCTCCAGCTTGCGCGCCGAGCGCGACACCTCGCCGGGGAGGGCGGCCAGCCGCGCTGCGCCACCCGGCCAGGGCGAGAGGTGCACCGGCCGCGGGGCAAGCCCGACGAACACGGCGACGCGGGCAGCGACGATGGACAGCACGTAGGGCGCGGGGCCGCCGGTCACGCGCGCCCCCGCCTCGGCCAGGACGGAGCGCACCGCGGCGGCCAGGGCGCCGGCTGTCCACGGTGGCCCGCCCTCGAGCACCCGGGCTTGCGCCTGCACCGCGCCGCCCGGGGGCCAGCCGGGCAATTCGGCGAGGACCGCGGGCAGCGCGGCCCGGGTCCAGGTCGCCGGATCCTCCGCGGGTCCGACCGGCCGATCCACCGGGGCCGGGCTGAGGTGCCGGATGAACACGGTGTCCGCGAGCGTCCGGGCCAGCGAGGCGGTGCTGCCACCGCAGGCCACCAACCAGACCCCGGGCGCCAACGGGTCCCGCCGGGCGAAGGGGGGCAGCCGGGCGTCCAGTTCCCGCAGCGCCCAAGGCGCCCAGCGGGCGCCGGCGGTCAGGATCGCCCGCATCGCGCCCGGACCCCCTCCTGCGAGCAACTCCGGACGGGCGGTGGCGGGTCACGGGTCGCAGACCTACTACGCCTCTCTGGTCGGCCCACCCGCGCTCGGGCCGTTTCACGCCGCGTGGCGCCGGCCGCGGCGCCGCGAGGGACGACCCTCCGGTTGGACGCCCCGGCACCCGATCTATGCGGCCTCCGGCAAAGGAAGCGATACATCAGGCCCGGGCAGCGCAGCGTAGCACTGCGCGGACGGGCTGGGCAAGAAGGGGAACGACCGTCCCGTCGTTGCCCCCCTTCGCCCAAGCGCGAGTCCGCCCGCCGTGCTCCAAGCCCGGAGGGCCATCAGCCCGCGCAGGCGGCTGCCGTCCTCGCCCCGCACGGGCAGGCGGGACCCCGCGCCCCCGAGCACCTGGAGAGCGCGTGGCCCAAAGCCGCCCGATGGCGGCGGCTGGCGCGCGAACGCGGGCATGCCCGAGGCGGCCGCCCATGCGGAGGTAGTAGAGGTAGCAGAGGAGGGCATGGAGAAACGCTGCTGGCTCGTATGCACGGGGCCCGCCTGCATGGGACCGCGCCATCTGTGCGCCCCGCGGGTGGCCGCGGTCCGCCACGACCAGGAGGGGTGCGTGTCGTTGTCCGCCTCGCAGAGAGACCTGCCATTTGCCCCGCGCCCCGGAGCCCTGCACGCCGTCATCCTCGCGGGCGGGCCCGGGGAGCGCTTTTGGCCGGCCAGCACCCCGGAAGCGCCCAAGCCGTTCGTCCGGTTGTTCGGGGGAGGGAGCCTGCTCCAGGAGACGCTGGCGCGAGCCGCGCGCCTCGCCGCGCCCGCGGACACCTGGCTCGTCGGTTCCGAGGTCCACGGCGAGCGGCTGCGCGCCGCGGCCAGCGGCTGGCTGCCCGCGAGCAACGTCCTCCTGGAACCGGCGCGCCGCGACACGGCGCCCGCCGTCGCCCTGGCGGCGTCAGCGGTCGCCGCCCGCGATCCGGACGCCACGCTCCTCGTCATGCCGAGCGACCACTATGTCCCGGACGCGGAGGCATTCGCCCGGACCGTGCGGCGGGCCCTGCCGGCGGCGGCGCGCGGCCTGCTGGTCTGTGTGGGCATCACACCCCTCCGGCCGGAGCCACGGTACGGCTACATCGTGGCAGGCGAAGGACAGGCCGCGCCCGGTGTCCACCCCGCGGAGCGGTTTGTCGAAAAGCCCGCGGAGGCGGAGGCCCGGAGGCTGCTGGCCAGCGGCCGCGCTTACTGGAACGCCGGGCTGCTGATCTGCCGGACGGCCACGCTGCGCGCCGCGTTCGCCGCCCACGCCCCGAGCATCGTCACTGGCGTGGATGCGCTGCAGCAGGCTGCAGACCCCGCCAAGGCATACGCCGCACTTCCCTCGATCTCCCTGGACTACGCCGTGCTCCAGAAGGCCGTGAACGTGGCGGTCGCCCCCGCCGACTTCCGCTGGCACGATGTAGGCGGTTGGGCCGAACTCCCGCTGGTGGAGGCCGACGCGGCGGGGAACTTCGTGCGCGGTCCCGCGCGGCTGATCGACACCGCCGACTCCGTCGTATACAACACCGGACGGCAGCCGGTCGTGGTCCGGGGCATGCAGGGCGTCCTGGTCGCACAGACCGCCTCGCACGTCACCCTCGTGTCGCCGCTTGGCGGCGACACGCGCCAGTTGCTGCGCGACCTGGAGGCCAGTGGCGGCGTTCCCCAGCCGCAGCCGGCCGACGCCTTGTGGGCGGCGGCAGAGGCGGGCGCTCCCGGGGTGCAACTCACGCGGCATGCCTGGGGTGCGGAGGCTGCTTGGTCGGAGGGGGCGGACCACGCCGCCGCGCTGGTGCGGGTATTCGCCGGGCGGCGCGCCCGCTGGCGGTGCCCGGACGGCTGGCGGGAGACCGGCTGGCTGGCGGCGGGCCGGGGCACGCGGGGCGCGGGGGGCGCGGGGGAGGGCGCGTCGCCCGCAGTCGCCGGTGGCGTCCTGCGCGCCACGCCGGGTGAGGACGTCGAACTGCAGGCCGACACGGACCTGCTCATCTGGCGCCTGCGCCTGCGATCCGCCGCCGCTCTGGGCACGGAAGCATAGGGCCCGCGCCGGACAGCAGCCCCAGCCACGCGCGATGGCCGGCCGGACCGGCCGCTCCGCACAGTCGCGGCGGCCCGCTGGAGGGCTTTGCGCCAAGCAGGGGTCCTCCGTGTACGGGCACCCTGGATGCCGGCCGGCGGCGGCCCCTAATGGTCGGCGCCGAGGAACGCGCGGGAGGCGGAGGCGTGCAGGCGCTGGTTACCCTGCCAGGGCTGGAGAGCTTCCTCATTGGCGAGTGCAAGCGGTGCGGCATACGCGTGGAAGGGGTCGAAGACGGCTGGGCCCTCACGGGGGATGACGCCCGGGGGGCCGTCGGCCGAATCGGCACACTGCGTGCCCTGGCGGAGGTGGTGTGGAGCGGACCAGCGGAGCAACTGCCGTCTCGCCTGCCCAGCGCCGAACGCCTCTGGTTCGAGGGCCAGGTGATCAACGGGGGCGCGCGCTGCGAGGCGGTGCGCCACGCTGTGCTGCGCGCCTGCGGGGTCCCGCAGTCCGTGCAGCCGGATGGACTGCCAGGCACCCTGGCCATCGTGAACCGCCAGGGGTTGGCCCTGGTCGGCGAGGCCCTGGCGTGGGGGTTGGAGCGGCGGCGCTCCTACCGCGTGGCCCTCATGGCCCGTTCGCTCAACCCGACGATGGCACGCGCCATGGCCATGGCCTCGCGCGCGCGACCGGGCGACGTCTTCCTCGACCCGTTCTGCGGATCCGGCACGGTCCTGGCCGAACGGGCGCTGCTCGGGGCCTGCCGGCTGATCGGGCGCGACGCCGACACGGGAGCCGTCGATGCGGCTTCGCGGACCCTGGCCTCGCTCTGCCTATCGACGCCACGAGATCCGGGCAGCGAGGCCGCCGTGACGGCGCCGGACGCAGACATCCGGGTGGGCGATGCCCGCGCCCTGGACCTGCCGGACGGCGCGGTGAGCGCCGTGGCCATGAACCCTCCATTCGGCCACCGCTTCGGCCGGGCAGAGGACAACGCCGACCTCTACCCGCGCGCGCTGCGGGAGGCCGCCCGTGTCCTCTGCCCTCGTGGGCGACTCGTCATCCTGACGGGAGACCGCCGGCACCTGCGCCAGGCCCTGCGCGCCTGCGGCCCGCTGTGGCGCGTGCGCTCGGAGGCGCGCGTCTACCTCGGCGGGCTGGAGCCCACGCTGGGGGTGTACGATCGGACGGAGGCGGCGCCCCCACCGCGGCGGGAGCCGGAGATCGATTAGGACCGGCAAGCCCCGTGGGGTCGCCTCGGCCAGGGGTGGCGGGGCCTGCCCGGTCAGCATGGCCACCAGGAGGGTTCCCAACTGCTACCGTAAAGGTTACCTTCTGTCCACTCTTGTGCTATAGTATGTCCAGTAGTCGGCGAAAACCAAGCCGGCCACCGCTGCTTGAAATACCTACGCTTTGGCGGCTGTGTCGGGAAGAAGCGTCCGGCACGTAAGAGCGTAGACGCCAGATCC
>JAJZZC010000334.1 GCA_021797775.1 Bacillota bacterium
AGCGCCGCGGGTGATCGCCCCGCGGTCGGAGGCCGGGTCGCCCCGCCAGCGCCACGGGCCGCCGGCCGCATGGGCGCCGCGCAGTCCCCCGCGGCCGCCGGCGGTCCACCTCCCGGGAGCGGCGCCAGCGCCGCTGCGCTTTCAGGTGTCACCGCGCGCTTTCACCACCCGTACAACTTCCTCCCGGCGCCGGAACGGCGCGTGTCGGACCCCGACCTCGGGGACCACGAGCCGGCGGGCCAGGACCGCTACCGCGAGGACCTCTGGACCGGCTGGATCGACGTGTGCCTCACCACCGCCAGCCCCCTGCTCATCCCGGATGCCGGCGCGGACCGGGCCGAGGGTCACCGGGCCTACGGTGTTCGCCTGGGGACCGACGGGCGTCCCCGGCTGCCGGCCACATCCGTCAAGGGGATGCTGCGGGCCGCCTTTGAGGCCGCGACCAACTCCCGTTTCGGCGTGTTCGCGGAACATGGGACCGCCCTCGGGTTCCGCCGTGAGGCGTCATCGGCGCTGAACCTGGTGCCGGTGCGCCTCGTCGGCGGGGGCGAGGGGACCCTCGTGGCGGAGGAGATGCAGTTTGCCCGTTTGCCTCGCTATGTGGAGCACCCGGTGCCCTACGCCGACGGGGGCTTACCGCAGCATGGCGACGCCGTCGTCTTCCGGGTCGCTGCCGGCGGGCGGGGCGCGCCGCGGGTGGTGGCGATCGCCCGCCGTGGCCAGACGCTGCCTGGGGCCGATCCCCTGTACGAGGGCTGGGCTGTCGTCACGAACCGGAACATCAGCACCAAGCGCCACGAGCGCGTCTTCTACCGTGGTTCCAGGAAGGGATGCTGGCCCGTTCCAGCGGCCGTCCGCCAGCGCTGGCGGGACCTGATCGCCGCCTACCGGGACCCCGCGCTGCACAGCCGTGAGGACGTGGAGGGCCGGGACGCGGGCGGCGGGCGGCGCGCGGCTCCGGACGAGTACCTTGGGGAGAACCCGGGCGAGACGGCCTGGTCACGCCACCTCTACAGCGAGGACGCGTTGGATCTGCACGATGGGTCGCTGTGCTACGCCGAGTTCGCGGACGCCGGACGCCGGGAGCTGGCCGCGCTGTTCCCAGTCTCCATCGCACGCGATCAATATGACGCCACACCGGCGGACCTCCTGCACCCCTCGCTCCGGCCTGCCCGAACCCTGGCTGAGCTTTCTCCCGCGGAGCGGGTCTTCGGTTGGGTCAACCCCGCCGGTCCCGGCGCCTGGCGCGGCTCGGTGCGCGTGGGCGATGTGGTGTGCTGCCGCCAGGACGCGGTGACCGACCTGGGCGCAGACGGGCTCCCGCTCGCCATCCTCGGTCAGCCGAAGCCGCAGCAGGCCCGGTTCTACGTCGCCGAGGATCAGTGCGGGACGCCGCTGCCGGATGGCGTGCGCGCCTCTCGGGGCCTGTATGGGCCGCCGCACGGCCTGCGCGGGCGCAAGGTGTATCCGCACCACCGGGGCCTGCCCGCCGGGTATTGGACCCCGCACGACGGCCAGGTGGCGGGGCGCTGGCGCGAATACGTGCGCCCGGGCCGCGTCACCGACAGGCAGAACCGGTCCGTGACCGCGTGGGTCGCGCCGAACACCAGCTTTCGCTTCCGCCTGCACGTGAGCAACCTCTCCGCCTGCGAGGCCGGTGGGCTGCTCTGGCTGCTCGACCTGGGACCCGGCCACCATCACCGGCTGGGGGGCGGCAAACCGCTGGGCTTCGGCAGCGTGCGCCTGGACGTCGCGGGCCTGCGCTTGGAGCGGGGCCGCGCCATCGCCGCGGCCTACGAGGCGCTGGGCACCGCGCGGCCGCCGTCGCCGGGGGCCGCCTCCCGCCCGCAGGGTGAGGGCGCGGAGCGGGCGGCCTCGGCCGTGACCGGCATGGAGGATGCGCGCGCAACCCTGGTTGCCGCCTTCAGTGCCGCCGTCGCGCGGACGGCCGGGCTGGCGGGGGACGACTGGCGACGGGCCCCGTGGATCCGGGCGTTCCTGGTCGCGGCGACCGGGTGGGACGACGGCATCCCGGTCCACTACCCGCGCAAGGACGCGATGCCCAAGGACGAGTCGTACGAGTGGTTCGTCGAGAACAACGGCGGGCAGCGCCTCGCCCTGCCGCCGCTGGCCGCGGATCCGGGCTTGCCGTTGCGCACGGCGAACCCGCGCGGGCGCGCCGGACCAGGGCGCCGCTGAGGGGACGAGGCGCCTTTCTGCCGCCGCAACGGCGGCGCATCCGTCACGAAATCTGGTCGACTAGAAGGGCGTGCTGTGGGGTGCCCCGCCTGATGGCTTCCACCTGTGGTACCAGTCTCCTGACGAACAACGCGTCGGTGGAGATGCGCGCACTGCTGACCAGAGTCGCCAACCGGAGGGCGGACGAACTGTCCGGTGACCCGCGCCGGGACGTGGACCAACGGATCGCCGACGTGGACAAGGCCATGGCTGTGGCGGCCGTGATGGACGCGGCCAGGGCCAGCGCGGAACTCCACGGAATCATCGCCTTCTACGGGGGAGGTTGGCCCCGCGAGGCAAGGCGGGACACGCACGTCCTGCTGCACACCGACACGTACCTCGGAACGCGAGCGACCGAAATCGTCCGGGACTATCTGGAGCGCGAAGGCGTCCACGCATCGCTCCAATGTATGCGCAAACTCACCACGGCCAGCGGCGCCGCGTTCGAGGCCGGGATGGAGGATGCCGTCGACTGGTGCCAGGAAACGGATCGGGAGCAGCGGGCCAACGGCGTCCACGTCGTCTACAACCTGTCCGGCGGCTTCAAGAGCTGGCAGGGCTACATGAGCGCGCTCGGCATGCTGTACGCGGACGAACTGGTCTACATCTTCGAGCAGAGCGACGAACTGATCCGCATCCCCCGCCTGCCGCTCTCCATCGACAGCGGGGAGGTCGTCAGGCACTTCGACCCCCTGCGCCGCATGCACGTCGCCCCCGTCCCGGCCGAGGAGGCCGTGGGCGTGCGCGAATCCCTGGTCACCGTACGCGACGGAGTGGCGAAGCTCAGCTTCCTGGGTCTCGTGCTCTTTGAGGCGTGCGCCAGGCAGATCTACGAGACCAGGCTGCTCGAGCCGCCTCACGCGCTGATACGGTTCGGCCCGCACCTCGAAGAGAGCGCCCGCCGGTGGGAGGGCCGGCGCCAGATGGCCGACATCAACCGGCGTGTCGACGCGCTGGCGAAATACCTGATCGAGGGGCGCCGCCACATGCCGGCTGGACTCGACCTCAAGGGGTTGCAAGGCGACCCGCAGCCGCCGTCCGACCATGAATTCGATCTCTGGTCCGACGGAGCCGCGTGGCGGGGATTCGGGCACTTCGAGGGCAAGGTGTTCGTCATCGACCGCGTGGGGCTGGCCCTGCATCACTGAGGTATCCCGTGCCACCGCTGGCGCGCGCGGGCGGCGACGCGGCCGTCGCGCGGGCGGGCGACGTCGTGGCGCTGTTCGGGAGTACCTGTTCGGTGAACTGCGTTGGGACCGCTACGCCTGGTGGGTCGACGGCAGCCCCGTGGCGAGCGCGTACCACAGCTAGTGGCTCGGCACGCACTTCACCGAATGCTTACGTTCGGGGTTCGGGCTCTCGGCGGTCCGCAACGGCGATGCCCTCGGCGCGGCTCAGGACGTGGCGGCCCCCGGACTCGGCTCCGCCGTCACCACCGTGCGGGCCCGCCTCAGCGGCGCCAGCGGCCACCTCGCGGCCCTCGTGGTGGCCCTCAACGAACTGGAGGACGAGGATCCCGACCTGCGAGCGAGTGGTCGGATCTGGACCGAGAGGCGCACCTGGCGGCGATGGGGCAGGTCCATGCGAAACTCCTGCAGTTCCCAACTGCTCGGCCGCTACGGCCTTCAGGTCGAGTTCGACCAGCCCACCCCGGCCTTGGTGGAGACCATAGCTGCGCACGCCGACCGCCACGGACTGGCACAGGCTCGCCGGGTCGTGGCGTCCGCGCATCGACGCACAGACCGCAAGGCTCCATCGGTTGCGCGACAAGCTGGACGGGTGCATCGGCTGCGGCTGCCTCTCCCTGGAAGCATGCGGCCTGCACACCCCGGTGACATCGCCGCCAAGCGCGGGCCCGGCCCGCGCTTCATCCTGGACGGTTGAGTGCCCTCGCCCGCCGACAGGGCGCGACGCTCTCGTTGGCCCCCGCAGCGCGTCGGGGTCGAGATTTGTATTCTCCGTGGGATCCGGCGGCTTCGGGCGCCCGCCAGCGCTGGCGGCCCTGCGCGGAGGCCCCGTGTCTGGGGTGCGCCCGCAGGGCAGGCGCACCCCTTGCCCGCGTGCCCTGGCCGGGCCCCGTCGCCATG